>CACEZK010000001.1 GCA_902564025.1 uncultured Pelagibacteraceae bacterium
TCTTTTTCATCTGAGCTATCCATATACATATATGGATCAGAATTTTCGTGAATTTCATCTTCTTGATTAGCTGAAGCATGAATAGATCCTGTTCCATTTACTTGAGCTGCTGGAACTGATGAAACTGTTGAACTACTATTTACTTGTAAATCGATTATCCTCTTTGATGGCTTGTCATGAGGTTCTAAACCAGTCGCAACAACAGAAACTCTAGCTTTTCCCTCAAGGTTTTCGTCAAAGATTGATCCAACAATTACGTCTGCATCTGGGTGAACTTGTTCTCTTATCTCATTTGTAATTTTATCAACCTCATGCAATGTTAAGTCAGTTCCACCAGTAATATTGATCAATAATCCCTTTGCTCCGTCCAAAGAGTAGTCATCAAGCAGTGGATTTGTAACTGCATTGTGAGCACATTCTATTGCTCTGTTTTCACCAGACGCTTCACCTGTACCCATCATTGCGCGTCCCATATTATTCATGATTGTCTTAACATCGGCAAAGTCTAAGTTGATTAATCCCGGTACGACCATCAGATCGGTAATACTTCTTACTCCTGCATGCAAAACATCATCCGCCATTGAAAATGCATCGGCAAATGTTGTTTTTTCATCAGCAACTTTAAATAAATTTTGGTTTGGAATAACAATTGTTGTATCTACTAAATGTTCTAACTCTTTCAGCCCTTGCTCAGCAATTCTCATTCTTCCAGCACCTTCGAATTGAAATGGTTTAGTAACAACTGCTACAGTAAGTATACCCAATTCTCTAGCAACACGCGCTATCACTGGAGCAGCGCCTGTACCAGTACCGCCACCCATACCAGCAGTAATAAAAAGCATGTTTGTGCCTTCAAGTCTTTCCATTATTTCGTGTTTAGTTTCATCGGCTGAGGATTTACCGATATCAGGATGAGAACCAGCTCCCAATCCCTTAGTAACCTGAACACCCAATTGCATTTTTGAATCACTTAATGATTTAGACAGAGCTTGTGCATCTGTATTGGCTGCAACAAATTCAACTCCTGATAATCCGGATTGAATCATATTGTTAATTGCATTTCCACCTGCGCCACCGACTCCAAATACTGTTATCTTTGGCTTAAGCTCTTTTAATTCTGGAACACTTAAATTTAAAACCATGAAATTATCCTCCTATTTTCATTAGTTATTCATTTTTCCATTTGAGATTTGCTAAATTATTTTTTGCATTATCACTTTTTTCTTTTTTGAAAGAATCATAAGTATCAGGATTCCACATTTGAAATGTTTCACCCATACCAACGAAAGAAACTTGGTCAATAATACCTGCAATAGAGATTAGTCCATCAGGTATGATGACTCTGCCTTCTTGATCAAAATGGATTTGATGGCTGTCAGCAAAAATAGATGTTGAAAAAGTATTTCTTTCCTCACTGAAGGGACCGGAGGCTTCTATCGCATCACTGATCTTTTGCATTCTATTAGCAGTACATCCTTCAATTGATTTAAGAGTCGGTGAAGGATAACAAATCATGCCCTTCAATCCGTTTTGTTCTAAGACACTTCTAAAAGAAGATGGAACAGAAACACGACCTTTTTTGTCAATGCGATTGATGTATGTAGATAGAAACAATGCCATTTTTAAAAAAAAGTTAGTTATTAAAATAATCAACAAAATTACCTCATTTGGGTTAAATTGGGATTACTTGGGATAGTATGGGATTATATGGGTAATGTCTATATCTATTTATTATATTTCTTTTATAATCAATTATTTAACTAATTTTATACATTAGCCTATATTTATAAACTATTGATAATAAATGATAAATTTTGCCAGATAATTTATAAGCCGGGTTCTGTAATTTTTTTACAAAAAACCGATAACTATTCATCTAGCTCAATTGTTACCAATTGAGTCGTGCGATCAACCCGATTACAGCCAAGACAAGCCAATGTAACCCTATTTGATCTTGCTCCCAGTGGGGTTTACCATGCCTTTTTTGTTACCAAAAAAGCGGTGAGCTCTTACCTCACCTTTTCACCCTTACCCTTAAAATTTCAATTAGGGCGGTTTATTTTCTGCGGCACTTTCCCTAGAGTTGCCTCCGCCGGGTATTACCCGGCACTGTTGCCTTGTGGAGCCCGGACTTTCCTCTTGATCAAGCCAAGCAGTTATCCAATTATCTGGCAGAAAGGGTTTATCCTCATAAAAGATATTGGTCAAGCCTCTCTTTGAGAAGATATAAGTTCTCTCAGATATCCCAACAATTTGCGCTTAACTATAAAATCCTCTAGCTCTTCGGGACAATAGTGACTTTCAAAAGCGTAAATAATTTGCAGTGTTTCTTTATCCATTAAACTCGATAAAGTAATTTTATAGCCAAAATCTCTTAGTAACTGTTGTAAAGATTTAATCTCTACAGCTTTGAGCGGCGTTTTTGAATTATTTTTCTTTGGTAAAATTACTAAGCCTTTTGCAGCCAACTTATGCCAAGGGAATAAATATCCTGGATCTATTTTTCGCATTGGAGCAACATCTGAGTGGCCCAAAACATTGCTTTTTTTTATTTTGTACTTTGTCTGCAGACTTCCGATTAATGATATAAGTGATTTTATCTGAGATGACTTAAACTTGTGATATCCAAATTCTTGGCCTCTGTTTTGTAACTCTATGCCTATAGAGTTTGAGTTTAAATTTCTATCTTTTTTCCAATTAGATATACCTGCATGCCAAGCAATATCTTTATCATTTACGAGTTGAGTAATTTTTCCTCCTTCATTAATAAAGTAATGTGAGCTCACTTTATGTTTTTTTGATCTAAGTCTTTTAATTGACTCCTGTGCTGTTTTCATTCCTGTATAATGTATGATTATATATTTTATATTTCTTCTTTTTACTTGTTCATAATTGGGGGATTTTAGATATTCAATTTTCATGGTGAACTTGATACCTTTTCCTCTTCTGGTTCTCTCATCATTACAATTGCAACTCCAGTAAATGACATGGTTGCGCCAAAGATGATTTTAAATGTAAGTACTTCATTAAATCCTTCATAAAGAGAAAAATAAGAAATAATAAGTGCATTTATTATAGCAAGTACCGGAGCAAGGAGCGTTAGAGGTGTAATTTTTGATAATTCATATTTTGTTATTAAGTAATAAAAACCTGCATGACCGATAGCTGTTGCAGCAAACGCAGTAAATAATATAGCTCCCCAACCAATTATGGATGCATTTAAAATCAAGTCTAACTGATTTTCCTCAACTAAAGAGGAAATCATTGCCAGGAATAAAAAGCTTATAAAAGCAATCCAAGCTTGTAGATCAAACACTTTAACATCTTTTAACTTCTTCATAAAAAGAAGGCTGATAGCAATAGATAAAGCTGCCAATAATGCGTAATAAACGCCACCGAGATCAGAAAATATTGTAGGCTCAAAAATCAAAATAATAACTCCACCAAATGCAAGTGCTATTCCAAGAATACGCCTCCACTTAATCACCTCACCTAAAAATATAACGGATAATATAGTTGCAAATGGTACACCTAATTGGAGAACCACAGCAACAGAGGAAATAAATTGAGAATTATCAAGAGCAAGATAGAAAAATGCAAAATGAATGCCTCCTCCTAATATAGAAATAATTAAAATATTAGTCATTTGGCCTCGGTGAATTTTCAAAAAGGGTATGAGTAAAGCTGCAATGATTAGAAATCTCATTGTCGTAAATAAAAATGGTGGAAATTCATTTACACCGATTTTTGCCGAGATAAATGCCAATCCCCAAGCAAGATTAATAGATATTACAATAAATATGTCAATTGTTCTCAATACTGGCTCATTTCTGTGTCATTTTCTAATTATAGACTGTTACACTTAAATATTAATTTGATTAGAAAATTCATATAGAATAGCATTATTTCAATGAAATATAGAATATTAATAGTTTTATTTCTAAGTTCTGTTCTTTTGTTACAGGGATGTGCTTCAAAAGAAGCATCGGTGAATTATAACAATTCTGAAACTGAAATAGTTAGTGTTAACGATCCACTTGAAAAAGTAAATCGTATGGTTTTTCAATTTAATATTATTTTCGACAAACTCATATTAAGGCCAATTGCTGTTACCTACAAAGCCATTGTTCCAGAGTTTGTACGAAACAGAGTTACATATTCATTAAATAACTTAGGCATGCCAATTACAGCTGTAAATAATATATTGCAAGGCGAGTTAAGAAAGGCTGGCATATCAACATCTCGATTTATTATCAACTCAACTGTTGGAATACTCGGTTTCTTTGATCCTGCTTCTAGCATGGGTCTTATAGCCGAAAATGAAGACTTTGGGCAAACTTTGAGTGTGTGGGGTGTGGAATCTGGTCCATACTTAGTTTTACCTTTCTTGGGACCTTCCACGCCAAGAGACTTTGCGGGCTTGCTATCAACATCACTGCTGGATCCAATGTATCAAGTGGGAGGTGGGTCTGCTCCTGACTCTCTAAGAACTTACAGAATGGGTACCAGTGCGATTGATTTTAGATCTCAAAACATAGAAATTCTTGATGATCTACAAAACAATTCAATTGATTACTATGCAGCAGTAAGAAGCTTTTATTCACAAGGAAGAGAAAGTCAGGCCTCAAATAATTTAGAAAGCAATACTCAAGATCAAGAAAATGATATTTTTGATGACTTTGATATCGATGAAAGTTATGTAGGACCTGACATTGAGGTTATTTATGATTAAAGTTAAATATTTTAGCTGGATTTTAATTTTTTTGCTTTCTTTTGCAACTTACTCCCAAAGCTCAGAGTTTGCTCAAGAAGAGGAATTTGTATCAAACTTTGCAGGCCAAGCAATTGAGATTTTAAGTGATGAGGGTATAAGTGAAAACGATAAAACGTCTCGATTCACTGATGTGGTAATGAATGCCATTGACCTAAATTTAATTTCAAAATTTGTACTCTCTAAAACTTGGAAAAATTCAACAGATGAACAAAAAGAAAGATATTTGATTGCATTTAAAGATTATTTTATTAACTCCTATGCGAATAAGCTTGATCAATACTCCGGGGAGCAAGTTCAAATTGTTGGGTCTGAAGCTGCAGGAAAATACGTAATTGTTGAAAGTAATATTGTACGAGAGGGAACTGATACTTTAAAGATAAATTTAAAGTGGAGACTGATTAATAGAGACGGTGATATCAAAATAATTGATCTGAATATTGAAGGTATCAGTCTTGTAATTGCGCAACGAGAAGAGTTTCAGTCATTTCTAGCAAATAACGATAATGATATAGAGAAATTAATCGATAAAATTATTACTGTTTCTAATTAATTCTTTGAAATTACTTTGATGGTAAGCCACCCGGTTTCCAACCAATAACAAATCCATCCTCAACATTGTAAAGATTTTGATAACCATTTGACTCTAACATTAAAGCAGCATGCATGGACCTTGCCCCTGACTTACAAATAAAGTAAATTTCCGAATTTTTTGAAATTCCATAAGAATTGAATTGATTCAAAAAATTAGTGTTTTCATCACCCTCTTCATTAATGAGAGTTAATTCTATATATTGAGCATCAAAAGAGTCTTCATCCACTCTTCCAAATGTTTCCCATTCGTAAGGTGTGCGTACATCAACTAAATATGCATCTTTATTTTCTTTAATTGTACTATAACAGTTTTCTGCTGATATATTTTTTATGTTACTCATTGCTATGATTTCTGATTAGATGATTTAAATCGATCTGAAATTGGACTAATTTTAGTTTTTCTTCCCCTTACTCGCTTTCTCCACATTAAAAAAGAGGACCTTTTCATATTCTCTTTCATTAATTTAATAACTTCTTTCTCTTGTATTCCAAATTGTTTCCTAATATCAGCGAAAGTTGTTCTATCTTCCCAGGCCATTTCAATAACGCGATCGATGTCTGACTGCGATAGTTTATTGTCCATTTTAGGTTGAAATTTTTACAGCTTGAAAATTACCAGGGCGATGTTCCCCTTTTTCTACAACGCCAAGAAGTTTTTCCCAAATTTCCAGTGCACCGTCTGCCTCTTCTTTTCCTATTAGATTCACAACATCATCATAAAGTGGTCCTCTTATATCTGATATTTCTGTCTTAACTTTTTCGAGATACCATTTATTACGATCATTTAGTGAGAGAACTTCAAATCCTGTTTCTTTTAAAAGACTTTCGTACTTTTCTAATGAGCACATAAACATATCGAGGCCTTCTGCGGCAATATATTCTTTCATCTGCTCTGAAGGTTCGTTGTCATCATTCCTCATCCAATCACCAACCGCAAGAATACCATTGTCAGCTAAGATCTCGTTTATCTCTTTGAGCAAGTTTTTTTTATCGATAATATGTAAGAATGCTTCTTTACTGAATACTGCCTCAAAACTTTTATCTTCAAATTTATATTCTCCAGGCTTTGTACAAATAAATTTTGCTTTATCAGATAAATTTTTCTTTAACGCTAAATTATTTGCTGTTTCAATTACTAACGGTTCTGGATCTATTCCAATAACTTCTTTTGCGCCATATTTTTCAATCATATGAAAAACTGCACCGCCAGTTCCACATCCAATATCTAGAACTTTTTTATTTTTTAGATTTAATCCTTTTAAAATCTGATCAATTTCTTTTGTCCCACCAGGTGATAGAAAACCCTCACCCCAGACAGTTTTGAGCATGTTTAGTTGTTTGGGGCCGTAATGTCCTTCATCGGTTAAGCTCATATTATTAATGATATATTTTAGATGATCTAATTGTTTTGTTTAAGTCAATTAAACTTAAATTAAGTTTTCTTTTGATGACTAGCTTAATTACAGGTGGAAGCAAATTTTTAAACTTTACTCGCCTTACTAAAATATCTTGCTGCTTCATCATATGATTTATTTGCGTAAAATTTAGAAATACACAAAAGTGTTAAGTGCAAAGGTATGCCAAATAACAGCTCTGGTAAATCTAAATGCATAGAAAGATCTTAACCTGATTTATCAGCTATAATCAAGAACAACCGTTCCTGAAACAGGATCAGTTACGCCTAATTCAGGAGATAATTCCTCTAGTAAGTATCTAACTTTATCCAAGTTTCCAATCATATTTTCTCTTTGAGCGGCTATAGCTTCCTCAGATTCCCAAATTCCAATAAAACAATATGTACGGTCTCCTGTTTTAAAAAGACGACTCATTTTCTGACCCGGTAAATTTTCAAAACTTTTGTTTATTTCTAAGTATTCTTCTTCACAACCTTCTTTAACTTTAAACCTCACGGCATTACAAAATTCCATATTTTGTCTCCTATATTTTGTTTTTTACAAATTCTAATTAAAATACTTACCTTTGAAAGAATAAATATTAGTTCAAATTTACTTCCAAGATACTCGTGCAAAGGTTCTTGTTGAGCAATAAAAAATATCATTCTTTAAGCCTGGCGTTAAAAACATGCCATTGGCAAGAGGTGAATTGAGTGTAACCTTTGAGAGTATTTCTCCACTAGATAGGTCTATTACCACTAAGTGATCGTCATTATTTTCGAAACTATTAATTACTAGCTCTTTGCTTTCAGGAAACACAACCGGTTGCATTGTTGGTCTAAGACTATCAATCTTCCAAGATATTTTTAACGAGTTATTTGATGTATCAATACCTGCTATGCCACCATTTATACTATCCCAGCATACACAGATATTACATTCGGGAATATTTACGGGTGGTGCAATAATACCCCCTCCATGATGTTCAAATGGTTCGATATATTCAAATTGTTCTGACATTAAATCAAATCTAAAAAGCCTTTGCTTACATGACCAAGGAGCAGGACGTCTCCAACTTAATTCTTTTGGTGCAGTTTTAAATCTACCATTTGGATGAGTTGAATAAATCGCTCTTAATGAGTCGATGTCTCCGTTATTCATCAACCAGAGCGATCCATCCGATATGCAGCCATCCCATGATAATCCTTGATCATCATTTGATTTCCTATAATTAGGTGACCAGTCTGAAGTAACTTCTAGATTGTTAGGCAGAACTTTTATTTTCCATATTTTTTCGATACCTGGAATAAAAATGAACTCACCATCTTCTGTTTTGTCTGATGCAATTCTTCCCATAGAACCTTCAGGCAATTGCATGGGTTCATGTAAAACATCTAGATTTTGATCTAATCTTGTAATTGTGGAACAACCTTGACCTTCTAAACGTAAATCTTTAGTGACGATTGTTCCATCTGATAATATTAGTAAACCGTTATGCGCCTGATCAATGGGTAATTTTGACTCTTTAATCACTTCACATTCTTTTGAAATACTATGCATGTAGTTTCCATTAACCTTGATGATATTGCCGTTTTGATGTGCTGCAATAGCGCCACACCAGACGTGATCACCGCATGGTAATTTTGGCGTTTCCCCTAATATTTCCAAAGACTCAGGCTCAATTTTTTGAAGCCATCCAAATGGTTCTGGACCTGTAAAGCTTGGCATCGTACCACCCAAAAAAATTTCATTATTATCGCGATAAATTGTCATAACATTCCAGCGTTCATTTCGTATGCTTTGTACAACAGCTTTTTTTTCACGAGCGTTCAACGATCCTTTAGTTGCCTTTTGACGTCGATTTCCACCACATTCAACAGGCCAGTGAGATTTATAGTATCCCTCAAGTATGGATAATCTGTCTAGGGCAGTCATTATTTTGAAAGCAGAGCTTTAATTGACTTTCCACTCAAAGATGTTGATGTCTTAGCGTAAAGCCTAATTAGCTTTAGAGGCAATGGATCATTAACCTCTTTAAAAAATTCTTTTCGAGAATAAAGATCAAGAAACCATGTAGATATTTTTGGGTAACGGTCTTTAAATGGAAATCCTGAGACATAAAGCCTATATGTATAAATAAACCAGGCAAGATCAAGCATTGAAAGATTATCGCCCATTAAGTATTTTTGCTTATTTAATAGAGATTCGTATTTATCATAACATTTACAAAAATTATTGAGTGAGTTTTTAACTGCTTCATCAGTTATTCCATTTTCACGAAATGACTTATAAAACTTTACTTCCTTTAATTTTAGATAGTCCAGCTCACTATTAGATGATTTATATTTTTCAAACGTATCTAATTCATTAGGGTCTTTTTTGCCGAGTCCACCAAACATATATCGATAAGCAATATTTCTTATATCCTCATGCAAATCATCTTCTTCTTTCAGTAACGTACCAATTTCTGTTGTATCGGAGTCAGGAACAAGTGGGTTTTCAGGAAATTTATCTTCGAGATACATGAGAATATCATTGCTCTCAATTTCTACACGACCATCATCCACGAGAACAGGAACCAGGCCTTTAGGATTAATACCTAGAAAGAATTCTGAATAGTTTTTTCCTGTAGCAAGATTTATGCTGTGAGGTATCCATGAAATTTTTTTTAAATTTAAATAGATCCTAAGTTTTTGTGAGCATGATGAAGTTCTAAAATGAAATAAATGCAAACCCTTCCAATTTAGTATTTCTCTAGATTTAATTTGATCGCTTGGAATTTGAACCATTATTTTCTTTCCTTATTGTTTTGTTTAGTAACAAGGTAAGCCAGTACAAGAATTACAACCGTACCTGTCATCATTGAAATATCGACCGACAGACCAAAGCTCAATAAAATAAAACCTATAAGGGCGCCTACAAAAAAAACACCAAGAATCTGTAATACATTTTTCATTAATTATTCATCTGTTTTTAAACTAGTTTTTTGAATGATTATAACAGAAATTGTTGGTACCAAAAGAGTGAGCAGAGTTACAACAATCAATAAAATACCAAGGTCAGAATAATCAGCTATGGAGAGTATCTCATTTGTGACCTTATCCTTGACTTCCCTCGTTACTTCGTAAATTTGATTGAGATACTTTGTAAGCAACGCACTTGCGGATAGAGCTAAATTGGTAAACGATGCAAATACAGCAAAAAATGTAGCCTTTAGATGAGCTGGAGCATTTCTTGCGATCCACGCAAGAAGTGGAATCATTGAAACTTGTCCCAAGGGTGATTCTAAAGCTGTATTAAATATTGCAATAAACCGTGCATCTACAACATCGTTTGTTAATGATGAAGTCCATTCATGAAATCCATAATACATGCCAACGCTTGGCAAAAACAATATTGCTCCAGCAATTGATAATATCACTATAATTTTTGCAATTGAGTTATTGACCATAAAAGGCCTTAAAATAATGATGCCAAGTAAAGTCAAACAGGAGGCAAGAAGAGAAAGCACAGAAAAAAACTGCTCATCAAATCCTAAATTATCAATCTCAAACCAGGTAAGTCCTGGGCCTGGGCCTGGCATGGCTCTGAAAATAAATATTATAATTGCAGTTCCTAAAATTGTGTATCGCATCGACTCTGGAAGTTCACGCATTAGTTTAGCCATCAGAAAAAATATAATACTTACTGATCCAAAGAATACGATCTCTTGCGCATACGGAAGATTTAATCCTCCCACGCTAAGTGTAAAAATTACAAAAACGAGAGAGCCTCCAAGTATCCACCAATCAACCTTAGTTTTTTCAATTTCGATTTGATGATCTATACCTAACTTTGAAAGTTGGTCGTTTTTTTTCTTTTTTAAATAAATTGAAAGCAATACCCCTAATACTGATATGAACGGAATGATCAGTGCGAAGAGGTAAATATTCCCGTATAAAATTATTTTTTCTTGTTCAGTTTCAGCCTCAACGCTACTGAAAATAACAACATTAATTAATGCAACAATTACTGTACCACCAATAATTGCAAATCTGCCTAGTGTTTGCATGGTGGTATGCATATTTTTTATTACATCGGGTGAGTATTGGTTTCCTCTGGAATCTATGTTTGGGACTGCTTCAACCGTCATTGCATCAGCAACAACGTCTTGAACCACATAACCTATCGGAGCTAAGAGAACGCTAATAACATACCAAGTTTCAATACTTAAGTACCTTACCATAAAGTCAGTATGAATAATAAGGCCGAACATGATAGCAAGACTTAAAGCAATGAGTGATGCGCCCACATAAACAAGATAATTTTTTCTTTCCCAGATTAGGTCAACTAAATGACCAAGTGGCATTTTTAATGCCCATGGAATTCCTGCCCAAAAACCAAGGCCTGCTATAAAAGCAGCTGAAAGATTTAGATAATCTTTTACAAAAAAGGTTCCAACGATTGCGGTTAAACCCGAAACACCGGCAGCAACATATATCATCAAAGGCGGTAGATAACTTAATTTAAATTGCCTTCCTAAATCAATAAAAGTGCTGTCTATGAACGCATAAAATTTACTCATTCTGTAATTATACAGATTAAGATTTATCTAACAACTCAGGGCTATTGTTACGAGGACTATTAACATTTTTTGAGACTTCATAAACTTGAACTTGATCGTCTTTTTTTCTTTTAATTTCATGCTTTCCTTCTATCCATTCAGTTGTTTGAGATTCATCTAAAAGCAAAGGTTGTCTATGATGCACATGAGAGACAGTTTCACTTGACTGGCAAGTTACAACTGCACATCCACTATTCAAATTATAAATACCAGCGAAGTACAGCAATTCATTTTCAATATAATGGAAAAAAGGCGTTTTAGAGTTATTTTGCCTTTGCCATTCATACCACCCATTTGCAAGAAAAACACATCTAAGTGATCCCTTAAAAGAAGGCTTTTCTAGTAATGTTTCGTGACGACAATTAATCAAGTTCATATCATCTTTCCATTTTGGTGAATATGACCATTTCATAAATGTAGGATCTGGTTTTATAACTAATACATCTTGTGACGGAGCTATGTTATATGAGGGCGATAGTTCAATATTAAATTTTTCTTTAACAACTTTTTTGTCGGAGAGAACAAAACGCCCACACATAATTAAACAATAAGTTCGTTAATTAATTTGAGTCGGTCTTGAGATTTTTTACTTGTTGGAATAATTTCTAGAATTCTTTTATATGTTGCTGCAGCTCCAAAAAGATCATCTTGAATTAAATAGATTTCTGCAAGACCATCAAGTGCTCCAAAGTGTCTTGGTTCTAGTTCAAGAGTTTTTTGGATATCAGAAATTGAAGCCTCTAAATCACCTTTTAAAAACAGAACAGTAGCTCTTTTGTTCCAACCTTCTGCAAAATCAGGTTTAAGATCAATTACCTGCGTAAATAAAGTTATTGCTTCTTCTAAACTTCCACGATCCATCATATTGTTACCTTCATCAAATATTTTTTGGGCTTCAGTATTTTCTGCAATAGACCATATATCCCAGATGTCAGCTAAGATAGTACTGGCTTGCATATTGTCATTACTTAAAAATAACTCATCGAACAAACTGTTCAGTCGGCTATCTTTTTGATCAGCCAATACAAAAGATGAATTTAAAAATAACAGTACAATAAAAATTTTTTTCAATCTAAATCTTTCCAAAAAGCTTTATATTTTTTGCTATGAGCCGAGTCGTCTCTAAAGTGATCGAGAAATGCCTTAAAAAGTCCAAGCTTTGTATCAACTTCATTGCCGTCCGCGATTTTTAATATTTGTCGATAACACCAATAAACTTGAGCAGCTTTATTATTAGATCGCATAAGTGATATCGGGCTATTTAAGCCAAGAATCCAGGGACCAAATTCCAACATATTTTCATATAGAGTTGCTGATTTTTTTTCACCACTTATTAATTCATTTACAATATCGGGCTCAGAGCAAAGTGGTCTTCCCAAACCAATTACATCACAAGCACCACTTTGAAGAGCATTGTTCATACCCTCGGTAGAACGAAATCCTCCTGTTACGGCTAATGGGATTGATATAACTTCTTTTATCGCTTCAGCATATTTTAGGAAATAGGCTTCCCTTACTTTGGTACTACGCTGAGGTTTGATTGTTTTTGCTTTTTTAAGGTTCAATGAGTCAATTTCTAAGGCAGTAAAATTTTCATAAGTTCCACCTGAAATTTCAAGTAAATCTAATGATGTATTATTCAATATCTTTGCAACTTCAATACTTTCTTCGTGAGAAAATCCCCCTTTTTGAAAATCACTTGAATTAAGTTTAACTGAAATAGGAAAACTATTTCCAACTTTTTCTCGGATAGCCTCAATTGTAGTTATAAGTAATTTTGATCTATTTTCTATACTGCCTCCCCACTCATCAGTTCGTTGATTAACGTTTGGTGATAAAAATTCTGAGAGAAGATAACCGTGTGCTGAATGAAGTTGAACGCCAGTGAACCCTGTTTGCTTTGCAACCTCAGCCGCATTAACAAATTGATCAATTATATTCAAAATTTCGGATTGGCTTAGCTCTTTTGGTACTCCAAATTTTAGTATTCCTCCAAGGGTTGGCAAAGGTTGAACTGAGGGTGCCCTGCTCTCTTTGTTAATACTAAAAGGCGTCTGCCTACCAGCATGACTCAATTGCATCCAGAGATGCGCATTATTTTGTGTTCCAGACTTGGACCAGTCAGCTAAAGCTGCCAGACTTTCATTAGATTGTTTTCCTTCAATTATAACATTACCAGCTCGTTCAATGTATCTGTGGTCAACTTGAACATTGCCGGTAACATTTATGCCGACTCCACCTTTGGCCCACCTCTCATATAATTTATTATGCCTTTTATTAGCCATGCCATCGCTTTGAGCAATACCCTCTGTCATTGCTGATTTTAGGAATCTATTCTTGATTTCAATACCACAAGGAAGGAATAAGTTACTATCTATCATGTTTATGTGCCTAAAAAACTTTTTATATCATAAGCTAATTTTTCTGGTATCTCCATAGGTGGCATATGACCCACTTTTGGATAAGAAATAAGTTTTACATTAGGAATTTGCTCTAAAAAATGATTTGTAAAACTAATATCAACTAACTTATCTTTCTCACCGTGCAATATTAAGGTCGGTATTTTTAAACTTTGCAATAATTTTGGATTAGCAATAAAATTATCCTCAATTGATAAAATGACCATGCCCATAGCTTCGCGAGAACCCTCTAAAAGTATAATATCATGGAATTGATCAACTAATTTCTCAGTAACTAGATCCTTATTAAATACAGTTTTTGATACTCCCTCTTTAACTAAAAATCTTGGCGTAAAGTATTTTAACATGAGTCTCATAATTTTTGTTTCAAGTAACTTAAATGCAATTGGTGGGGCATTTTCTGATTGAAACTTTTTATACTCATTCTCACTTCCAATAAATGGGGAGCCAATAATTATTAATCCACTTATTCTATCAAGATTATTTAAGGCATACTTCCAAGATATAACTCCACCCATCGAATGACCAACTAGATAAAATTTTTCAATACTTTTTACTTTCAGAATATCAGTTATTAATTTCTCGAATCCATCATACGAATACAAATTTGATTTAACTGCCCCTGTTAGCCCATGAGCTGGAAGATCAAGAGACAAAATTCTAAAATTATCTTTTAAGTGTGAGACCATTGGTTCAAAATTAAAAAGTGAACCATTAAATCCATGAATTAAAACAATTGTTTCGTTATTCTTTACACCTTCATCTCTTACATGCACCAATGAACCATCATCAAGTTTTATAAACTCAGAAGCGCCTTTTGCATGTTTTGCCAACACAATATCTCTGGGAATATCAAAATAAACTGATTTATAGAAACCATAAGAAATCGAAAGAAAAAATAAAATTAAAAATAAATATAAAATAAATTCCATTTTTATAAGCCATAAGCTGCAATGGTTGTTCGATGTAAAAGACGCTCTTGCCCTTCATATCCACCGGTTGCTCTGTGTAACACGCTTCTGTTATCCCACATAATTAACATATCCTTTTTCCATTTATGCCTATAAACAAATTCTTCTTTGCACTGCCAAGCACTCAGTTCCATAAGTAATTTCATCGCTTCCTGATTGTCCATACCATCAATACCAATGATATAACCTATTGTTCCATAAATGCCCTCTTTATTTGTTTCAGGATGCTTCCTTATAATAGGATGTAGTTGTTGAGCAAAGGCATCGTCTGACGCTCTTATATCCATGCTTCTTCCCATTTCTCTATCCTTATCACCGTAACCACCCCCTGGTGAATAAGGTACAAGGGCTGAGTGAATTGCTTTTTTTCCCTCTAACTTGCTTCTTAATTCTGAGGGCATGCGCTCTAGTGCTAAATGTTGGTTCGCAAACAACGTATCCCCGCCTTCAGATGGAATTATTTTTCCAAATAAACACGTACCTGCTGGGGGATTTTTTTGAAAACTCCAGTCAGTATGCCAATTATCAGCAAAGATTGGTACCTTTTCATCAACTATTCTTTTAACAGCAATTATATTTTCTCTTCCTGGTATTGAAGCAATAAACGGGTCATCTCCAAAGGACCCAAAATATAGGGTAAAACGCTCTAAATCATCATCAGATAATGCTTGGTTTGGAAAACTTAAAACATGGTATTTTAACCAATGATTTCTTATTTCGGAAATATGAGTTTCAGATAAGTCTTTTTTCAAATCGATTCCTGTTATTTCTGCACCGCAGGACTGTTTTGAAGCTACAATATTTAGAGACATATTTTTAAATTATAGAATAAGTGAAAAAAGATTTAAGTGTAAAAAAATATTTTTTTTGGTGGGCCCACTAGGACTCGAACCTAGGACAACTCCGTTATGAGCGGAGGGCTCTAACCTTTAAGCTAGGTTAGGTAATAAATTTTAGTCTGTAAACATGTAGTTTTAGACAATAAGTACGACATATTCACTACAAAAATTAATATCTTTTTTTTTAATATTTTAGCTAGAATTAATACATAAATCTAGAGGAGGTTCTTATGAAAAAAATTTTATTAATCTTTATTACCTTAATCTTTACTAACATTGCTCACGCAGAAACTGTCTTAAGAGTTGTAGACTCAGGTAGTATACAGGGAAATGGTAGTCAAGATATGATCATCTCAAGTATTGATACAACTACAGGCACCGAAACGACGCTTTTAACTTTCAATGCTGTAGCAAGTAGAGCTACTGGTTTAACGTTTATGGATGATTACAACAATAAACTTTATATAGGTCACTCAGCAGGTCGTTATTCAGTATACGATATTAATACGAATACTGTAACAGCTACGACTATTGGAAATGGTGGTGAGGTTTTTCAATCAGGATGGAATGGTTCTAATGTAATAGCTACCGGTACCGACGCTGAAGATGGAAGCTCAACGACTATCCTAGGTTCACTTGATATTTCTGACTCTAACGGAAATACTTTGATTGAGAACAAGGCCGATGGCAGTGTTCATATTGGTGAAAATTCACTAGTAACTATTGAATCTGGTGGAAGACAACAATTGTATGCAACCGATGCAACTGGAAGTAGAATCGATATTAATATTCCCTCTGGAACAAATCTATTGATAGATGGTGAAGATGTAATGGGAAGTATCGATAGCTCTATTGCATTGGGTGCTGCATTTGCATCACTGCCAACTGGAGCAGAAGGTGCAGGATACACTTGCGGTCTTGGAACTGGATTTCATGACAGTGCATCAGCGATATCTGGCGGATGTGGGTTTGATTTTGCAAATTATTCATTTGTTGACTCAATGCCTGAATTATTTCAAAAGGCATCATTCAATATTGGTGCTGCATCAGTCGTTCACGGTGAAGGTGATGATGCAACTTTGAAAGCTGGTATTACGTTTAAATTTGGAGCTCCAAAGCCTGTTAGAGAAGCTAAAGATAACAACTTATTACTTGAGAATAAAATAGACGCGGTGATGGCTGAGAATGATTCATTAAAAGCTCAAATTGCAGAAATTAATACTCAGCTTAAGGCCTTAAATATGTTGGCAATGAATTAAGTTTTTTCCCTTCTAATGACGACCAGATGACGACTCGCGTTGAATGATAATGAAGTGAAAAATAATATTTGGCTATTTTCTTGGTGGGCCCACTAGGACTCGAACCTAGGACAACTCCGTTATGAGCGGAGGGCTCTAACCAACTGAGCTATGGGCCCGGATAGAAACTTTTATACACATATAATGAAAGCCTTCAAACTAGTTTTTGTCTAAGAAACTCTTTAAAAGTTTAGCTCTTGTTGGATGTTTTAATTTTCTTAGAGCTTTTGCCTCGATCTGCCTGATTCTTTCTCTTGTTACTGAGAATTGTTGACCCACCTCCTCAAGGGTATGGTCAGAATTCATACCAATCCCAAATCTCATTCTCAATACTCTCTCTTCACGAGGTGTCAATGAAGATAGTATTTTTGTAGTAGTTTGCCTTAAATTAGAATGAATTGCAGCATCAATTGGAATTACAGCGTTTTCGTCTTGAATGAAATCTCCCAAATGACTATCCTCCTCATCACCAACTGGAGTTTCAAGACTTACAGGCTCTTTGGCAATTTTTAATACCTTTCTTACTTTTTCAAGAGGCATATTTAGTTTCTTAGAAATCTCTTCAGGAGTTGGCTCTCTACCAATATCATTTAAAAGGAGTCTTTGTGTTCTGACGATTTTATTAATAGTTTCTATCATATGAACCGGAATACGTATCGTCCTTGCCTGATCAGCTATTGATCGCGTAATCGCTTGTCTAATCCACCAAGTAGCATAAGTTGAAAATTTATAGCCTCTTCGGTATTCAAATTTGTCAACAGCTTTCATAAGTCCTATATTTCCTTCTTGAATTAAATCCAAGAATTGTAAACCTCTATTAGTATATTTTTTTGCAATTGATATTACTAAACGAAGGTTAGCTTCAATCATTTCCTTTTTTGCAATACTAGACTCTCTCTCTCCTTTTTGTACATTGCTAACAATTCTTTTAAATTCGTTTAGCGTTAAACCAATATTGCTTGCTGCGGCCCTAACTTCATTCATGATTTTTTTAATATTATTTTTTTCGAGTTTGACAAATTTTTCCCACCCTGAAAGTCTTGTGATTTTTCTTAACCAGTATGGATTATTTTCATTCCCAATATACTTATCTAGAAATTCATCTCTTGAAATTTTATATTGAACAGCGAGTCTCAACAGTTTTCCTTCCAAAGATACAATTTCTTTATTAATGACATATAACTTATTAATTAATTCCTCAATTTTATTTGTATTAATTTGTAAGCCCTTTATTAATTCTACAACAACAGCCTTTGATATTTGATAACCTTTTTCTGACCTTAAAGGAAACTCTTTTCCTTTTTCTTGGAAAGCAATCTTATCTTTTTGAAGCTTTTGCAACTTCTTAAAACTTTTATTTAATTTTTTAAATGTTTCAAGGATCTGTGGTTTCAATTCTTCCTCCATAATAGCAATTGAAACATTTAATTCATCATCAGCATCTTCATATTCTTCTATTACTTGTTCTGAAGAGCTTTCAATCATTGGCTCTGTATCATCACCATAAGTCGATGATTTTTTTTCAGCTTCTTTTCTTTTTCTGATTTCTTCTTTTTCTTCTTGTTCTTTTCTTTTCTTTGCTTCTTTAATTTTTTTACTTAATTCTTTCTTGTTTGGAGACTCTTCAAATAATGACTCTAGATCGATTACTTCTCTCAAAGTTATTTTTTCAGCAATTATATCGTCTCTCCAATTAAGTATTGCTTGAAGAGTTAATGGACTCTCACACAATCCAGATATCATAGCTTCTTGCCCAGCTTCTATTCTTTTTGCTATTGCAATTTCACCTTCACGAGAAAGCAGATCAACGGTTCCCATTTCTCTTAAATATAGTTTTACAGGGTCATCAGTTTTTTCTGATCCTGGCTTCGCACTTACATTATCATCGTCTTTATCGTCATCATTGTCTGAATCATCAGAGTCAATTATATCAAATCCAACCTGTGATAACTTCGTTGTATATTGCTCGATTTGCTCAGAGGTAAATTTATTTTCAGGAAAAGATTTTTTAATCAATTCATTTGTAAGATATCCGTCTTTTTTACCTTGTTTGATAAGTTTTTTTATAATTGATTTTTCAAGATCTAAGACTGGACCATCTTGATCATTAGCTAACGTCTGCAGAGTTTCTGCTTCTTTTTTAAGCTGCTTCTTTTTTCTGCCTCTTTTTTTCATTAGTTTTTATTTATGCTTTCTTTTTTTATTCTCATAAAATTTTCAAAACTCTTATCATCCATTCTTTCTTCAAGGTTGCTGATTGCGATATCTAAATCATTTTCATCGAGTAGATTTTTATGCAGATCTAGTAGACTTATAAAGCTTTTTTCCACCTCAACCTTACTATTTTTTATAATTGTACTATAAGTACTTAATAGTTTTGGCTGAAATATATATTTAATCTCCTGAATTAATCCCTTACCGAGTAAATAAGACTTTAAATCAAAGTTTTCAAGGTCTTTATCACCATTGTAAGTAGAGAATTCCAGTATTTCAGATATTAAAGATGACAAATTAAGGTCATTAAAGCTAATTTTTCCTAATTCCTCAGCATGCTTAATTATCAAAAAAGGGTTTTCAATCAAACATATTAGGATAATTTTTTCTCTTACAACCGAGTCATGACTCTGGTTTTTAACTCTGTCACTTGATAAGATTTCTGAAGAAATATTACTTTTTTTTAATTTATAATTGAAATTTCTAGAATTATTTTTAGCGTATTTTAGTTCACTTAATTTATCATCAAAAAATTTTTTGTAATATTCTCTTACTGTTTTGTTATTTATTTTTTCAGATAATGAGTTAATTCTCTTTTCAAAACCAGCCTTTTTTTCTGGAATTGTAATATCTTCCCTATTTATCTCTGACATCCAAATAAATTCAGATAATGATAGGGAATTATCAAGAATACTTTGAAGGCTAGCTGGACTGTTTCTTTTCAAGTAATCATCAGGATCATAATCTTTTGGAAGCAAACAAAAACGAAGTGAACGATCAGGTAATAAATTGTTTAATGCTAATATCGCTACTCTTTGAGTGGCTATTAGTCCCGCTTCATCACCATCAAACATGATAATAGGACTCTCACATACTTTCCATGCTCTTTCTAATTGATAACTTGTAAGGGCTGTTCCTAATGGGGCAACAGATGTCTTAAAGTTATTCTTATACAAAGAAATAACATCCATATAACCCTCAACAATAATTAAATTTTTTGGCCTCCTATTTTCATCAATTGCAAGATTTAAATTGTAAAGTTGATAACTTTTTTTGAAAACTGGACTATCTGCTGAGTTGATGTATTTTATATTTGAGTCATCTAATGCTCTTCCTCCAAATGCAATAACATTTGATTTATAATCTTTAATTGGAAACATAAATCTATTTCGAAAGAAATCATAAAATTCACCTTCTTTTTTATTTGATTTTTTAATTAGACCAATTGAGATAGCATCATCAATATTAAAGTTCTTACTCTTTAAGTGATTGTATAAATTATTACTTCCTGAACCAGAATAACCTAAATCAAATTTATTAATTATATTTTCGTCTATAGATCTTTTTTCAACGTACTTTTGCGCTTCTCTACTAGTTTTAAGTTGTTCCTTGAAGTAATTACAAGCTTCATTGATAATTTTTCTTAAACTAGAGTAATCTCTTTCTATATAATTTGGGTCTCTGATGACTCCTCTTTCTGGATCCATACCAGCTTGCTTTGCCAAGTATTCAATGGAATCTGGATAAGACATATTTTTATGTTTCATTAAAAAAGAAAATATGTCTCCGTGTTCAGCGCTACTGAAGCAATGATAAAATTCCTTTTCATCATTAACTGTAAATGAAGGAGTTTTTTCATTTTTGAACGGACTTAATCCTATAAATTCATTACCTCTTTGTGTGAGTTTAACAAATTTTCCCACAACCTCTGAGACACGTAATCTTGATTTAATTTCACTAATAAATTCTTTAGAATATCTAGGCATAAATTAATTATATTACTCGAGAGCAGTAAAGAACAGCTATCAAATATTTACAAATTTTGAAGTTTTTCCTTTATAAGTCTGCTTGCTAGAGAAATATCAAGAGCCGGGGGGCTATTTTCCTTCAAATATTTTATTACTTTTCCTATTTCCTTTAATGATTTTGCTTCAGTTGCTCCAATCGCTTCCTCGCAAGCTATCATAGTCTCTTCCTCGCCAAGTTGCTTAGGAAGAAACTCACTAATTATATTGATCTCGCTATTTTCTTTCTGCACAAGTTCGTCTCGTCCAGCTTTTTTAAACATATCAATCGAATCATTTCTTTGCTTCACCATTTTTTTGAGAAGACTGATAATTGTATCATCTGAAATATTGGAGTCTTCCCCGGAGGACCGACTTGCAATTTCTTTATCTTTAATAGCGGCTAGTACTAGTCTTAATGTGTGGATTCTCTCTTTATCCCCATTTTTGAGAGCATTAGATAATTCGGTTGTGATGTTTTCTTTCATTTGAGATAAACATAAAATCTACATCATCAGATATATTGTGGCAATAATAGATCTAATATTTATTATCTTATCTAACTATTGCATGAATTCCCCATTTGCACTAAGTTTCTATAAATCTAGAATCACTACATATGGTTAATGCGAATAGGTTGAAAAAAGATCTCTCAACAACTCGACCTAAACCTATTGAAGGTCAACTTATTCTAGAAGATGGTTCCCGATATAATGGATTAAAAATTGGCTCTCCTAATATGGAAATAGGAGAAGTTTGTTTTAATACCTCAATGACAGGTTATCAAGAAATAATAACTGACCCTTCTTATGCAGGACAAATAATCAATTTTACTTTTCCTCACATCGGTAATGTAGGTACAAATCTTGATGATAACGAGTCGAGTAAACCGTATGCGAAAGGAATCATAATTAATTGTGATATTTCTGATCCATCAAACTATAGATCTATCCTTCATCTTGATGCGTGGCTTAAAAAAAACAACGTACCAGGTATTTGTAATATTGATACCAGACTAATTACAAATAGAATCCGTTCTAAAGGTGCGCCGAAAGGTGGCATTATCGAAGGTCCAATAAACAAAAAAAAGACCGCATCCTGTTTAAAGGAAATAAAAAAATGGAAAGGGCTTAATGGACTTGATCTAGCTATCGATGTATCACGCAAGGATGTAAAAATTTATAAATCTAAAAAAAGTTCAAAACTTAAAGTTGTAGCAATAGATTATGGAATTAAACAAAATATATTAAACTGCTTACTAGATTTAAATTTAGAGGTTATATTAGTCCCAGCTAAAACTTCTGTAGAAAAAATACTTTCTTATAGTCCTAATGGTATTTTTCTTTCGAACGGTCCAGGTGATCCGAAAGCAACAGGAAAATACGCTATTCCAATTATAAAAAAACTGATCAAATCAGGAATCCCATTATTTGGAATATGTCTTGGTCATCAACTTATTTCTCTAGCATTAGGTGCAAAGACAAAAAAAATGTTTCAAGGTCACAGAGGGGCTAATCATCCTGTAAAAAATCTTGAAACAGAAAAAGTAGAAATCACATCTCAAAATCATGGTTTTGAGGTAACTGAAAAATCTATTCCAAGAGATGTAAAAATAACTCATAAATCATTATTCGATGGAAGTGTTGAAGGTATAAGAAAAGGAAGAAATATATTTGCAGTTCAATATCATCCAGAAGCAAGCCCTGGACCACACGATAGTCATTATCTTTTTCAAGAATTTAAAAAAATGATTAAACAAAATGCCTAAGAGAAAAGATATAAAATCTATTTTAATTGTTGGAGCTGGTCCAATAATAATCGGACAAGCCTGCGAGTTCGATTATTCAGGAACACAGGCATGTAAGGCATTACGAGAAGAGGGTTATAGAGTGATTCTAATTAATTCTAATCCTGCAACTATAATGACTGACCCTGACACTGCTGATGTAGTGTACATCGAACCAATTACTCCTGAGATTGTTGCAAAAATAATTAAGAAAGAAAAACCCGATGTACTTCTGCCAACAATGGGTGGTCAGACAGCATTAAACATTGCAATTGAACTTTCCAAAAATGGAACATTAAAAAAATATAAAGTTGAGTTAATTGGTGCAAATCTTAAGGCAATCAAAAAAGCAGAGGAAAGAGAAAGTTTTTATAAAGCCATGACAAAGATTGGTTTGGAATGCCCAAGAGCAGAGATTGCAAGAAATTTTACAGACGCAAAAAAAGCTCTAAAGAAACTTGGATTGCCTGTCATCATAAGACCATCTTTTACACTTGGAGGTACGGGTGGAGGAATCGCAACTACCGAGAAGCAGTTCGATGAAATCGCAAATTCTGGACTTTATAATTCACCGATAAATGAAATTTTAATTGAAGAGTCAGTGGCTGGATGGAAAGAATTTGAAATGGAAGTTGTGAGAGACAAAAATGATAATTGTATAATCATATGCTCAATTGAAAATGTAGACCCTATGGGAGTACATACGGGCGACTCCATAACAATAGCTCCTGCACTTACTTTAACTGACAAAGAATATCAAATCATGAGAAACGCGTCCATTGCATGTCTTAGGGAAATTGGAGTTGAGACTGGGGGCTCTAATGTTCAATTTGCTGTTAATCCAAAAAATGGAAGGCTTGTAATTATTGAAATGAACCCAAGAGTTTCTAGATCATCTGCTTTAGCTTCAAAGGCGACAGGTTTTCCAATTGCCAAAGTTGCTGCTAAACTGGCAGTTGGGTACACATTAGATGAACTTACTAACGAAATTACAAAAGTTACACCTGCATCTTTTGAGCCAACAATTGACTATGTGGTTACAAAAATTCCAAGATTTACCTTTGAGAAATTTCAATTAACGCAACCTTTGCTATCAAGTTCAATGAAATCTGTTGGTGAAGTCATGGCTATTGGAAGGTCATTTCCCGAGTCATTGCAAAAAGCAATGAGGTCGCTTGAAACTGGTTTAGACGGCTTAGACGAAGTAACTGTAAGTATGAATAAAAAAAAGCTCACAAAGAAAAATATTTTATCTGAACTTAAGAAGCCTCTTGCAGATAAACTATTATTAGTTGCTCAGGCACTACGTTTTGGATTAGATATAGTTCAAATTCATAAGTCCTCAAAAGTTGATCCTTGGTTTATTGGTCAAATAAAAAGGATAGTTGATACGGAAAAAACCCTTAAAAAAGGATTGCCACGAAACGCTAAAGAATTGCTTAGAATAAAATCTTTGGGATTTTCAGACAAAAAAATATCACAGCTCTGTAATACTAAGGAAGAGAAAATTTTTAATATGCGTGTCAAAAATAAAATTTTTCCTGACTTTAAAAGAATAGATACCTGTGCTGCAGAGTTTGAAGCTAAGACCCCATACATGTACTCAACTTACGCTAAAAATTCTTTAAATAGTGATGCATGCGAGTCCAGTCCAACAAGTAAAAAAAAGGTAATTATTCTTGGAAGTGGTCCAAATCGAATTGGACAAGGTGTTGAATTTGATTATTGCTGCTCTCATGCTTCATTTGCCCTAAAAGAATTAAAATATGAAACAATTATGATCAACTGTAATCCAGAGACAGTCTCTACCGACCCAGATACCAGTGACAGACTTTATTTTGAACCCCTTACGAATGAAAATGTATATGAAATTATTAGAAAGGAAAAAAGCAAAGGAAATCTTTTAGGGGTTATTGTTCAATTCGGTGGCCAGACACCTCTTAAGTTGTCTGACTATTTAAATAAAATGAATATACCAATTTTGGGTACTTCAACTGAGTCGATTGACACTGCTGAGGATAGAGAAAAATTTAAAAAGATTTCTGAAAACTTAAATCTATTGCAACCAGCAAATGGTATCGCATATTCTGAAAAAGAAGCTAACTCAGTAATTAAGAAAATAGGTTTTCCAGCAGTGATAAGGCCATCATATGTATTAGGCGGAAGAGCTATGGAAATTGTTCACAATGAAGATGAATTAAAAAAATACTTCAAAGAAGCTGTTGTAGTTAGTGGTAAAAGCCCTGTTCTAATTGATCACTATTTGAAAGACTCTATTGAAGTAGATGTCGATGCTGTGTCTGATGGTAAAAAAGTCATTATTGCAGGTATTATGGAACATATTGAGGAAGCAGGAATCCATTCTGGTGACTCGACTTGTACGTTGCCTCCTTACTCATTGTCGGAAAAAATCATTAATGACATAGAAAAGCAAACCAAAAAATTAGCCATTGCACTGAATGTGAAGGGCTTGCTGAATATACAATTTGCAATTCAAAATAATAATATATTCCTGCTTGAAGTTAATCCTAGAAGCAGTCGAACTGTGCCGTTTGTAGCTAAAGCTACAGGTAATCCAATTGTTAAGATAGCACTAAGTGCAGCAATTGGAAAACCGTTGAATAAACATGAATTTAAAATTCGTAAGACTAATTGTATCTCAATTAAAGAACCTGTATTTCCTTTTAAACGCTTTCCTAATGTTGATACCATTTTAGGCCCTGAAATGAAATCTACTGGTGAAGTAATGGCAATTGATACGTCATTTGAATCAGCATTTATAAAATGTCAATTAGCTTCGTCAAACCCACTTCCAAAAAATGGTACTTTATTCGTATCTGTGAAGGACTCTGATAAGCCAAAAATACTCCCAATTATAAGATCATTTCAAAAATTAGGATTTCAAGTGAATGCGACTGCAGGAACAGCTGATTATTTGATGGAGGGTGGTGTTAAGGTGAAGAAAATTAATAAGGTTTCTCAAGGATCACCTCATATTGTTGAAGAGTTAATTGATGGCAAAGTTGATATAATAATTAATACAACTGAAGGAAGAAAGTCAATTAATGACTCCTTTGGCATAAGAAGAACTGCTCTCATGAAAAGTTTGCCATACTTTCTCACAGTATCTGGTGCAAGGGCTGCTATTAATTCAATTAAAGAATTAAGAAATAATGAATTAGAAGTTAACCCTATAACTAAATTTCACTAATCTAGAGGAACAGTACCTAGTTTCTTTGTATTTTTTATGACAAAAGCTGTTTTGACACTCAAAATATTTTCATTTGAAGTTACATGTGTTGTTAAAAAATTATTAAATTCATTCATATTTTTCACCACACATTTAAGAATAAAATCTATTTCACCGTTTAGCATAAAACATTCTCTAATAGGCTCCCAACCCCAGACCAGCTTTTCAAAAGAACCTAGGCTTTCTTCATTTTGATTTTTTAAACTCACAAATATCCATGCTACTAAGTCATATCCCAGCTTTGATGGATCTAGATTTGCACGAAAACCATCAATATAACCATTATCTTCTAAGTCTCTTACTCTTCTTAGTGTAGGCGGTGGAGACATTTCAATTTTCTTAGACAAATCAAGATTTGAAATTCTTCCTTCATCTTGAAGTATTCGAAGTATTTTTAGATCAACACTATCAATTTCTTTTTTTACCATCAGTCTACTGGCCACTCTGTTTCAAAAGTAACATAATTTAATTGCAAGCAGCGTCTTTCTTTTTTAATTTTTTTCTTTTCAAGTCCGTGCCAAGAGTTTTCTTCAGAAGTAAAAATATACCCTGTATTATTTTTATAAGGTAGAGTTTTAGCGACTTTTAAATCTGGAGTATAAAAATCCGTTCCCAAATTTTCATTTTCTTCGTATCTATTTACAAATAGAATTGATGACATCAATTTTTCCTTGATGTCACAGTGTGGTTCTAGCCAAAATCCGTCTCGATCAGCTATGACTTCTAATCTAACATAAGAATTTTTTAAATCTCTATTAATTAGATTAGAAATGAATTCAGTACATTCTTTCGATTGCATTTCTTTTACCAACCCGGTTAATTCAGGATATTTCTCTGCATTACCTTTATTAATAAATATTCTTAACTTACTTAGTAAATTATCTCCTGTTTTATCTCCTGCTCTTGTTCCATCAAAAATAACCTTACCTTCGGGAAAATTAATAGAGTAAATTTCATCTATTGCTTTTTCAGATAGAGGATTATTAATTGTCCAATGATTAAAAGGTGCATTGGAATGTGATAAATTATTTTTCAATGCATTAATTAATGTCATACTTTATTATTATACCTTTCTTCAATCACTCTGGCTACTTGGAGAGTCTCATTTTCATATGAACTTGTAAAGTCTTCGAGCTTTTCTCCCAAAAGTCTTGCGTAATTTTTTTGCAGCAGCATCGTAATAAATTTTTCAATTCTGTTATTTTTTTTTAAGCTCGGCAGTTTAAAAATATATACTGGTTTAGTTGAAGAAATTGACTCTGAAATAATTGAAACAGAGTCAGCGGTACAAATAAGATATTTAGAATACTTCATTAAAGCTAAATAAGGATTACCTTCACCGTTCCAAATAATATTCTGATCAAAAAATCGTTCTTTTAGATATTCGATAATAAATTGATCAGTTCTTCTTGAAAATAATATGAACAACTGAATATCGTTATTTTGAAGAATTTTATCAACTTGATCAGCTAATTCCTTAACAACAGATACATCGAAGCGATAGTTTCGGTTTTGACCACCTAAGAAAATTGCACAAATAGGTTTTTCTATTTTTGAGAATTGAGCTGCGTAAAGCTCAGCCTCTTTGCTCAGTAAACTTTTGTTTATATGATTAAGTGCCAAATCAGTTTGAAGTACGTTTTTACCTTTTAAATTATCATGTGCTGGAGCGACAACTAAATCAAAATGAGCTGGGTTTATTTTTGGATTTTGTATATGAATTGAAAAGACTTTATTTTTTAATGATTTTTTTAGATGTAAAGATGCATAAATAGACCTTTTGCCACATGATATGATAATATCTGGAGGAATATTACTTTCTAAGCTTATTTGTTTGAAATTATTAAATATAATTTTAGATGGTGGCAATATTCCCACTGGAAGCTTATTCCAAGGAAATTTTAAATCTATTTTCTTTTGCTCAAAATTTAAATTAAGAGCATCTGCAAGGCCTTTGGCCTGACTGATCATTCCTGCTGATCCATCTGTTAGGCACCACGCTCTCAAATTCTTGAAATTGGTCATTTAATAACTATCTATGTTGAATACAAAAGTTCTTTAATTACTAGAAGATAATATATAGATTATAAAAATTAAATGCATTCAAAAGTTCTAATAATAGGTTCAGGTCCCGCAGGATATACAGCTGCAATATATGCAGCAAGGGCAATGCTCGAGCCGACTTTAGTCCAAGGTTTACAACCAGGTGGGCAACTTACTATAACAACTGATGTTGAAAATTATCCTGGGTACGGCGATGTAATACAAGGTCCATGGTTAATGGAACAAATGCAAGAACAAGCAAAAAATGTTGGAACAAATATTATAAATGACATTATCAAAAGTGTAGACTTTAAATCTAAACCATTTAAGGCTATTAGCGAGTCGGGAACTGAGTATACTGCGGACTCAGTGATTATCTCAACAGGAGCTCAAGCAAGATGGCTTGGATTAGACTCTGAAAAAAAATTTCAAGGATATGGCGTTTCAGCTTGTGCAACTTGTGATGGCTTCTTTTTTAAGGAAAAAAAGGTAGCAGTCATCGGCGGTGGTAATTCAGCTGTTGAGGAAGCTTTATATTTAACAAACTTTGCATCTAAAGTATACCTAGTTCATAGGCGTGATGAACTTCGAGCAGAAAAAATTCTTCAAGATAGATTGTTTAAAAATGAAAAAGTTGAATGTGTGTGGGATAGCGAACTAAAAGAAATAGTTGGCGATGAAGATCCTCTAAATGTAAAAAGTATAAATATTATAAATACAAAAACTAACGAAACCAGCAGTATCGAGCTAGACGGTGTCTTTGTTGCTATAGGGCATGATCCAGCTACTCAAATTTTTAGAGACCAAGTCGAAATGGATGAAGATGGATATATAATTACAAAACCTGACTCAACACTTACAAACGTTGAAGGTGTATATGCAGCAGGAGATGTAAAGGATAAAATTTATCGTCAGGCGGTTACTGCAGCTGGTATGGGTTGTATGGCAGCGCTTGAGGCAGAAAAATACCTAGCTGAATTATCTTAATTTATTAAGAAAATCTCTCATTCGAACGCATGCATTTTTTAAGTTTTCGTCTGAAGTTGCATAAGAAATTCTAAAATAGCCCTCCAAACCAAAAGCTGAACCTTGAACAACAGCAACTCCTGCATGCTCTAATAATGATGTCGTAAATTCTTCATCATTTGTAATTTTGTTATTCGACTCATCAACTTTACCAATTACTCCTTTACATGATGGAAAAACATAAAATGCACCTTCAGGTACTCTACAAGTAATTCCATTCATACTAGTAAATTCATTGATTAGAAAATCACGTCTACCTTTAAATACTTTGGCTCTTTCAGCAATGAATGAATTATCTCCATTTAAGGCTTCAACTGCTGCAGCTTGACTGATAGATGTTGGATTGCTTGTTGATTGAGACTGAAGTTTGCCCATGGCTTTAATTAAGCTGGCATTTCCTCCCGCATAACCAATTCTCCAGCCTGTCATAGCATATGCCTTACTAACTCCGTTCAATGTTAATATTCTCTCTTTAAGTTCTGGAGCAATGCTTGCAAAAGTATAAAATTCATTATCATCATATATAAGATGTTCATATAAATCGTCTGTCATTACGTTCACGTGTGGATATTTTTTTAAAACATTTGCAAGTTCTAAAAGTTCATTCTTTGTATAACAGGAACCTGTAGGATTTGATGGTGAATTAAGAATAAACCATTTGGTTGATTGATTGATTGTGTTTTCAAGTTGTTGTGGGGTTATTTTAAATCCTGACTCTTCACCACATTGAACGAAAATAGGTTTTCCATTGAAATAATTAACGACGTCAGGGTAAGTTACCCAATAAGGAGCTGGAATAATTACTTCATCTGACTCATTTAAGGAGACAGCAAATGCATTAAAAATAATTTGCTTTCCTCCTGTACCAACAGAGATTTCATCAAGCTCGTAATCTAAATTATTTTCTCTTTTAAATTTTGCTTTGATTGCTTTCTTCAGTTCTGGAGTTCCATCAACAGGGGTATATTTTGTATCTCCATCGTTTATCGCTTGAATAGCAGCTTTTTTAATATTTTCTGGAGTATCAAAATCAGGTTCTCCCGCTCCTAACCCTATAATATCCTTTCCCGCAGCCTTTAATTCACGAGCTTTTTGGGTCACTGCCATGGTGGCCGATGGCTTAATTCTTTTTATACTGTGTGATAGTTCTACCACTGCTTATCCCCAGAATTTGTTATTTATACAATCAGCTATTATATTAAATTAGATTAATACACAATTTATATTCTAACTAATTAATAAATTAATGCCAAATTCTGAAGTTCTTAAAGTCACATCTGAATACAAACCTGCTGGAGATCAGCCTCAAGCAATTGAAGAGATTGTTAAAAGCATTAAAGGCAATGAGATGGAACAAGTTTTGCTTGGAGTAACTGGATCAGGCAAAACTTTCACGATGGCTAAAATTATAGAAAAACTTCAAAGGCCAACTCTAATACTTGCTCCAAATAAAACTTTAGCAGCGCAATTATATGGTGAAATGAAGTCATTCTTTCCAGACAATGCTGTTGAATATTTTGTATCTTATTATGACTATTATATACCTGAAGCATACGTACCGAGGTCAAATACTTACATTGAAAAAGAAGCATCGATAAATGAACAAATCGATCGAATGAGACACTCAGCAACTCAATCCTTACTTGAAAGAAAAGATGTTGTAATTGTTGCAAGTGTTTCATGTATTTATGGAATAGGTTCTGTTGAAACGTATAGATCAATGACTATTCGATTAGAAAAAAATCAAAAGATTGGACGAAATGAGATTATTCAAAAACTCATCACGCTTCAATATAATCGAAACGACACAGATTTTCATAGAGGCACATTTAGAGTGCGTGGAGACTTGATTGAGGTTTTTCCATCCCATTACGAAGACCGCGCGTGGAAATTATCGTTATTCGGAGATGATCTCGAGTCGATAAGTGAATTTGATCCTTTGACTGGAAAAAAGACAGCTGAGTTAGAAAATATAAAAATTTATGCAAACAGTCACTACGTCACTCCAAGGCCAACACTTGATACTGCCATAAAACAAATACGAAAAGATTTAGAAGTAAGGATTCCTGAATTTAAAAAAGAAAATAAATTAATAGAGGCTCAACGAATAGAAGAAAGAACAAGGTTTGATTTAGAAATGATTGAGGCAACGGGTAGTTGTCCAGGCATTGAGAATTATTCAAGATATCTCTCTGGAAGAAATCCAGGCGAACCGCCTCCAACACTTTTTGAATACTTGCCTGAAAATGCACTCCTTTTTGTTGATGAAAGTCATGTCACAGTACCTCAATTAGAAGGCATGTATAAAGGTGACCGCAGCAGAAAAACAACACTATCAGAATATGGCTTTAGATTACCATCTTGTTTAGATAACAGACCATTGAAGTTTGAGGAATGGGAAATGATGCGTCCTCAAAGTTTATTCATTTCTGCTACTCCAGGACCATGGGAAATGCAAAAAACTCAAGGGGTATTTACTGAACAAATAATAAGGCCAACAGGGTTGATTGATCCAGAGGTTGAAATAAGGCCTGCGAAAACTCAAGTTGAAGATTTAATTTCAGAATGTAAAAAAATTATTGATCTTAAATACCGAGTATTAGTGACAACACTTACTAAACGCATGGCAGAGGACTTGTCAGAATATATGCATGAAAACGGAATAAAAGTAAAATATATGCATTCAGATATTGATACATTAGAGAGAATTGAAATTATCCGCGACCTTAGAAAGGGATTGTTCGACGTGTTAGTGGGTATCAATTTACTTAGAGAAGGTTTGGATATACCTGAATGTGCTTTAGTCGCAATATTAGATGCTGATAAAGAAGGCTTCTTAAGATCGGAAAGGTCATTGGTACAGACAATCGGTAGAGCAGCAAGGAATGTAGATGGAAGAGTAATACTGTATGCCGATAAAGAAACAGAAAGTATAAAAAAAGCAATAAGTGAGACTGACAGAAGAAGAGATATACAAAAGCAATACAACAAAGAAAATAATATTACACCTGAAACTATTAAGAGGGATATTAGTGATATTCTTGAAAGTATTTATGAAAATGATCGTGTAAATGTTGATTTGAAGAGTACAGAGAAACATCTCGTCGGAAATAATCTAAAAAAACATCTTGAGGAACTTAAGAAAAATATGATGGATTTTGCTGATGATCTCAATTTTGAAGAAGCTGCTAAGTTAAGAGATGAGATAAAAAGGCTTGAGAATAATGAATTAGAGTTACCATCCAACAGCAATATAGTTTATAAAAAAAATAAAAGGAAAAAAAGAAAGTACTTTACTTAATGTTTATTGATTTCTGCATACTGTTAATAGGATTATCTCTTCTTTTATACAGTGCAGATAAAATGATTGAGTCGGCTGACGCAATTGCTAAAAAGTTCAATTTATCCCCAATATTAATAGGTTTAACAATTGTAGCGTTTGGTACATCAGCACCTGAACTAGTTATAACTCTATTTGCTGCAACAAAGATTGTTCCAGCTACTGATGCCATTACCGGAAATATTATAGGATCTAATATTGCAAACATTTTACTAATTTTAGGAACTTCAGCATTTTTTTTCAAAATTAATCTAGATAAATTAGGCACTAAGGATATTATTTTCCTACTTCTAATATCTTTATACTTCGCGCTCTTATTTTATATTAGCCAAACAGTCACTCTCATTCACACAATCGGCTATTTAGTTTTAACTTTGTTCTTTATCAATTTTCTTCGTAATTATAAATCCTCAGATCAAAATGAAGAACAAAAAATTTTTGGAAGATACACTTATTTAATTTTACTAAGTGCCTTCATAGGCATTTTTATCGGTGGGAAAATTTTTTTAGATAGCTCACTGAATATTTTTCAAACGTTAGGAGTAAACGAGGTACTAATAGGTATTTTTGTTCTGGCCATTGGTACATCCTTACCTGAATTGATAACTGTTATTATTTCTTACTTAAAAAAGAAGGGCTCTATAGGTATTGGTAATGTTATTGGTAGTAACATTATGAACATACTGTTTGTTTTCCTACCAGGGGTTATAATTGTTCAACTTAGAGGGCTTGAATATTCTCTAAAAAATATAGATATATTTCACATATATATTTTAATATTAGTAACTTTGATAATAGCTCTTATGGCAATTTTAAGAATTCAAATGAGAAAAATACATTCTGCTTTTTTCTTGATTAGTTATTTTTTATATCTTGGGTATTCTTTTATATTATGAAAAAAACAATCTTAATTACAGGCGGTTCCCAAAGAATTGGTAGATCAATTGCACTATTTCTCAAAGATTCTCATTATAATTTTATAATACACTATAATAAGTCATCAAAAGCAGCCAGAGAATTGAAAAATATTATTAATAGTAACGGGCGCGATTGCGAAATAGTGAAAACTGATTTGTCTAAAATATCTGATGTTAAAAATATAATTAAAAGAAGTAAAAAATTTTTTGGACCAATACATGCAATTGTTAATAATGCCTCCTTATTCATCAATGATAATATAGAAAATTTAAATGATAAACTTTGGTATGATCATATGAATATAAACTTATACGCCCCTCTAATAATATCTAAAGAATTTAATAAACAACTTCCAAAAAAGAGCTTAGGGCATATCATAAATATTTTGGATCAAAATGTAGTCAATCCAGATACATCGTTTTTTTCCTACTCCATTTCAAAATCTGCTTTACTATCCGCAACTACAATCATGGCAAAATCATTTGCTCCTAACATTAGGGTTAATGCGATTGGCCCAGGCCCGACACTTAAAAATATTCATCAATCAAAAAAACATTTTGATAAATCGATCAAAAATACTTTACTTAAAATAGGTTCGCCACCGGAGGAGATTGCCAGAACAGTTAAATTTCTTCTTGAATCAAAATCAATTACAGGTCAATTTATAGCTGTTGATGGTGGGGAACATTTATCATGACAGCAAGGAATATTCTTAAATTAAGTGAATTAAGGTCAGAAACAGATTTGATCAATCCAAATTCTGGATACGATTTAATCTTTTTAAATGATTTTATAATCGATGCAAACATTGGAGTATACAAACACGAGAAAATAAAGAGCCAACCACTCCGCATAAACATAATTGCTAAAGTTAAAAATCCAAAAAAAATAAATGATGATAAATTGTACAGTGTTGTTTGTTATAATCAGATTTCAAAAAAAATTAAAAAAATTATTAAATCTGGTCATACAATTTTACTAGAAAAACTTGCTGAAAAAATATTTCAGGAGTGTTTTAAAAACAAAAGAATTCAAACTATGAAGATAAGACTTGAAAAACTTGATGCAATTCAAGAAGCTGAAAGTGCAGGCATCGAAGTTGAACGCTCTCGTTCAGAATAATGAATAATCTTGAGAATATTAAAGAAATAATTGACCAATCTCCCTCTTCCTCAGGTATTTATAAAATGCTTAATGAAAAAGAAGAGATTATGTATGTTGGTAAAGCAAAAAATCTCCAAAATAGACTTAAAAGCTATCTAAACACTAACAATCTCTCAAATCGAATCAGAAGGATGGTTAGTAGAATATCAAATATTGAAGTAATTATTACAGAGACAGAAAAAGAAGCTTTGTTGCTTGAGGCAAATTTAATAAAAAAACTTAAACCTCCTTTCAATATACTTTTACGAGATGATAAATCATTTCCTTATATTTTTATTAATCATGAACAAGAATTTCCACAAATTTCAAAACATAGAGGAAAACAAAAATATAAGGGAAAATATTTTGGTCCATTCGCAACAATTAATTCACTAAATTATACTCTGAAAATATTACAGAAAGTTTTTCTACTAAGGTCGTGCGATGATACTATTTTTCAAAATAGATCTAAACCATGTCTTCTTTATCAAATTGAAAGGTGCAGTGGTCCTTGTGTTGATTATACATTAAGTAAAAAAGAGTATTTACAAAGTGTTAAGAATGCTGAGCACTTTCTTTCAGGTCAACATAGCAATTTACAAGAGGAGCTATCTTCTAAAATGGATGAAGAAAGTAAAAGTCTTAATTATGAGAAAGCAGCCAGCTATAGAGATAAGATAGTCGCACTAACCCAGATTCAAAGTCAGCAAAACATAAATCTTTACGATGTAAAAAATACTGACGTGATTTCAATTTCTAGAAAAGGTAGTAAATCATGTATTCAAGTATTTATTTATAGGTCAGGTCAAAATTGGGGAAATAGATCTTATTTTCCAAAACACAGTGATGAAGTAGAAACTTATGAGATCCTAGAGCGTTTTATTGTTGATTTCTATACTCGATATTCCCCTCCAAAAAATGTATTGTTAAACTTACCTATAAAAAATTCATCTCTTATCGAAACGTCTCTTAAATCCATTTATAATTACAAGACATCTTTTTTTGTCCCTAAAAAAGGAAAAAAATTAGATATAGTGAACTATGCGAGTAGAAACTCGGAACTAGCTCTTAAAAATCACATTGCACAGTCTCACTCTGATAAAGAGAATCTGAGCCAACTTTCAAAAGTACTCAATATGACTAAAAAAATAAAAAGAGTTGAAGCCTATGACAACAGTCATCTATCGGGCAAAAATGCAGTTGGTGCAATGATTGTTTACTCTGAAGAAGGGTTTGAAAAAAAATCATACAGAAAATTTAATATAGACTCTTCAAAAGTAAAACTCGGTGATGATTACGGAATGATGAGACACGTCCTTGAAAGAAGATTTTCAAAAGAAGCAATCAAAAATTCTAAGAAATATGAAAAATTGCCTGATTTATTGGTTATTGATGGAGGTAAAGGCCACTACGATTTAGCTAAAGAAATCTTAGAAACTAAAGGTTTAAATGAAATGGAACTAATATCAATATTTAAGGGTGAGGGAAGAAAAGAGTCATTAGATCAAATAATATATAAAAATAAAAAAAACTTTATAGACAAAAATACTCCCTCCTTTTTCTTTATTCAGAGAATTAGAGATGAGTCACATCGCTACGCAATCGGGGCACATAAAGCGAAAAGAAAGAGGGAAATGCATGCCTCAGAACTAGAACCGATAGAAGGTTTAGGACGAAGCAGAAGAAAATTACTTTTAAATCATTTTGGATCAGTTAAAAATATTAAAAATGCCTCAGCTCAGGATATAATGAAAGTTAGAGGAATTAGTAAGTTGCTTTCAGAAAAAATATATGCATATTTTAATGGATAATGTCTAAGTTACCAAATTTTCTCACTCTACTTAGAATTTTTTTATTACCATTATTAATATATTTAATCATAGATAGTGATAGCTCATTTAATTTGGCAATTCTTATTTTATTTATTGTTATTGCATTGTCTGATTATTTTGATGGGATAGTTGCAAGAAAAACGAATAGTACATCTGAATTTGGTAAAATGTTAGACCCCATAGCAGATAAGCTATTTGTCGTACTATTAATAATTACATTTATCTATAATGACTTTATAGATAAAATAAATTTAATTCCGGCCTACTTAATAATATTTAGAGAAATTTTTATCTCTGGTCTAAGAGAATATGCATCTAATTTGCCAGAAGTAAAAAAAATAGATGTTTCTATATTAGGAAAATATAAAACTGCTTTTCAAATCTTAAGTTTATTTTTGATCTTAATAGGAAGCATCTACATAGATTTGAAGCCTTTATTAAATATAGGTATTTATCTATTCTGGCTTTCAACTATAATCACGCTGATCAGCGCTTATCAATATTACAAAAGTATATTTTAAATTAAGATCTCACGATTTCGTGATAATCCTGCATAAACTTGAAATTTTGGGTATTGTCGCCAGTATTGAATTTAGTATCGTCAATTGACTGAATTGGAGTAATTTCTGCCGCGGTACCTGTTAGAAAAGCTTCATCAAAAATGCTAATTTCCTCTGGCTTTATATGACGCTCCGTAATATTAAAACCTTGCTCTGTAACCATTTCAATAACAGTTTGCCTAGTTATACCATTTAGAAAACAATCAGGAATTGGGGTATGAATTTCTTTTCCTTTAATAAAGAAAATATTAGCTCCAGTACCTTCAGCAACATAGCCTCTATAGTCCAACATTAAGGCATCATGGTATCCTTTTTCTTCCGCAAATTCTTTTGACATAGTACAAATAACGTAAGGGCCAGATGCTTTTGCTTCGCATGGTGCCGTGTCAGGTGATGGCCGTTTCCAAGGTGAAGTTACTAATCGCAGGCCAGCTTTTCGATCTTCAATTTTAAAATATGATGCCCAGTCATTCCACACTGCAATTGCAACATTAATATCAGACTTAGCAGTTGAAATTCCCATTTGCTGAGACCCCCTCCATGCAATTGGCCTAACATAACAATCTTCAAAATTCATTTTTTTAATGAGTTCATCTTTAGCCTCATTAATTTGTGACTGACTATAAGGAATTTTTATGCCTACAATTTCCGCTGATCTAAATAATCTTTTTGTGTGTTCTTCAGATTTAAAAATCTTACCTTTATATGCTCTTTCCCCTTCAAATACAGCGCTAGCATAGTGAAGACCCTGAGTAATAACATGGCATTTCGCATCATTCCATTTGATGAACTCTCCGTTCATCCAAATAAAACCCTCTCGATTATCAAATGGCGCTATTTCCATGTAAATTACTTTTATAAATTACAAGTTTATTAACAGAAAAATGCCTTGATTAATATATATTTTTCAGATTATTATGTCATAGTGGCTGACTTAAATACGATATCAAATAAATCTGCATCTCTACTTTATCTGCGTGAAGATAGAATTAAAAATTCATTAAATAGTTTTTTTGAAGTTTCAAAAATTCTGGAAAAAGAAATTTTAGCAAACCTTGATGATAAAAATTTGGGTATAGCCGACATTAGATGTCTTTTGATAATAAATATAAAGCCTGGAATTACATTTAATGAACTACTGAAGAAATTGGATATAAGAAAACAAAGCCTTAATCGTGTACTCAGAGTTCTAATCAAAGAAAACTTAATTATTCAAAAAATAAATAATGATGATGCAAGAAAAAAAAATTTATTTATGACAGATAGTGCTAATAAGGCTTTAAACGAAGCAATAAAACCGATCATCAATTCACTTTCAAAAGCCTACGTTAAGTCAGGAGCTGGCTCAGTACAAGGATTTAATCAAGTAATTAATTCGTTTATAGAGGAAAGTTAATGAGTGAGAAAAATCTTCATATTCTAATTGTTGATGATGATGATAAGATTAGAGAATTGTTAAGAACATTTTTAGTTGATAATAAATATCTTGTTTCAACCGCAAGCAATGCTATCGAAGCAAAAGAAACTATGAACTTTATTATCTTTGATTTAATTGTGATTGATATTATGATGCCTGGACAAAATGGATACGAACTTACAAAAGAGATAAGAAAGAAATCATTAATACCCATCATTCATCTTACTGCTATGGGAGAAATAAAAGATAGAGTCCACGGCTTAGAAATTGGGGCCGATGACTATTTGGGTAAGCCATTTGAACCAAAAGAATTATTGTTACGTATAAATAATATTTTAAATAAAACTTCATTAAAAAGAGAAAAAGAGCAAATTCAACTTGGTAACATTATAATTGATTTAAAAAATGGTCTTATTAAGGGTAAGGCAAGTGAACAGTACCTAAACGAAAATGAACTAAAGATTTTAAGAATTCTCTCAATAGATCCTGGTAAGCCTTTTTCAAGAGAGAGTTTAATTAATTCACTTAATTTTAATCAGGAAAGAACATTAGATGTTTGCATAAATAGATTAAGGAAAAAAATTGAAAAAAATCCAAAAATGCCAAAATACTTAAAAACAAAAAGAGGTTCTGGATATGAATTATGGATTGATTAAATGATAAAAAAACTCTTGCCTACAAGCCTATTAGGTAGAACAGTATTAATTGTTCTTTTTCCAATTGTAATGTTTCAATTAATAATTTTATCTTATTATTATAATAGTCTTTGGGAACGCACATTAAATCGTTTGTCTAGATCCGTTGCAATGGAAATAAAACTTATTTCTGATAAAATTCTTTTAAGTAATAATGAATTTAGTCAAATAGAAATTAATCAAGAATTTGGTGATTATTTTCTTATAAATATTGAATTTTTAGACCTAAATTATTTTGCTCAACCAACAACAAAAAGTAGAAATAATCAGGTAATTACAAGTTTTACAAATGAATTAGATGCAGCAATTAACCATGACTTTTATGTCATTGAATTGAGTGACGAGGTAATTGGAGTAATGATGAAGGGCCCTAAAAGTGCAGTAAACTTTAGTTTTCCTTTAACACGAATTACAACATCAAGAAATCACATATTTCTTGGGTGGCAAATTATATCTTCTTTTATTCTAGTCATGATTGCTTATTTATTTTTAAAAAATCAGGTAAAGCCAATTACAAATCTTGCTAAAGCTGCGGAACAGTTTGGTAAAGGACAAAAAATTAATGATTTTAAAGTATCTGGTGCACTTGAAGTAAGGCAGGCAAGTAGCGAATTTTTAAAAATGAAAAATCGAATATCGAGACAAATTGAACAAAGATCGCTTATGCTTGCTGGCGTATCTCATGATCTTAAGACTCCTCTGACAAGGATGAAATTGATGCTAGAATCAATACCGAATGAAAAGATTAAAAATGAATTGAATGATGAAATTAATAGGATGAATGAAATGTTGGTTGAATACTTGGATTTTGCAGCAGCAAATGAGTCGCAAAGTAAATCTACGATTAATCCAATAGAAGCTATTATTAACATAAAAAACGATGTTCATTTTAACAAGCATAATATAGATCTCGAAATTATTAATGACGAAAGTGTATTAGTTAATGAAAGTATTTTTTCCCGTTCAATTACTAACATATTAAATAATGCGATTGTACAATCTGATGAAATATTAATAAAAGCGAATATCAACAAAAATCTAATTAAAATAAATATTCACGACAATGGAATTGGAATTTCTGATAGTGAGAAGGATAATGTATTTAAACCTTTCTATAGAGTTGATAAAAGCAGGAATCAGAATATCTCAAATTCTGGATTAGGTCTGGCTACTACCAAATCTCTTTTGAATTCAATAAATGGAAAAATATCTTTACATGATAGTTATTTAGGTGGCTTAGAGGTTGCAATTGAGATACCAAATTAAATTATTTTACTTAATTCTCTAGATCTTTTTGCAGCTTTCTTTACAGCTTTTGTGAGAATACTTTTTAATCCTTCGTTGGACGCGAGAATACTAAGTGCCGCTTCAGTTGTGCCTCCTTTACTTGTAACTTTCTTTTGCAGGTCAGATGGCTTTTTTTGTCCACTTAATAATAGTAATATTGATCCTAAGAAAGTTTGTAAAACCATACCTTCTGGATTTTTGAATCCTGATTTTTTTGCTATCTCAATTAAAGAGTTTATAAACAGATATATATATGCTGGACCACTTCCAAAAATTGCAGTGAAGTCATCAATTAAATTTTCTTTTTTAGTTTCACTGACTTGTCCCAATAAGGACATGAAATCAAAAATAGGCCTTTTTTGTTTTATTTTTATTTTTCTTTCAAAATATACAATTGTGGTACCCATATTGACGGATACAGGAGTATTCGTCATAGCTCTTACAATACCTGATGTTTTTTTGAAGACTTTATTTAAATCTTTTATTTTTTTACCAGCAACTACGGAAACTACAATTGAGTTGCTAAGTTTATTATCTTTATTTAATCCATTCAGTGTTTTTAATTGATTAGGCTTAACAGCAATAAGTGTGATGGTAGGTTGATAAAGATTATTAATTTTATCTATGCTATTTTTTATTTCAAATTTATTTAATCTTTTTAATTTTTTTAATTCGCGTGACTGATTCTTTTCTATAACCACAATTTTTTTTGATGAAATTCGGTGGTTAAATAATGACTTGATCACAGCAATTCCCATATTACCGGCGCCAATTATTAAAAATTTTTCTTTATTTAAACTGCTTGCAGTGGTTTTTTTCTTTGGCATTATTTCCATCTTTTTTAAACTTTTTTATTGTTTTGTATTCATCATTAATCGCTTGCGAGAGCTCAAAGCCTTTTGTAACAAAGTTAACAATTTTATTAATTAAAACTTTCCTTGTGATCATAATTAGTGATAAATATATTTTTAATATTATTCGAAATTAACGTGATTTATCTTAGTTTTCCATCTATTAGTCCAGTTTTTTTTTCGATTGGTCCTCTTGATATCCGTTGGTACTCACTTGCGTATATTGTGGGATTTATATTTGCATGGAGATACATTAAATATCTCGCTTCAAATAAAGCAGTTTCTCATAGTAATAGCATCAATGAAAAACTAATAGATGATCTGATATTTTATTCAATAATTGGATTAATTATAGGAGCACGATTGGGATATGTGATTTTCTATAATTATGATTATTACTCTGAAAACCTAATTGAGATATTATATCTTTGGCAAGGAGGTTTATCCTTTCACGGGGGTTTACTTGGTATTGTTATAGCCGCCATAATAATTTCAAAGCTCTATAAAACTACTTTTTTTGAAATAAGCGATTTGATATGTGTATCAGCTCCTGTTGGAATATTTTTTGGCAGAATATCTAATTTTATTAATGGCGAATTATTTGGTAGACCTTCAAATTTTCTTATTGGAATGAAATTTCCAAACGCTGACAACCAGTATCGTCATCCAAGTCAATTATATGAAGCTTTTTTAGAAGGACTTTTATTATTTATAATTTTAAATTTTTTAATTTTTAAATTTAAAAAACTTAAAAACCCTGGAATAATTTCAGGTGTCTTTCTGATGCTTTATGGATTATTTCGATTTACCGTTGAATTTACACGCGAGCCCGATATTCAATTAGGCTTTGTATATCATTTTCTTACAATGGGCATGATACTATCTTTACCAATGTTTCTTGCTGGAATTTTAATTTTAGTAATTAAAAGCATTAAAAATGATACAAGATAAAATTTACGATGCTTTAAAAGAAAATGCATTTCTCTATCTAGATGATTTTATGAATATTTCATTAAGAGATGAAGAGCATGGATACTATACATCTAACAAAGCTATAGGCAAAGATGGAGATTTTGTTACTGCACCTGAAATATCACAAATGTTTGGTGAAATAATTGCTGTAAAAATATTAAACCTCATTCATTCAAGAAACATAAAAAAGTTTAATTTAATTGAACTAGGACCAGGAAGAGGCGCTCTGATAAACGATATTACTAGAGTACTCAATGCTTTATTAGATGAAGATGTCGAGTATACAATTCACTTTAATGAAATTAATAAATTTTATATTCAAAATCTAAAAGATACCTATCCTAATTGTAAGATACATAAAAATTTCAATTCATATCCAAATGAATTTTCAGTAATAATTGCAAATGAGTTTTTTGATGCGATACCCACGCGCCAATTAATGAGTAGGAATGGAAATATTTATGAAACGGTTATTAAATTGGATCAAAAGGATAGTCTAAGATTTGACTTTATTAAGCCGAGACCAGATATTTCTAAATTTGTAAAAAATATGCAAGACCTTAAACATCTTGAGGTAATTGAATTTTCTCCTGAGACTAATTTAATCTTTCGGGAATTGATCAATTTCTTGCTTATGAATAATGGTTTTTTCTTACTAATTGATTATGGATATATTAATCTACCTAAGATAAGCACACTTCAGTCAATTAAATCAAATAAAAAAACTGATTTTCTTGATAACCCAGGTAATCAAGATATCACATATCACGTAGACTTTAATAACCTGCAAAATATTTTAGAAGAAAATAAAATTGATGACTTTATAATAAATACTCAATCTAATTTCCTTCGGCAAAATGGCATTTTAGATCGAGCTAATATCTTAATTAAGAAAAACCCAAAGAAAGAGAAGCAAATAAACGAACAGTTGGCAATACTTACCAAAAGAGAATATATGGGAAATTTATTTAAAGTTTTGGAAATTAATATTTAATGTTTTTTACAAAAAATCTATCAAATATAGATCATTGTTTCTTTTCAAGATTGGGTGGTGTTTCGCAAGGAAGATATAAATCACTAAATTGTGGAAAGGGATCAAAAGATGAGAATGGTGCTATTGAAGAAAATTTAGTCGCTATTTCTAGATATTACGGTTTAAAAAAGTCTGATATTATTACTATGCATCAAACACACTCTTCTAATTCAATAATTTTAGATAGCAGCAATAAGTCTGAAATTTTAAAATGTGACGGTATTGTAACTAAAGAAAATAATAAAATCTTATCAGTATTAACGGCTGATTGTGCTCCATTATTATTTTATGAGGTGAAAAATGAAATAATAGGAGCTTGTCATGCAGGCTGGAAAGGTGCCTTGAATGGTATAATTCAAAATACAATTTTACAAATAACCAAGCTGGGCGGAAAGAGAGATAATATACGATGCAGTATTGGCCCATGTATAGGACAAAAATCCTATGAGGTAAGATCACCTTTTTACAAAAACTTTATTAAACAAGATCAAGATAATGCAAGGTTTTTTCAAAAAAATCATAATAATAGATATCTGTTTTCGCTTACTGAATTCATTCTCAAGATACTTTCTGATGAGCAAATTACTAACCACGAGATTGTTGATGTCGATACTTTCAGCGAAGAAACATTATGTTTTAGCTATCGAAGAAATTATAAAAAAAATATAACCGATTATGGTAGAATGATTTCAACAATTGTTATAAAAGACAGATAAATTATGAGAATTATTGCAGGAAACAGCAATTTACCTTTATCTAAGAGCGTCGCAGAATATCTTGGCGAAAACCTTACAAATGCTTCTATTACAAGATTTGCTGATGATGAAGTTTATGTAGAAATTAAAGAGAACATTCGTGGTGAGGATGTATTTGTAATGGAGTCTCTATCTTACCCGGCGAATGACAATATAATGGAACTACTGGTGATGATAGATGCACTTAAAAGAGCTTCAGCCAAAAGGATTACTGCCGTGATCCCTTATTATGGATATGCACGACAAGATAGAAAACCAGGGCCAAGAACCCCTATCTCTGCAAAATTAGTTGCAAATTTAATAACAACTGCTGGAGCAGACAGAGTACTTACTTTAGATCTTCATGCTGAACAGATACAGGGATTTTTTGACATACCAACAGATAATTTATTTGCAGGTCCAGTATTTTCAAAAGACATAAAAGAAAAATATGAAATTAGTAATCTAGTTGCAGTTTCTCCTGATATTGGTGGAGTTGTGAGGGCAAGAGCGATTGCAAATAAGATCGGAGCCTCAATTGCTATTGTTGATAAAAGAAGACCTAGAGCAGGTGATAGCGAGGTAATGAATATAATTGGAGATGTAAAAGGAAAGGATTGTATTATTCTAGATGATATCATTGACTCAGCAGGAACAATTTGTAATGCAGCTGACAAAATTATAGATTTAGGAGCTAATAGTATCACTTCTTATGTTACGCACGGAGTATTAACAGGTAAGGCCTTAGAAAAAATTAGTGCATCAAAATTGACTGAACTAGTAATTACAGATTCAATCAATAATCAGGAAAAATTAAAAGCCTGTGAGAAAATTAGGTCCATTAGCATCTCAGATTTATTGGGTGAGGCAATTAAAAGGATATCCGAGGCGAGCTCAGTATCAAGTCTATTTGAATTTTAATTTATATACTTGCCATATAGGTAATTTTAATTTAATACCAACCTCATTGTTATGGGCAAAGAAACTAATTTAAACGCTGAAATCAGGGATAGATCTGGTAAATCCGCTGTAAAAAAAGTACTAGCTGCAGGTAAGATTCCTTCGGTTATGTATGGTTTAGGTGAAAACCCTGTAAATATTTCATTAGATAAGATTACTGTTCAAAAAGAGATCAATTCTGGTGGTTTCCTAACTAGAATATTTACACTTAACGTTGATGGAAAGAAAAGCTTAGCGATTCCAAGAGAGGTTCAATTTGATCCACTTTCTGATCAACCTATACACATTGATTTTTTAAGACTAGCTGCAGACTCAAAAATTACTCTAGACATTCCTACTAGGTTTATTAATGAAGAGTTATCACCTGGATTAAAACGAGGCGGTGTTCTAAATGTTAATAGACGTACTGTTCAACTAAGTTGCCCTGCTAATAATATACCTGAAGAGATAGTTTTCGATCTAGAGGGTTTAGAAATAGGTGACACAATCAGAATTTCTGCAGCAAATTTAGGTGACGGAATTTCTCCAACAATTAGTGATAGAGATTTCACTGTGGCATCTGTTGCTGCACCTACTGTTGTAAAAGAACCTGAAGCTCCTGCAGAAGGTGAGGTTGCTGAAGGTGAAGCTGCTGAGGGTGGTGCCGCAGCTGAAGATAAAAAAGATGCAGCTCCAGAGGCTGATAACAAAGAAGAAAACAAAGATAAAGAATAATACTTTTTCTTTTACCTATTTTGATATTTATATATCTTCAATCATATGATTGCATTAATCGGATTAGGGAATCCTGGTACAAAGCATAAAAATAATAGACATAATGTGGGCTATTTATTTATCAATCAGCTTTTACAAGATCATGATGATGTAATGAGAGAAAAGAAATTTGATGGGGAGTTGGCATCGTTTCTTATTGGAAAGAAAAAAATATACACCTTTAAATCCAATGATTATATGAATGAGTGTGGTAAAAGTATTGCAACTTTTTTAAACTTTTTCAAAATTAAATCAAATCTAACTTATGTTATTCATGATGATCTAGATATCACTTTGGGAAAAATAAAAATCAAGTTGGGGGGTTCTTCCGCAGGTCATAATGGGCTCAAATCAATAGATAGTAAAATTGGAAAAAATTATAATAGAATAAGAATCGGTATAAATCATCCGGGTAATAAAGAAATGGTTAATAAACATGTATTAAGTAATTTTAAAAAAAGTGAGTTAGAAGTTATTAATGAATTAAATATAAAAATGTCTGAAAATATAAAAATATTATTTGATGGAGAAAAATCCAAATTTATTAATAATTTAAAATAATCGATCATGGGATTTAAGTGTGGAATTGTTGGATTGCCAAATGTTGGGAAATCAACATTGTTCAATGCATTAACAAAGAAAATAGCCGCTGAAGCAGCAAACTACCCTTTTTGTACCATTGAACCAAATGAGGGTACTGTAATAGTGCCTGATAGAAGAGTAGAAACTCTATCAAATTTAGCAAAATCAAAAAAAACAATACCAACATCTCTTAGTTTTTACGATATAGCGGGTTTAGTTAAAGGTGCTTCTAAAGGAGAGGGACTCGGAAATAAATTTTTATCTCATATTAGAGAAGTAGATGCAGTTATCCATGTGGTTCGCTGTTTTGAAGATGCTAATATTACTCATGTAAACAATAAAATAGATCCTGTTGATGATATTGAAACGATAAATACTGAATTAGTTCTATCCGACATCGAACAACTCGAAAAAATAAAAAAAGGACTAGAAAAACTAGTAAAAAAAGGTGATAAAGAGGCCAAATTAAAAACAGAGGCTTTGAACCTTCTACTTAAACACTTGGAAACAGGTCAGCCTGCTATTTTAATGAAGAATTTAAATGAAATCTTCGCGCAAATAAAAGAGTTCAACTTAATAACAATCAAGCCAACAATTTACGTATGTAATGTTGATGAAAATTCAATAATTGAAGGTAATGAACTAACTTTAAAAATTGAAAATTTTCTGAATTCTAAGTTAATTAAGATTTCAGCAGAAATTGAGTCACAAATCTCGTCTTTAAATGAAGACGATCAAAAAGATTATCTTGAAAGTCTAGGATTAGATGAGTCTGGCTTGAATAAGGTTATTAAAGCTGGATATTCGACTCTTAACTTAATTACTTATTTCACAGCTGGCGAACAAGAAACAAGAGCATGGACGATTGAAAATGGCACTACTGCACCAAAAGCAGCAGGAAAAATTCACACAGACTTTGAGAAAGGCTTTATTAGAGCTGAAACAATATCATATAAAGATTATTTAGATTGTGAAGGAGAGTTAAAAGCGAAAGAACTTGGAAAGATGCGTAGCGAAGGTAAGGATTATGTAGTACAAGATGGTGACGTAATGCATTTTTTATTTAATAATTAACCATGGATCATAAACTAGAATTTCCTACATATGAAGAAATGCACGAAAAAGCGGTTAAGCTTGCGCATCTCATAAAAGAAAAAAATATTAAATTTGATAAAATGGTTGTTGTCTCTCGAGGTGGATTTGTACCTGCTTCAGTTGTAGCTTACACCCTTGGAATTCAGGACGTAGATATTGTTTCCATACAAAGTTATATCCATAGAGAGGCTGGAAAAGCAATTGTTCACAGAGCTCCGAAAACTGATGAGGTTGTGCTCGTCATAGATGATATTGTTGATAAAGGAGGTACCGCTAAAGCGCTAAAGGAGTACATGCCTAATATGCACTTAGCTGTAATATATGCAAAACCAAGAGGTTTGCCTCTAGCTGACACGTATGTCGAGGAAATTACACAAGAAACTTGGCCTGTCTTCCCCTGGGATGAGGAAGACAAAGCCAATCATTAACTAAACTAGAAGATAAAGTATAGTACCGATAATACTCCAATTACTATCGAACCAGCATTCAGGTCCTCATGTCTACCGCTTAGAGCTTTAATTACAACATAAGCTATAAAACCAAGTGCAATCCCATGAGCAATACTGAATGTAAGAGGCATCAAAACTGCTGCTAACACTGCTGGAGCATATTCACTAACATCATCCCATTCTATATCCCTTAGGTTTTTCAAAAAGAATGTTGCAACAAACACTAGAGCTGGAGCAGTTGCAAATGCAGGAATACTTTGAGCTAATGGTGCTAAAAATAAACAGATTGCAAAAAGAACTGCCACAGCAACCGCTGTAAGTCCTGTTCGCCCACCTTCTTTAACACCTGCTCCAGATTCAATGTATGATGTAGTATTGGAAGTTCCAACTAATGCACCTATTGTTGTAGCGGTGGAATCTGCCAAAACTGCTCTACCTATTCCATCAACATTTCCGTCTTGGTCAACTTTGCCAGTTAAATTCGCTACTGAAGTAAGAGTTCCAGCGGTATCGAAAAAGTCTACAAAAAGAAAAGCAAATGCGACACCAATAAAACCTGCCGTTGCTATAAGGCTAAAGTCCATTGAGAACGCATGAACAGCTGGTGGGACTGATCCCACAACTCCATCAATTGCGCTCACACCACTTACCCAAGCAATAATACTTACTGCAAGTATACCAATGATGATTGACCCTGGAACGCCGCGCTTATCTAAAATTGCCATAATTGCGAATCCGACAGCAGCTAATATTACAGGCATTGAACTTACATCACCTAAACCAACTAAAGTTGCGGGATTATCAACAACCACACCAGCATTTTTTAATCCTATAATTGCTAAGAACAAGCCTATGCCCGCCCCTACGCCAAACTTCATACTTTTTGGTATGCTGTTTATTATCCACTGACGCGCTGGTGTTACAGATAAAATTAAAAATACTATCCCTGCAATAAACACTGCGGCAAGAGCCTGCTGGTAGGTATAACCCATCCCAAACACAACTCCAAAAGCAAAGAAAGCATTTAAACCCATACCAGGCGCTAGGGCAATTGGCCAATTAGCCCATAGGCCCATTATTAAACAGCCAACTACAGCAGCTATGATTGTGGCAACAAATACACCACCAAAATCCATACCAGTTCCCTCAGTAGATAAGATGGCTGGATTAACGACAATAATATATGCCATTGTTAAGAACGTGGCTAAACCTGCCAGTAACTCAGTTTTTACGCTGGTACCGTTCTCTTTTAATTTAAAAATATTTTCTAACATTCAATTCCTCCGTTTAGTAAGAGTTTAATTTACATTACCAAAATAAAGTAATCGAGATCGATAAAATGTTTCTGTGGATAAGGATATTAATAATTTACTTAAAATTGTTTTTTTAAATAATTGAAAAATCAATTATTTTTAGAAAACAGACTAATGAGTGTCTTTCCAAATTTGTCGATTAGTGAAGTAGAGTAATACGGAAAGAATTAATAAGTATGAAATTACCTTAAAACCGATTCTTTTTCTCGCCTCTAGCTTTGGTTCTGCTGCCCAGGTCAGAAACATCGTGACGTCACGTGCCATTTGTTCTGGTGTAGCAGTTGTTCCGTCTGTGTAGACTACAGCATCCTCATACAATACTTGAGGCATTGCTATTTTTTGACCTTTTGCGTACTCATTGTAATAAACACCATCGTCAAGTTTAATATCGCTTGGCGCATCTACATAACCTAATAATAGAGAATACAAATAGTCTGCTCCACCATGTCGTGCTTTAACCATAACAGATAAGTCCGGAGGATAAGCGCCGCCGTTTGCAGCTCTTCCCTGTTGTTCATTTTCATACGGGCTAACAAACTTGTCAGATAATATTGCAGGACGCATTTCAACTTCTCCATCGGCATTTGGAGCAGCTTTCACTTCAAATGCTGCAGCCATTGCTTTAGCTTGAGACTCGCTGAATTCAGGGCCACCCTCTTCAATTAGATTTCTATAACTTAAAAGGTTCATTGAATGACATCCTGAACAGACTTCAGTATAGACTTGATACCCTCTTTGAAGCGACGCTCTCTCAAATTTTCCTAATGGTCCTTCAAATGACCAATCAGGATGCATGGGCTCTTTCATTTCACCAGCAGCATGTAATTGAGTAAAGCTAAAGCTCAGTAGCAATGAGAAAGATACAAACAAATTTATGATAAATTTCATATATCAATAGCTAAGCACTGGCTCCAGAGGCAGCGGCCTTCATCTGTCTTTCCTCGGGAGAAAGAACAGGCTCACTCAAGCTCTTAGGCAAAGGTTTGGTTTTTTCAATATAGCCAAGTAGAGGTAAAATAATTATAAAATGAGCAAAATAATAAGCGGTAGCAATTCGTCCAATAATCAGAAATAGACCATCAGCAGTCTGAGCCCCTAGATAACCAAGCAATATTACATTAGCAAAGAAAAGCCATACAAACTGTCTATAGAGAGGTCTATATTTTGCTGATCTAACTTTTGAAGTATCCAGCCAAGGTAAGAATGCTAAAATAGCAATTGCAGAAACCATTAAAATTACTCCGCCGAGTTTATCTGGTACAGATCTCAAGATTGCATAGAATGGAAGAAAATACCATTCTGGGACAATATGTTCTGGAGTTTGCATAGGATTAGCTTCAATATAGTTGTCAGTATGTCCAAGTAAATTAGGGACAAAGAATACAAAGCCCGCGAATACAACTAAGAATACAACAAGTGCAAACATATCTTTTACAACGTAATGAGGATGGAAAGGAACTGTATCTTGAGAGCCTTGAACAACATTAATACCCTCAGGATTATTATTACCAGGTACATGTAGTGCCCAAACATGAAGTATAACTAGGGCAAAAATCAGGAAAGGCATCAGGTAATGTAATGTGAAAAACCTAGTTAAAAGTGGGCTACCAACAGCATAACCTCCCCACAACCAGTTAGTTACTGACTCACCTACCAAAGGAATTGCACTGAATAAATTTGTTATAACTGTAGCTCCCCAGAAACTCATTTGGCCCCACGGAAGCACATACCCCATAAAGGCAGTAGCAATCATGAGTAAAAATATAAACACACCAATTATCCAGATTAATTCTCTTGGTTCTTTATATGAGCCGTAAAATAGAGATCTTGCCATATGAATATACACCGCCATAAAAAATAGTGATGCACCGTTTGCATGTATGTATCTTAATAACCACCCATAATTAACATCTCTCATTATATGCTCTACACTTGCAAAAGCTAAGTCGGCGTCAGCAACATAGTGCATTGCTAGGACAAGTCCTGTAATTATTTGGGTAACAAGACAAAAAGTTAAAATTCCACCAAATGTCCACCAATAATTTAAATTTTTCGGCGTTGGATATGGAAGTAAATGTCCATAAATTAAGTTTAAAAGTGGTAAACGGTCATTAAACCATCTTCCAACAGCTGATTTAGGTGCATAATTTTCGCTCATACTTTTTTATCCAATTTTAATAGTAGTTTCGTTTAAGAATACATAATCCGGAATCTCAAGATTTGTAGGTGCAGGTCCCTTTCTTATCCTACCTGATGTATCATAATGAGAACCATGACATGGACAAAACCAACCATTATAATCACCTTTTTGTCCAAGCGGCACACATCCAAGATGGGTACAAATTCCAACCATAACAAGCCATTCAGGATTTTGTGCTCGATCGCTATCTTCCTCTGGGTGCGGTAAATCAGCTAAATTCACTTTCTTTGCCTCATCAATTTCAGCCTGTGTTCGCCTTCTAATAAATACCGGTTTACCCCTCCACACCACAGTAATGCTTTGTCCAGGTATTATGGGCCTTAGATCAATCTCAGTTGATGCTAACGCTTTAACTGATGCATCAGGGTTCATTTGGTCAACGAAAGGCCATGCTAACGAAGCGGCTCCCGCAGCTGCAAATGCACCTGTAGTGACATAAAGAAAATTTCTTCTTGTAACTTGTTTTTCTGACAACTTAATATCCTTGAGTTATATTGATAATATACTTGTAAATCGTCGTTTTTTAAGGGAAAAAGGCAATCTGAAGTGCTAAAAATTGTGTCATGATGACGCATATATTAGGATTAAAAAGTTATAAAATATCAATTAGATGAACTTAGCAATTTTTGAACCTGATATACCTCAAAATACTGGAGCAATGGTGAGGATTTGCTCTTGTTTCGGCGTCAATATTGATATCATTCATCCAGCCTCATTTGCAATGTCGGAAAAATCTCTAAGCAGAGTTGCAATGGACTATGGTAGAAATATTAATTTAACAGAGTTTGACGATTGGAAGCACTACGAGAAAAATAGAAAAGGAAGAAAAATACTGTTGTCTACAAAAGGAAAACTTAGTCACTATGATTTTGAGTTTAAGGGTAATGATAATTTAATTGTTGGAAGAGAAAGTGCGGGAGTACCAGATTACGTTCACAAACAATCTGACCAAATAATAAGAATACCAATGAACAGTTCCGCAAGATCTTTAAATGTTGCCGTGTCTTCAGCTATAGTTATTTCTGAGGCAAACAGACAGTTAAAACTATTTTGAAATGTTAAATAAAAAAAAGATAACTAAAGCATGGTTCAAGGGATTGCAGGATCTAATCTGTGAGACTGTACTTGAACTCGAAAAAAAAAATGGATCAAAAGCAAGGTTCAAAACTAATAAATGGAAAAAAGGTGAATATAGAATAATTAAGGGAAATGTAATCGAAAAAGGCGGTATAGCATTTTCAAATGTAACAGGTACCTTTCCAAAAGAATTTGCAAAACAAATTCCAGGAACTGAAAAGAATAAAAAATTTTGGTCCACAGGAGTATCTGTAGTGCTTCACCCAGCAAATCCAAAGGTTCCTGCATTACATTTCAATACTCGGCACATAATAACGGGTAAAAATTGGTTTGGTGGCGGTATTGACGCCACTCCATGTTTTAAAGACGCTAAATTAAAGAAACAATTTCATAATAAATTAAAAATAATGTGTGAAAATCATAATAAATCTTATTACAAAAATTATAAAAAATGGTGTGATGAATATTTCTATTTACCCCACAGAAAAGAAATAAGAGGAATTGGCGGAATATTTTTTGACTATAAAATGGATGATTGGAAAAAAGATTTTGATTTTGTTAAGGACGTTGGCTTAACTTTTAATGATATTGTAAGAGAAATAATAAGCCAAAAAATGAATGAAAAGTTCACAAAAAAAGATAGAGAAATTCAGTTATTGAAACGTGGGAGGTACGTGGAATATAATCTTTTATACGATCGAGGAACAAAATTTGGCTTAAACACCGGTGGTAATATTGATGCAATTTTAATGTCAATGCCTCCTAATGCTAAATGGAAATAAAAATGGAAACTGAACCAATTACATCAAATGGCGCAAAAAAACTTCAAGATGAATTAAGCGATTTGATAAATAATAAAAGGCAAAAAGTAATTCAAGCCATTGCGGAGGCGAGAGAGCACGGCGATTTAAAGGAAAACGCAGAGTACCATGCGGCAAAAGAGGAGCAAGGTCACATTGAGGGTCGTATTCAGGAAATTCAATTACTATTAGCTAATGCAGAAATCATTGATATTTCAAATATTCCTAAAAATCAAAAAACTGTAGTCTTTGGTGCAACTGTTGAAGTTGAAGATATTGATAATGATACAAAGACAAATTTTCAAATTGTTGGTGATGATGAAGCAGATATTGAATCGGGTCTGCTATCTTACAGATCACCTGTTGCTAAAGCATTAATTGGAAAAGAAAAAGGCGATTTCGTATCAGTTTCAACGCCAAAAGGAGAGAAAAACTACGAGATTAAGAAAATTTTATATAAATAAAAAAAATTATTTTTTTGATTGAACGATTGCTTTAAGCCTCTCAATTAATGAAAACTTATCGTCAATAAAATCATTTTCTGCCCACCAGTCTTCAACCTCTTTTAAGATGTCTCCAACCATTGGGCCTTGAGATATTCCCATGTTTATTACATCTTTGGCTGTTAGAGCAAAAGATGGCTTCTCCCAGCTTTGAGCAACTTCATATAGAGATCTCCAATTTACTTCATTTTTATTATTTGTATCCTTAGCCCAATTAACAAGTATTTGTTTTTGAAAACCGTCACGACCTAATAGATAAAGTAAATATCTAACTTCTTTCATTGACATGTAAGAAACGATTTTTTTATTCAGTGTGCTTAATTTCAATAAGTCAGTAGAGTCTGATTTTGATAAAGGTAATTTTTTTATGATAGTATTCGCTTTATCCAACGAGTTATCAATTAGAGTACTTAATCTCAATATTGGATCAATTGAAAGGGATATTCTACTTTCTATTTCAATTAAATTTACAAATGCATCATTTATGCTAGTGCCATCAAAATAAACATCAAGCAAACCTATTTCACTCATTGCAGATATTGCATGATTTGGAGCATTTAGACTTAGAATTGACTTTAGTTCATTCCATTGCCTTTCCTTAGAAACAACTGATAACTTATCAAGATTTGCTTTTATTGTTTTCATCACCTCTGCGTCAGGAGATATATCGCCAAATAATGCTAAAAAACGAAAATACCTTAGTATTCTAAGGTAATCTTCTTTTATTCTTTCATCTGGATTTCCAATGAAACGAACGACTCTGTTTTCTAAATCTGTTTTACCATCTTTAGGGTCTATTAAATTTCCACCCTTATCTAAATACATTGCATTTATAGTAAAATCTCTCCTTAAAGCATCTTCCTCTAAACTATTTGAGAATGAGACTTGAGCATGTCTTCCATCAGTAAAAATATCGTTTCTAAAAGTTGTAATTTCAAACTTTCTTTCATTAATTATTGCTGTAACCGTTCCATGATCTATTCCTACATCAATAAATTTAATATTTTCTTTATTGAGTATTTCGGTAATAGTCTTTGGTTTCAAAGAAGTAGCAAAATCAATATCTGTGATTTCCCTATTTAAAAGTGCGTCTCTGATAGAGCCCCCTACAACATAAATACTATTTTTTTGATAGGTTTCAAAAAGATCAAAAACTTGCGCAACATCGTTTTGTTCTAGGATTGATGAAAATCTACTCATAAGACAGATTATTTATATTATTTTAGAATTTGATAAAGATTAATCAACATTCCAGCAGTTGCTCCCCAGATATTGTAATCTTTATAAGGTAAAACGTAATAGTCATATTCATATTTTTTATTGTTTACCTCATATGTGGCACTTTCTTTCTTATGATTGTTTGAGTCCATTAAGAATTCTAAGGGGAGAAAAAATATTTCATCCACTTCATTTTGATTTGCCTTTAAATAGGAGTAATCAGATACTATAGATACAATTGGCATGATCCTAAATCCTGTGCCAGTTATATATACATCAAGATTTCCTAACACATTTACATCATCAGACCTTAAACCAACTTCTTCGTTAGCCTCTCGTAAAGCAGTTTCTATTGGAGATATATCATTTTTTTCAATTTTACCTCCAGGAAAACTAATTTGTCCTGCATGATCTTTTAAATTATCCAGTCTTTTAGTTAATAATATTTTTACTTCATTATTTGAATAACATATGGGTACAAGTACAGCTGATGGATTTAGTCTAGCTTTATCTTTTTCAGCTTCTGCTAAAGGGTGATGATGTCTTGTTAAAAAATCATTCGTAAGTATTTCAAAATACTCATGAGATATCTTCTCTGGACCATCAAATAAACCCCTCAATTTATCTAAAGGCATCATTCTTTTTCAACTTCATGAATGTTGAAACATTCACCCATACTTTCTATAACTAAGCATTTTTTATCATCAACTATCTTCTCCTCTGCAAGATCCACTAATTCATAAAAAACTGATCTAGATAAAAGTGCATGGAGATTTTTTCTGATCAGGATATAAGGTGACGGTTCTGAATTTTCTCCAATTTTAATTGTTAATGGATTCTCTTTAGAGAGAAGAATTTCTTCATTGAGATTTGTTTTAAATAGATAACCAGTTTTACTACTTATCTCAACTTTATTAAGGGACACAGCAACAAACGGTGCATCTTCAACTTGAATTCTAACTTTCTCAACGGGTGTAACTAAGTAGTAGCATGCATCTTCATCTAATCTTAATATGCTTGAGAAAAGTTTAACCATCGCAGGTCTTTTTATTTCAGAGCCCATGTAAAACCATTTTCCATTTCGTAAAATCTTCATGTCAATATCACCACAAAATGGAGGGTTCCATTTTTCTACAGGCGGCAGTGATTGCTTATTTTTTTTGCTGAAACTATAAATTGTTTCTAGTCCTTTTAAATTTACTGGATTATCGTTCATGCTTCACTTGAATTTATAATTAATGGATTTATCAATATTTTTCATTATAAAACTTCAATTATCTTTTTAATTAGATAATATTCTCAAGATATAATTAGTAATTTTGGAGGTATACTATGCAAAGTGTGGATGTAAAGGATTTAGAAAAATATAAAGGTAAAGATATGGGACATTCAGATTGGATGTCAATTGATCAAAATAGAATAAATTTATTCGCAGATGCAACTGATGATCATCAGTGGATTCATGTTAATGAAGAAAAAGCCCAAAAAGAACTTCCTACTAAAAGCACAATTGCACATGGTTTCTTAAGCCTTTCTCTATCAGTACCGTTGGCTGGTAAAATCTGGACAGTTACAGGGGCCAAAATGATGATTAATTATGGCTTAAATAAAGTAAGATTTATAAATATGGTTCCAGTTGATTCCCGTGTGAGAATGGGAATAAAAATTAAAGAGGTAAACAAATTGGATAACGGCGGAACGCAGGTAATCAGTGAGGCTACTCTCGAAATTGAAGGACAAGACAAACCAGCGTATGTTGCAGAACAAATCATGGTAGCATTTCCTTAAAAATGAGTGATAAATCATTTCCTGATCCAGATGCAAGTTCAATTAATTTAAACACTGAGATAATAAAGCTTTTAACCTGGAACGTATGGTGGAAATTTGAAAACTATAAGGAACGAGAAAATCTAATCATTTCTGAAATCAATAATTCTTGTCCAGATATTTTGTGTCTACAAGAAGTGTGGGAAGAAACTGATGAAAGTCAGGCTAAAATAATCGCAGATCAACTTGGGTATAACTATATCTTTGAAAAATCATTTGAATTTGATGGTGTTGCGTTTGGAAATGCAATCATTACTAAATTCCCAATCAATTCTCACCATACTGTAATGTTTGAGACTGAAGCAGAGAAAGATGAAAAAAGATTTTTGCTTCATCTCTCATTAAAATATAAAAGTGAGACGATAAATGTTATTTGCACTCACCTTAATTATAAATATGAACATCAGCAAGTAAGAGAAGATCAAGTAAATCAAATAATAGAATACATTAGTAAATTAGAACAATCAAAATTCCCTATAATTTTGTGTGGAGATTTCAATGCGGATCCAGAAAGTGATGAAATTAGAAAGATTACTGGTTTAACTAAGCCAGTAAACGATATCGTTTTAAGAGATGTATGGAAATTAACAAATAGAAATGATCCTGGTTACACTTGGTCAAACAGCAATGATTGGGCAAAAAAAACTTTAGAATATAATCGACGAATTGATTACATATTTTTAGGTAAACCTGGACCTAATGGTCTGGGTCATCCAATTGAGTGCAACCTTGTCGGCACAGAAAAAAATAAATTTTTTCCAAGTGATCACTTTGGATTACTGGCTCATTTGGTCGGTATAAACTGATGAGTATTTTGTTATCCATTTTTTTAGGTGGAGGCGTCGGAGCTTTATTGCGTTTTCTTATAAGTGAACAGACTGATCGATTATTTTTAAGTTCATTTCCATTTGGAACAATAGTTGTCAATGTTCTTGGGGCATTTTTGATGGGATTAGTCGTTAGTTATTTTGCAGATAAAGTTAATATATCTCAAAATATAAAAATGTTTTTAACTATTGGTTTCCTCGGAGGTTTCACGACCTTTTCAACTTTTAATTTGGATTTTTATCAATTATTCAGCAACGGAGAAATTTTAGCCTCGCTTTTATATCTGTTTGTAACATTCACATTTACAGTTATAGCTTTTTATCTTGGGCTAAGTTTATTCAAATTTCTTTAAATTATTTATTACGTCTTCTTAACATAAATTCAGCAAGCCCATCGTAACCTTTCTCAATCATCATTTTCGCTGATGCAACATTTTGAACTTGATCAAGAGGCTTTATTTGATGAGCAACAACTGTGGTATTCATAAATTGTGCAGCAGAACAAATGGAGATAATTTCGGATATAACTTTTTCATCAAAGCCATATTCTAATATAGCAGCTACATCTTCTTCATTAATTGAGCGAATGTCTTCATTTACTTTGTGAGATAATTTTAGAATTGGCTTATACTTAGCTTCTATTTGTGATTGTTCAATATCATTCATAAAATCTAGGTCATTCTTGTCTCTTAAAATTTTCTTTGATATTTCAACATGAATATTCTTGCAGTACCCACAGCCGTTTAATCCTGAGACATAGGCGAATATCATCTCTTTAATATGTGTTGGTAATAGTGTTTCTTGTCTCATTAGAGACTCTAAATAAGCCACATAATGTTTCTGATAGCCCCAGTTATCTAAAAAGACATCATATACTGATTTATACTTACTTAAAAAATTGCTCATATTTTTGATCCTAATTGGCTGGGGCGGGAGGATTCGAACCTCCGAATGCCGCTACCAAAAAGCGGTGCCTTACCGCTTGGCCACGCCCCAACGCTATATAATTATTTAATTTAAGAAAAAGATTTTGCAATCTTTATATTAACCTCGTTAAATATGTCCACCAATTGGGGTGTTCTTCAGATATCCTCTGTATTGCTTTCTCCGCCTTTTGTTTATCTTCATAAACAGTAAAATATGCAGAGCCACTTCCTGTCATTCGTTCATACTTACAATTTATATCATTATCTAAATATTCTCTTATTTTTTTCATTTCTTGATTAGCAAGAAGTGCTGTTTTTTCCAATTCATTTGATGTACCTTTTAGAATTCCATCTAAGTTAGTATCTTTATTGTATGAGAATTTTTCTCCACTTAAATTAGAATGTTTATTAAAAATATCCTTAGTACTATTTTGAACATTTGGAAATACAATTAGAAAATGCTTATCCGAATTGATTTTTAACCTTTGATCAACATTCCCTTTTCCAGAAATAAGTGCAGATCCCTCATCAATAAAAAATTCAATGTCTGACCCAAGATTTCTTGCAATTTCAGTTGAGCTTGAATTATCTAACAAATTGGATCTTATTAAATATTTAATTATTTCTGCGACATTTGATGAACCGCCACCTAAACCCGATCCCACTGGTATATTTTTTACAACATGAATAGCAAATGATTTCTGCTTTAAATAATTCTTATCAATTAAATAATTAAATAATTTAGAAATATTATCATTGGATCCCACTTGGTCTCCAAAAGGGCCATTATATGAGATACTAAATGAGCTTTCATCTTTTATTCTTATCTCATCATAAAGATCGATCCTTGATAACACTGAGTTTAATTCGTGAAAACCAGTATCAAGTTTGTCTACTACATTTAAGAAAAGATTTATTTTTGCGTAGGATTTTATGGTATTTAACAACAACGTACTTAGATTCCTTTAAGTAGTTTGATTTTAACTTTGTCCTCAAATATATTTTCCTGATCTAAATCTATGGCTTTCTGCCAATAAAAACGTGCTTCAAGTTCATTTCCCAGCTTCCAGAGCACATCACCATAATGATCATTTACAGTTGGATCGTATGGCATCATATCTAAAGAAAACTCCAACAAAGATAGAGCTTCATTATACTTACCAACTTTAAAATAATACCATGCAAGGCTATCAACTATGTATGGATCGTTTGGCTTCAATTCCATTGCTTGTTCTATCATAACTTTAGCCTCGGATATATTTTGATCCATATCGATATAAGAATATCCTAAATAATTGAGAACATCTGCTTGATCTTCAGATAGTTTCAATGATCTTTTTAAATTCTTTTCAGCTAACTTCCAATTTTTAGAACGTTCATGAACAATTCCAATATTAAAGTAAACTTCCCAAATGTTTTCTTTATCAAATTTTTTACCAAGCTTTAATGCATGATCATAGTTATCAATTGCATCAGACCAATTCTTCTCATAGCGGTGATAATTTCCTAGTGAAAGGTAAGCTTCAAAGCTATCATCAACCTCCACAAAGGTATTTAAATTTTGAATTGCTTTTTCATTGTTGCCCTCGTAGCTATATGCATCTGAAATTTGAATTGCGGCAAAATTACCGAGATAATGCTTCTTTGGAATATAACTCAGCACCTCTCTTGCTTTATCATGATTTTCCAACTGATTAAGAAAAGAGGCAAATATATACTTGATCTCATGTAAATTAGGAGAGGTGTCAATTGCTAGTTGATATAACATATGTACGAGTTCTTCATTTAAATCCTCAATCAAAAGCTGTGAATTAAATAAAACCACTCCTATTCCTTGAAGAGGGTTTTGAATAATCCTATTTTTATTTGAAGTTAAAAATTTATTTTGAAATTCTTCATCATATGAAGACAAAAACTCATCTGCAAAAACATCTTTCTTCTCAGTCAAATTATTTCGATGTAGAAAATTATAATATAGACGTAATACGTATAAATCTCTTTGTACTGATAAAGATTGATCATAAAAAACCTCCGCTAATTCAATCTCATCAGCATAGTCATAAATTAGTGCTTTATGCACAAGTGTTAGGTGTTGATGTTCGCCTGTGGAAATTAAATCGATTAGCGCCATACTTTTATCTATTGTGTTACTATCGGCCCATACCCAAGCTCTAAGCAGTCTTACAAACGTGCTATCAGATAGATTCCCTCTCCAAATACTTGCAAAACTTTGATCAGCAAAACCTGGCTTATAAGAGTTTAAGTAAGAAATCCCATTAACAAGATGACCTTGTGGTGATTGATTATTCATACAACATGAATTCACATTTTTATCACAGCCTGCTTTTGCAAGTTTGAAAGAGTAGTTATTTGCACTAAGCAAATCTCCATCCAAGATACTAAGCAACAACAGTCTATCTAAAGCAAGTAAATCGTTTGGATTCGATCTGTGCAGCCTTTGATAATATCTCTTAGTTGTGCTGTAGTCATTTGAGTCACTAGAAATTTTTGCAACCAAGTAATCGCCCACCTGAGGCGGAATAAATTGTGCTGCATGAAGATTAATGCTTGAGATGTTAAATATTAGTAAAAATATAATTGTTCTTATAAGCATAGACTTATGCTTTACATATTCGCATATTTTGGGCCACCGCCACCCTCTGGTGTTACCCAGTTTATATTTTGTGACGGTTCTTTAATATCGCATGTTTTGCAATGTATGCAGTTCTGACTATTGATTACAAATTTTGGATCGGAACCATCATCATTTCTATGAACTTCATAAACACCTACTGGACAGTACCTTTGAGAGGGCTCATCAAACTTATCTAGCGTATAGCTAATTGGTAATTCTTTATCCTTCAATTGAAGGTGAACAGGTTGATTTTCTGTATGATAAGTTCCAGTAAGAAATACCGAACTGGCCCTATCAAAAGTTAAAACGCCATCTGGTTTTGGATAATTTATTTTTTTTGCATCTTTTGCGTCTTCTAACGTCTCATGATCAGCATGCTTGTGTGATAGAGTAAAAGGAAGCTTTCCCATAAATAACCACTGATCAATGCCTGTAAGTAAAATACCAAGGATATTTCCAAACCTTGTAAAGAAAGGTTTAACATTCCTAGCAGATTTTAATTCGCTATAAACCCAACTCTTTTTGAATAAAGCCTCGTAACAAGATAGATCATTGGACTTACCCGAAAGAAATTCATTAATAGCTTCAGCAGCAATCATTCCACTTTTCATGGCAGTATGAGTTCCTTTTATTTTTGGCATATTTAACGTACCGGCATCACAGCCAATTAATAATGCGCCAGGCATGTGCATTTGAGGCAGACTTTGTATGCCACCCTCAATCAATGCTCTGGCACCATAGGAAACTCTTTTTCCGCCACTTAACATTTTTTTTATTGCAGGATGTGTTTTAAACCTTTGAAACTCTTCAAAAGGTGACAAATACGGGTTCTTATAATCAAGTCCAACTACATATCCCAAAAATATTTGATTATTTTCTGCATGGTAAACAAAACTCCCTCCATAGGTTTTATTGTCTAAGGGCCAACCAGTTGAATGAAAGACTAAGCCTTCATCATGATTTTCTTCAGGTACCTCCCATATTTCTTTCAAACCAATTCCGTACTGTTGTGGGTCTGAATTTTTTGCGAGTTCAAACTTCTCTATTAATTGCTTACCTAAATGGCCTCTACACCCTTCAGCAAATACTGTTGTTTTTGCGTGTAGCTCAATACCAGGCTCATAGGAATCTTTTTTTTCATTATTTACGTCCAGTCCCATGTCATTTGTGGCCACGCCTCTTACTTTTCCATCTTCATCGTACAAAATTTCAGAAGCTGCAAAACCAGGATATATTTCAACTCCTAAGTTTTCAGCGATTTGTCCAAGCCATCTACACATATTCGCAAGGCTAGCAATGTAGTTTCCTTTATTATGTTGAACAGGTGGTAATAATAACGAGGGAACAGTAAAGTGAGACTTTTCAAAAAGAAATAAAAACTTTTCTTTTGTAACTTTTGTTTTCAGAGGACAGCCGTCTAGAGTTTTCCAATCTGGAAGTAGCTCATCAAGAGCTCTTGTTTCAAATACATTTCCACTTAATATATGAGCGCCAACCTCAGATGCTTTCTCTACAATGCAGACATTAATTTCTGGGTTTATTTGCTTGAGTTTTATCGCGGTTGAAAGGCCCGAGGGACCTGCACCCACGATTACAACATCGTACTCCATTGATTCTCTTTGCTGAATAGTATCCATTATTAACTATATATTTAGTTTATAGGTATTATAATTCAATTTGTTTATGACCAACGCAAAAGTTCAAAACACACTGAAGCAGCTCAACCAATTAAAGATGAGTGGGGTGAATGAAAACATTGGAAATAAGCCAAAAAATCGCTACGGAAATAAAAAATCATCGAAATCAAAAACTAGTGACAGCTCTATATCTGTTAATAACTCATCGATTGAAGATCAAAAAACTATCAACTCACTAGAATCATTAGATTCATTAAAAGACTTCATGGCAAATTATGACAAATGTAAGCTTCACGAAAGTGCAACAAATATGGTGTTTTCTGATGGAAACCCAAGATCAGAAATTATGCTTATTGGTGAAGCTCCTGGCCATGATGAGGATATTCAAGGAAAACCCTTTGTTGGTAGAAGCGGCAAACTCTTAGATAAAATGCTTGAGGCGATAAACCTTAATCGAGAAAAGGTATATATTGCAAATATTGTACCTTGGAGACCTCCTAATAACAGACGGCCCACTGATGAAGAAATAGATATGTGTCTGCCAATGATTAAGAAACACATAGAGTTGATTAATCCTAAAGCAATATTGCTATTAGGATCAACAGCGACTTATGCACTTATTAGAAATACTGAAGGTATAACAAAGATTAGGGGTAAATGGGTAGATATTGAAATTAATAAAAAAAAATATCCCACCCTACCCACTTTCCACCCTGCTTTTTTATTAAGGCAACCTGGACAAAAAAAATATTCGTGGGAGGACTTAAAAAGTCTTAAGAAAAAAGTTGAATCATAATTTTAACGATCAAGTCAATTTGTTGGATTTTGAAAAAAATTTTAATTGTCCAGTTGCTGGTGTTGATGAGGTAGGACGTGGTCCTTTAGCGGGACCAGTAGTGGCAGCAGCAGTAATTTTGGATAAAAACAACCTTCCTGCAGGTATTAGAGATTCAAAAAAAATATCAAAAAATAAAAGAGAAATAATTGCAGAAAAAATTAGATTAAACAGTCATTATGCATATGGAGAGGCGTCAGTAGAAGAAATCGATAATTTAAATATTTTACAAGCTTCGTTACTTGCAATGAAAAGAGCTATTGAGTCTCTAAAAATAGTACCATCAATGTCTCTTATTGATGGAATATATACGCCTAAAGTTGATTTAAAATGTAAACCAGTTGTTAAAGGTGACAGTAAATCAATTTCAATTGCTGCAGCTTCAATTCTAGCCAAAGTTTACAGAGATAAGATTATGACCAATCTTGCTGACAAATATCCTGAATATTCATTTGAAAAAAATGCAGGGTACGGAACAAAAGAGCACCTTTTGGCTCTGAAGTCTCATGGAATTACCCCTATCCATCGAAAAAGTTTCAAACCAATCTACAATATATTGAATTAAGAAAATAAATTAAGTCATTGATTCTAAATATCATTGACCTCGATTCTATTTTGAATCATATTACTGACCATGAAATCGGTCGATGAAAGTCTTATGGCAAAGACTAATAAAATTTTATGCGGTGACACAGTTGAGGAGTTGAGAAATTTACCCGACAATTGTATAGATCTAATCTTTGCTGACCCTCCTTACAACTTGCAATTGGATCAAGAGTTGCTTCGACCTAATAACTCCAAAGTTTCAGCTGTAGATGATGAATGGGATCAGTTCGAAAGTTTTGAAGAGTACGATAGTTTTTCTGATCTTTGGCTCAAAGAAGCTAAAAGAGTGCTTAAACCAACAGGAAGTATATGGGTGATAGGCTCATATCATAATATATTTAGAATTGGTTACATAATGCAAAATTTAGGTTTTTGGATTTTAAATGATGTTATTTGGCAAAAGGCAAATCCAATGCCAAATTTTAGAGGAAAAAGATTTACTAATGCTCATGAAACTATGATTTGGGCAAGTAAAGATAAAAATTCAAAAAAATATACATTTAATTACGAAGCGATGAAGTCACTAAATGAAAACATGCAGATGCGCTCAGACTGGTTCTTACCTATTTGCAGTGGCCATGAAAGATTAAAAAACAAATCAGGAAAGAAAGTACATCCCACGCAAAAACCTGAGGGATTATTACATAGAATAATTGTTTCATCTTCAAATCAGGGTGAACTTGTACTTGATCCTTTCTTTGGAACAGGAACAACTGGCGCTGTGGCAAAAAGGCTAGGAAGAAAATACATTGGTATTGAAAAAGATAAAAATTATATAAAAGAAGCCAAGAATAGAATTGAAAAAGTGAGTATTTATGAAAATAATGCACTAACGTTAACTCAATCTAAAAAATCTGAACCAAGAATACCTTTTGGTTGGTTAATTGAACGAAAACTGATCGAGCCTGGAACAATTTTATATGATCAAAAAAGAAAATACTCTGCAAAAGTTAGAGCAGATGGTTCTGTTGTTAGTGAGAAAAACTCTGGATCAATTCATCAAATTGGCGCAGAAGTTCAGTCTGCTAACGCGTGTAATGGTTGGACTTTTTGGCACTTTGACGTTGAAGGCGAACTCAAACCGATTGATATATTAAGACAGAAAATCAGATCTGAATTAAATTAAGCAGATTAAGTACCTTCTTACTCATCGTTGTGACCGTATATTTATTTAATTTTTTTAAATCCACCCACTTTAAATCATCCTCATTAAATTGGATCTGACTGTTATTAATATTGGATTTATAAACAGTATTTTTGAGATCAATGTGGCTAAAGGAGTGTTTGAATTCAACATTTGTTTTTTTCCATTTAGCATTTGGTATAGGGGTACTCTTTTTACTAAACTTTACTGGTTTCACTTTCCAATTAGTAGATGGAATTTCCCATTGATTTGCAAGTATCTTTTTACCAGTTCTTTTCTTTAAAAGAATTTTAGAATTATTATGAATTGTAAGAAATGAAATACAATTTAGCTTCTGTTTTAACGGCTTACTTTTTATAGTTGGAATAAGATCTACCTTATTTTTTTTATGGGCTGAGCATTTACTCTTGAGACAGCAATTGTGACAGTCTGAATTTTTAGGCTTACATATTGTTGCCCCTAACTCCATAACTGCTTGAGTGTAAGACCTATTTTTCGAATTGGGACAAATTCTTTCGGCAATTTCAGAGATTTTTTTTTCAAAACTTTTATCATTGCCACGAATTTCATAATACCTTGCTATTACTCGCTTTACATTTCCATCAATTGCTACCGCTTTTTTATTAAATGCAATTGAACTTATTGCGGCAGATGCATATTCTCCAATGCCGGGCAATTTAATTAAATTAATTTTATCTTTTGGTATTTTTCCGTTGTAATCTTCATCTATAATTTTTACAGTTTTTAGCAAGTTTTTTGCTCTTGAGTAGTAACCTAGACCTTGCCAAAAAAGTAAAACTTCTTCAATTTTTGCGTGAGATAACTTTTTTAATGTTGGCCATTCATTAATAAATTTTTTGAAATATGGTACTACTGTCGCCACTGTCGTTTGCTGCAACATAAATTCACTTACAAGAACTCTATATGGATAATCCTTATGTCGAATATTCTTTCTCCAGGGTAGTTCTCTTTGATTTTTTTCATACCACTCAAGTAATTTATTTGAAAAAAATTTGTCTTTACTTGTCATTTTCGTGTTACTTTATTTTTTATGTTTCAAAAGAAATTAAGAGGCCCTCAAATATTATCAAATCTTCTTCCAGAAGAAGCAAAGAAAATTCTTAAATCAAGAGGTTTTTCAGAGTTAGAACTCTTAGCAAATTGGGAGAGAATTGTAGGCAAAAAATTTGCAAAATTAACCGTCCCTTTAAGGCTTAAAATAGGAAAGAGTAGTGAAAAAAATAATGGTAAATTAATTGTTAAAATTGATAGAAGTGTGGCTTTTGCGTTTGAGCACGAGCGAGAGAAAATAATTAAAAAAATTAATCTTTTTTTTGGCTATGAAGTGATCAACAAAGTTGAAATAATACAAGCATCAATTAAAGTTAAAAAAACAATTAAAATCAATAAATTAGAAAGTGATATTAAGAGACAAAGTAAGAATTATGATGAACTAAAAAAATATCCTGATCTTAGAAGAAACTTTGAAAAAATCGCTTCAAAAATTTTAAAGTCCTAATTCAAACAAAATTTTCTGCTACTCCAACAGAATAATAAATCCTATTAAAATAAGGAAAAATTGAGTATATTCAACATGTTGTATATATATAAAAAAAACAAGCAAAATATGGGTTTTAAATCTAATTTTTTATTAAGTACTAGTTTTATTGTATTTCTATTTGCGTTGATGTTTCCAATTAATGGATTGTATGCCAGCAGTACATTAAAGGGTATGCAGTTAGGTGATAGCGACGCACCAGTGAAAATTATTGAATATAGATCGCTCACTTGCAGTCATTGCGCAGACTTTAGTAATGACATTTTTGCAGAAATTAAAGAAAATTATATCGATAAAGGTAAAGTGAATTTTGAATTGAGACCTTTCGCTCTCAATGCGATTGATCTTAACGCTTTTAAATTACTTCATTGTGTTGATGAAAATGATTTTTTTGCAATGGACAAAATTTTGTTTAAAGATCAAAAAAAATGGATTGTAACTAATCAGAGCGATAAAGTACTAGAAAACAGCACTAATGCACTTAAGAATTACGGGGCCCTATTCGGCGTATCTGAGGAGGCGTTTAATAGCTGTATGGAAAATGAGAATATTACTGATTTTATACTAGAGCAGCGCATAGAGGGTGTTGAGGAGTATGATATATCTTCAACTCCAACTTTCATAATCAATGGTGAAATTTACGCAGGTAATATGTCGATTAATGAATTTGATGAAATAATTGAAAAAGAAATTAATTAATGAAATTTAAAAAAATAAAAATTTTAGGTTTTAAATCATTTGTTGATCCTACTGAATTAGACATCGATGAGGGATTAACAGGCATAGTTGGTCCTAATGGATGTGGTAAATCAAATGTTGTTGAGTCCCTAAGATGGTGCATGGGAGAAACCTCTGCAAAAAGCATGAGGGGTTCAGGAATGGAAGATGTAATTTTTTCTGGTACAACAGATAGACCAGCAAGAAATAATGCTGAAGTAACAATCTATCTTGATAATGAGGAAAGAAACGCGCCGTCTGAATTTAATGATCAAACTGAAATTCAAGTTAAAAGAAAAATAGAAGTTGAAAAGGGATCAGATTATAAAATTAATGGTAAAGACGTAAGAGCCAGAGATGTACAAAGATTATTTGCAGATTTATCTACAGGAGCTCATTCTCCATCCTTGATCAGCCAAGGACGCGTAGGTTCATTAATAAATGCTAAACCTATAGATAGACGCTCGGTATTAGAAGAAGCGGCAGGAATATCTGGGTTACATTCGCGAAGACATGAAGCAGAGCTAAAATTGAAAGGCGCAGAAACTAATCTTCAAAGGGTTAAGGATTTGATGAAACAATTAAATAATCAAATCAATAGTCTTAAAAAACAAGCTGAACAAGCTGAAACCTACCGCTCAGTATCGTCTGAAATTAACAAATTAGAGGGTATCGTTTTATTCCTAAAGTGGACATCTTTAAAAGAATCTTATGAAAAGTCAGATGAGAATTTAAGATCAAGTGAGTCTCAAATCCAAAAATTTACGTTGCAGGTAACTCAGGCTACTAATGAACAATTAAGAGCCAATGAGAAAATTAAGCCTTTAAGAGATAAAGAGATTGAGTCTGCGGCAAAATTAAATCGTATTAATCTCGAGAGAGAGTCATTGGATCATGAGGAAGAACGAATAAAAGAAGAAAAAAGAAATCTTGAAAACGTGATTCAACAAATAATCAGCGATAGTGAGAGGGAGCAGTTTCAACTGGAAGATGCTAAAAAAGACCTTGATTTACTTAATGCAAGAAAAGATCTCTCTAATAACGAAGAGTTTCAAGAAATAAACAATGAAACAATTGATCAGCTTAAGTCAGAAAAGGATACTTTGGAAACAGAGATTTCAAATCTTGAGCAACAAATAGAACAATATAATCAGATTAAAAATTCTAAAAGAGATGATTGGCAAGACACTTTGATTAAAGCAGAAAATTTGAAATCAAGGCAATCAACTCTAAAAGACGTAGAAGGTTATGATGATCCTGAGAAATGGACAAATATATTTAAAGAAAAATTTTACAATGATCTTGGCGAAATCAGTGAGAAAGTGGATCAAGCAAGCAATATTTCAGACGCAGCTAAGGCAAATTATGACAGAGCAAGTAATGAGGCAAAAAATGCAGCAACATTATCAATGGAATTAAGAGAAAAACTCAGACAAAAAGACGTTGAACAAAAACAAAGTGATTGGACATATGAATTTCAGAGATTGAATAAAACAATTAAGTCATCTCAAGAACAAATCGAAACATTGCAAAAAAGAAAAATAAAAACTGAGCAAGAGCTAGAGAAAATCTCTAATCGCCCAGAAGAAATTGCCCAGAGAAGAGGTCAATTAATTGAAACAAAAGGCTTTGCAGAGACAGAAAGACAGTTTGCAGCTGATCGTTTAGCTGAAGCTGATAATGAATTAAAAAAAATTGAGACTAATTTAAGAAAAGCCCAAAATGATCTCGCTAACATAAGAGAGTCTAAAGGAAGAACAGAAGCAACAAAAGAATTAGCTGAATCAAGATTAAAAGAATTAGAATACGAGTCAAAAGAGAAATTTAACTGTATTCCTAGTGAAATTGTAAATTCTCTCTCTATATCAGATGATCTTGAAACTTTGAGAGCTAACCTCGAAAGAACTGAGATAAGACTTGATCGACTTAAGCAGCAGCGTGAAACAATGGGTGCTGTGAATCTAAGGGCAGATTTGGAAACAAAAGAAATAGATGAAGAACTTGAAAAAATGACCACTGAAAAAGAAGATTTAGAAAACGCAATCAAAAAAATGAGGGAGTCTATAGAAGATTTAAATAAAGAAGGTAGAACAAGACTGCTTGGAGCGTTTAAAACTGTAAACACACATTTCAAAGAAGTTTTTGTAAAATTATTTAACGGTGGAAAAGCGCACCTTGAACTTATAGACTCTGATGATCCACTTGAAGCAGGGCTTGAAATGATGGTAAGTCCACCAGGTAAAAAACTTCAGTCAATGTCATTGTTATCTGGTGGGGAACAGGCACTAACAGCATTATCTCTAATCTTCGCTGTATTTTTAACAAATCCTTCGCCAATTTGTGTACTTGATGAGGTTGATGCGCCACTGGATGATGCAAACGTCGATAGATTTTGTGGTCTTTTAGATGACATTACAGAAAAAACGAATACCAAGTTCTTAATTATAACTCACCACGCGCTCACAATGTCGAGAATGGATAGATTGTTTGGAGTAACCATGGCTGAACGAGGCGTCAGTCAAATAGTCTCTGTAGATCTTAAAAAAGCTGAAGAGATTGGAGCTGTTGCCTAGTATATTGAAGATGAATAATGATGCTAATTCTCTTGAAAATAGAATAAAAAAAGCAAAAGAAGGCCAGTCTATTAAAGAAGCTAAAGCCCCCAAACCATTCGGTAAAATCATGAAAGTAGTGGTTGAAATTGTCGCAGCAATGGCTGTTGGACTAGGAATTGGTTTGCTGATTGACAATTATTTTAATACAAGACCCATCTTCACATTAATTTTCTTTCTCTTAGGTAGTGCAGCAGGAATTCTTAACGTTTTTAGGGTTGCAAAAAGTCTTCAAAATAACTAAAAAATATATCGATGGCTGCTGATAATCCTATAGATCCTATACACCAATTTGAAATATCAAAAATTGCAGATATCCAGTTAGGTGGTATTGATATTTCATTTACAAACTCTTCTTTATTTATGGTATTCGCGCTCGCTGCAACAATGGCACTATTTGTTATTGGTCTTTCTAAAAAATCAATCATACCAAACAGAATGCAGATGTTATCAGAACTTTCTTATAACTTCATTGCGAACATGTTACGAGACCAGGTAGGTGATCAAGGAAGGGCTTATTTTCCGTTCATATTTTCATTATTTATGTTTATTTTCTTTTGCAATTTTATAGGTCTAATACCGTATACCTTTACTGTAACAAGTCACTTAATTGTAACTTTCGCTTTTGCTGGTCTTATATTTATTGCAGTCACAATAATCGGCTTTGTAAAAAATGGATTAGGATATTTAAGAATTTTTTATCCATCTGGTATTCCAATTTTTCTAGCGCCTCTCATTGTTCCAATTGAAATCATTTCATACTTATCAAAACCTATCAGTTTATCAGTCAGACTTTGTGCAAACATGCTAGCAGGTCACAGCATATTAAAAATATTTGCAGGATTTATTGTAATGCTAGGCTTTTTAGGATTTGCACCATTAGTTTTTTTGGTCGTGTTATATGCATTAGAAACTCTTATTGCGGCACTCCAGGCATATATTTTTACAATTTTAACATGTATATATCTTAATGATGCCCTTCATCCGGATCATTAGTATTTACAACAACGAAAGGAAAAAAAATGGAAGTAGAAGCAGCTAAACTTATCGGCGCAGGATTGGCAACAATTGGAGTTGCAGGTTCAGGAGCTGGTATCGGAACAGTATTTGGGGCTTACGTCTCGGGTATATTTAGGAATCCTTCAGCGGCACCACAGGCGTTCGGGCAAGTTCTATTAGGATTTGCACTTGTTGAGGCGATTGCTTTATTTGCTCTTGTAATAGCTTTCTTAATTTTATTTGGATAAGAAAAGTGAAAATCTTATTAAAAGCTTTTCTATTAACTGCGCCAATTAATTTTGTATATGCTGCAGAGGGCCAGAAATCTGCTGGTCTTCCGCAGATGGATATTGCGACATTTCCATCTCAATTATTTTGGCTTGTAATTACGTTTTCACTTTTATACCTGTTTATGTGGAAATTTGTAATACCAAGGTTAGGCGCAACAATTGAAGAAAGAAGAGATAAGATTTCAAATGACATCAATGATGCTGATAATCTTAATACAGAAGCAACTGATATATTAAAAAAATATGATGAGCAAATGGCAAGTGCATCACAAGAATCAAATGAGATTATCACTAATTCTAAAAAAGCAATGCTTGATCATTTAGAAACGCTTAAAAAAGAAAATGAAGAAAAAGTTAACTCCCTAATCTCTGAGTCTCAGGCTAAAATAAAAGCTCAAGAAGAAAAATCTAAGATTGAAATTAGAAATGCAACGTTAGATACCGTTAAAGCTATTGTATCAAGATATATTGAAAATATTCCTTCAGATGAGGAAATAAATAAGAAATTAAACTAATGCTAGGAACTATTTAATGTCATCATTCTTTTCAGATCCATCGTCTTGGGTATTAGTAGCTTTTATAATATTTGTCATAATTGCGCTTGTAATTAAAGCGCCATCAATGATTGCGAAACTTCTTGATGGTGAAATTGATAAAATCAAATCTGAGTTAGATAATGCCCGAAAATTAAAAGAAGAAGCGAATTCTCTTTTAGCCGATTACGAGAGAAAGGTTCAGTCTGCTGATGAGGAAGCAAAAGCAATTATTGATCAAGCAAAGGAAATTGCAAATAATCACGAAGAAGAGTCAAAGTTAAAAGCAGAAGAATTTATTAAAAGAGCCGAACAGCAAGCCATAGAAAAGATATCAAGGGCTGAAAAAATGGCTATATCAAAAGTTAATGACGAGATTGTAAATAACTCAGTAAATATTGCTGAGAAAATTATCTTAGAAAATATCAACGACCAAAGTGCAGATAAGCTTGTAAAACAATCAATCGATCAAATAAGTAAACTTAAGGTATAATTTATTATTTATATCTCTCTTTCTAAGCTATAAATAAATTATGGCAGTCTATACGCACATATCTAGAGAAGAACTGGATCTTTTTACTGATCACTATAGTATTGAAAATGTTCTTGAATTTTCAGGTATAAAAGGTGGAACTTCTAATTCAAATTATTTACTAAAGACTCTAGAAAAAAATTACATACTTACTATTTTTGAAGAAAGAACAAATCAAGATAATCTTCAATTCTTTTTTGATCTAATGAATCATTTGAATAAAAACAATGTAAAGTGCCCTGAGGTAATACAAGATAAAAAAGGAAATTATTCAAACTCAATTCAAAATAAGAAAGCTGTAATCACATCGTTCTTAAAAGGTAGGTCAATAGATCAAATTAAACCAATACACTGTGCGTCATTAGGCTCCACTATCGCAAGAATGCATAAAGAATCAGCTAGACTTGAAATGACTAGAGAAAATGAGCTTGGATTTGTAAACCTCAACAGTTTAATTCAAACTTTAAAAAATTTTGACGATAATATTAACGCGCAGGTAATCGATTTGATCAATGAAGAATATACTTTCCTATCTGGAAACCTTGGTCATAGTTTACCTTCAGGTATAATTCATGCAGATCTTTTTCCAGATAATATTTTTTTTGAAGGTAATGAGGTTACAGGTATAATAGATTTTTATTTTGCATGCACCGATTATTATGCTTACGAAATTGCCATCTGTCTAAATGCATGGTGTTTTGAGCCAAATAATAACGAATTCAATCCAACAAAAGCAAAACATTTATTGGGCAGTTACAATCAGTTGCGAGAATTTTCGGAGGAAGAAAAGAAAGCTTTACCTCTTCTTACAAGAGCATCATCTCTAAGGTATCTACTAACTCGTTTAATCGACTACTATTCGCATGATGATAATGAACTGATCCTTAAAAAGGACCCTAATGAATATCTCACTAAACTCCAATTTCACCAATCCGTTAAAAAAGTAGGCGAATATGGCCTCTAATAAGGTTGTTATGTACACCGATGGAGCTTGCTCAGGCAATCCGGGCAATGGAGGTTGGGGAGCTTACATTGAAATTGATGATAAGAAAATTGAGTTAAGTGGATCTGAAAATAACACCACAAATAACAGAATGGAATTAAAAGCAGTTATTTATGCTCTAGATTATCTTAATGAAAAAAGAGACATAATAATTTTCACTGACTCAAAGTATGTCATGCAAGGTATTCAGGAGTGGATAAAAAAATGGAAAACCAATGATTGGAAGACCGCACAAAAAAAAGACGTAAAAAATAAAGATCTTTGGGTTGAATTAGACAATTTGACCGATAAACACTCGATAAAATGGGAGTGGGTGAAAGGTCATTCAGGTGATTACGGAAATGAAATTGCTGATAAACTGGCGGTCGCTCAGATAAAAAGATAAATTATAGTAAATCCATCATTTTATTTGCTCCACTTACATCAACTTTACCACCATCTACTTCGACAAAAAACTTTTCAATAATTCCATCATTGACAAGTAGTGAGCATCTTTTTGTCTTGATCGATGTTCCAAATGTATCGGGATAGTCTGTACCTAATGATTTTGCAAACTCAGCCTTACTATCTGATAAAAATTTTATTTTTCCATTTGATCCAGACATTTCCTCCCATGCTGACATAGTAAATATGTCGTTAGTTGCAAAACATACTATTTCATCAACAGCTTTTTCTCTAATTTTGTCGGCATTCTCTATAAAGCCAGGTAAATGATTTCGAGCACATGTTGGTGTGAATGCACCTGGTACACCAAAGATTACTATTTTTTTTCCTTTGCAGAAATCCAATATCTTTAATGGTTGTGGACCTTTGTCCTTATCCATAAAAACTAAAGTCTCATTTGGTAATTCATTTCCAATTAAATCTGACATTTGACGACCATACTAAATTTATTCCTTAATACAAGATAAAAGTAAGTGGTCCTCCCACTTGCCATTGATTTTCAAATACTGTCTTACTAATCCTTCAATGCAAAAATTATTTTTTTCAAGTGTCTTTAAAGAACGCTCATTCCTTGGTAGGCACGCTGCCTCTACTCTATGTAAATTCAATTCATCAAAAATAAATTCTTTGATAAGTTTTATTGATTCACTCATTAAACCCTTACCCATCTTAGTTTCACAAATCCAATACCCAATTGAGCAAGATTGAACTACACCTCTTTGAACATTATTTATATTAATTTCGCCAATCAAATTATTATTATTTTTTTCAAATATCAGAAAGGAATATGCATTATCATCTAATGCAAGTTTTTCAAAATATCTTACTCTTTTTACAAATGAACTTCTTTCAAGTTCATTTGGTGACCATGTAGGTTCCCACGGTTTTAAATATCTTTTATTTTTTTCTTTTAATGAAGACCATGATTTCCAGTCTTTATAATCAGGAGGTCTTAGGATGACGTTTTCACCTTTCCTCTCAAATGTTATCTTTTTTGGATAATAAGTTGTTAAAAATGACACTAGCTTATCTGCTCCCTAATGAATTCTTTAATTCGACTTGTGTTATTTTCCATTTTATACATTTTTTCTTCAGCATCAAATAAGTAATTGTATTTACTCATTAAATTTAAATCTTCACCTATTGATTTTTCAACAACCTCAGAAAATTTTACAGGGTGAGCTGTAGCCAAAACAAAATTAAGCCTATCCATATCTTTTTCAAATCTTGATGCATCCAGTCCTGTAGCAGTGTGGGGGTCAATAACATATGAAAAATTATCTTTCACGGATTTGATTGTGTTTTGAACGATATCCATCGAAGAACTATTCGAGCTAAATACCTCTCGAACTTTTTCTAAATTTTCCTCAGATATTGATATTTTTCCACCTTCTTCAAAATTTTCCATTGATACTTTTGTTTCAGTATTTGATTGGTTAAGTATATCAAAAAGTAATCTTTCAAAATTACTTGCTACCTGAATATCCATACTTGGGCTTGATGTTTTTATGACTGTTTTAGATTCATATACCCCTGACTTCATAAATCTATTTAGAATATCGTTTTCGTTAGTAGCCACTATTAATTTATTGATAGGTAATCCCATTTTATATGAAACATAACCAGCATAAATATCTCCGAAGTTACCAGTTGGGACAGAAAAATTAACTTTATTGGAAGCTCTTTCAGTAAAATTAATAAATGTATAAAAGTAATATACTGATTGAATGATAATTCTTGCCCAATTAATTGAATTAACTGCTGATATATTATTATGCATACTATAATCTGTATCTTTCAAAATATCTTTAACAATTTTTTGACAGTCATCAAAAGTTCCTTCTACTTCACAAAGAAAAATATTTTCCTGATTAACAGTAGACATCTGCCTTCTTTGAAATTCTGAAATCCTACCCTTAGGATATAAACAGAAAATATTTATGTTTTTACTTTTTTTTACAGCGTTGATAGCCGCTGATCCTGTGTCACCTGATGTTGCTACTATAAGATTTATTTTTTTCATCTCTTTTTCTAAAAAATGATCAAAAAGAGGGATAAGTAATTGCATTGCGAAGTCTTTAAAAGCTAAAGTTGGGCCATTGAATAGCTCCACTATTATTTCGTTTTTATTAAGCTCCTTGAATGATACACAACCACTTTCTGTAAAGTTATTTGAATACGCTTCTTTGATAATCCTCTTCAATTGATCAGAATCAATTTCGTCACCAATAAATGGAGACAAAATAATTTCTGTTAAGTCCTCATAACTTACATTTCGATTAATATCTTTATGATTTATATTTGGCCAATTTTCTGGAATAAATAGGCCTCCATCATTTGCTAAACCAGCAAATAAAACTTCACTAAACCCAAAGTAATCGCTGCCCCTTGTGCTTCTATACCTCATTTTTTTGCACCTTTTGTCTAATATAGTAGATATACATTATCATAATTACAAAAGACAACAAAAACCAGGTGACAGCATACTGGAAATGATTATTTGTTATATTAGATGGCTCAAATTCAATCAGTACATTATCAGAATAGCTTTGGTCTATTAGTTTTATCATATACTTACTAGAATTTAATTTATGATATTCATCCATTTCACTTGTATTGAGCAAATACCAGGTATTTGCAATTGTATCATTTTCTGGAATAAGTGGCTTTCGATCCTTCGAATAGATTAAAGCTCCTCTGATTTCTATATCACTATTTTTGAAAACTTCATCTAATTCAAAATTATCTTTTGAGTCAAACGGTATCCAGCCAAGTATTACATAAATAAATTTTTTACTAATCATTTCCATTGGTAAGACAATTTCGTAACCAGACTCTCCTTTAAGATTAAATTTATAAAAAAACATTTTTTTACCTGTTAATAGTTGTCCTTTTACCGAAGTATTCATGAATTCATATTGAGAGTTCTCGTCGTTTGACGGAAATTCATCTATCACAGAATTATAGTTAGAATTTATTGACTCTATTAAATTATTTTTCCATTCGAGCCTTTGTGTTTGCCAAAAACAAAGCAAAAGAAGCAGAACAATTGTTGTAATAAATATTAAGTGGAAAAGAAGATTTTTAATCAATTATAGTATTTATTAATATGAGCCCCAAACATAAATTGCTGCAAATAAAAATAACCAAACAACATCAACAAAATGCCAATACCAAGCAGCGGCCTCGAACCCAAAATGATGGTCAGATTTAAAATGGCCAGCAATCGATCTTGCAAGGCAAACAATTAAGAATATTGTTCCAATTAGAACATGAAAGCCATGAAAGCCAGTCGCCATATAAAAAGTTGCGCCATAGATGTGCCCAGAAAATGAAAAATCAGCATGCATGTATTCATAAACCTGAAAACCAGTGAATACGACACCAAGTCCTACCGTACACCATAGTCCCTGTATTAGCTCTTTTCTATTGCTTTCTAGCAATGCATGATGAGCCCAGGTAACTGTTGTTCCTGATAAAAGCAAGATTAACGTGTTGATTAGAGGTATATGCCATGGATCCATTAGATGAATATCTGGTGGCGGCCATATAGCTCCTATTTGTTCTGTAGGGAATAAGCTTGCGTTGAAATATGCCCAAAACCAAGCAACGAAGAACATAACTTCTGATGCAATAAATAAAGTCATGCCGTATCTAAGGCCAATTTGAACAACTGGGGTGTGATGACCTTGATGTTCGCCCTCTATAATCACATCTCTAAACCACATGTATGAAACATAGATAACAATTGCTAAACCAATTATCATTGTCCACATGTCATCGGTCCTAAAATAGACGACCGCACCAACGCATGCGATTAAAGCTCCAATCGATGCAAGAAGGGGCCACGGACTTGGATCAACTAAATGGTATTCATGTGTTCTTTCTGTATTTTCTGAACTCATATCTAATTATGTATCACTGTTTTCATAAAAGGTATAGGACAAAGTAACTTCTGATAAATCAGAAATGTATTTATCATTTTCAATTTCAGGATCTATAAAAAATGAAACTGGCATAATCTTAGTTTCGTTAGCCTTGAGCTCCGTTTCTTGAAAACAAAAGCATTCAATTTTATTAAAGTACTTGCCTGCCTCAGTTGGTGATACATTATAAACAGCTGTACCGCTTAGAGTTTGGTTTGTGTTATTCTCTATCACATAATTAATCAGTTTATTTTCACCTATCTTTAATTGATGAATTCTTTGCTCAGGATAGAATTCCCAATCGAGGGTAGAACCAACATTGGAGTCTAATCTAACATTGATAGTTTTATCGATAGAATAAATGCTTTCAGAAGAATACACATTTGGAGTGCCCCCAAATCCTGTAACTTTACAAAAATAGTTGTATAGAGGCACTGACGCATAGGCTAAAGCGATCATGGTGATAACTATTCCTATTAGTCCAATCGCTGTGATACTGTTGTTTGACCTGATAAAATTCATTTAAATAGTTCCCAACTTATAAACAGTGTAAGAGAAAAATAAAGCCACAAAGAAAACTAGTACGAGGGCAGTTATTATATTTCTTTTTTTTATTTTTTTATCCATCAGTAAATATTCCATAGTAAATTATCGATTAATAGAATTGAGAAAATATTAAACAGATAAATAATTGAAAAATAAAATAGCATTTGAGCTTTTCGCTCAAGCAAGCCATCTTTCAACCACGATCTTTTGAGATCAAATGCCAAATAAATGAAAAAAATACTTAGAGCTGTTGACGAAACTCCAAAGAACAAAGAATAGTATGTACTCATAATTAAAGTAAGTGGCAATAAGGTAATCGAATATGCAATAATTAAATTTATCGTTTTACGCTCACCAACAATCAGTGGCATCATTGGAATTCCAGCCTTTTTGTAATCATCAGATTTATAAAGTGCAAGAGCCCAGAAATGAGGAGGCGTCCATAGAAAAATTAACATGAAAAGAAGGCAAATCTCAGTTGAGACTCCTCCTGTCACAACTGCCCAACCGATCATCGGAGGAAAGGCTCCCGCTGCACCTCCAATCACAATATTTTGAGGTGTCCTCTTTTTAAGCCATATTGTGTAAACAAATATATAAAAGCAAATTGTCATTAAAAGTAATCCTGCAGCTGCTAAATTTGAAACCAAGTAAAGCATTGATACAGCAATTAATGAGAGTGTTATGCCGTAGATGAGTGCCCCATTAGCGCTTATTTGGTTTGTTGGCAAAGCTCGATCTTTTGTCCTATTCATTAATTTGTCAGTATCTCTCTCATACCACATGTTTAGTGCTCCTGACGCGCCAGAACCAATTGAGATAGCAAGAATTGCGAGCAAACCTGTAGTAAAACTTAAACTTCCAGGTGCGATTATCATTCCTACAAAGCTTGTAAATATAGAAAGTGACATGACCCTTGGTTTAAGCAAGGAGATGTATAGAACTAGTTTTGTCGCAATAGAACCTAGCCCAAATTCCTGTTTGTTAGAAACTGAGGTAATATTTGCCATTGTAATTTCTACTTAACTTTTGGTAGCTCCTCAAACTGGTGGAATGGTGGAGGAGAAGGCAATGTCCACTCAAGTGTTGTGGCTCCCTCACCCCATGGGTTGTCAGCACAATCTCTAACTTTCATGAGAGCGTGTACTAACATCACAAAGAATACTGCCAAACCAAGGACTGATATGAATGAGCCAATTGAGGAAATATAATTCCATCCAGCGTAAGCATCAGGGTAGTCAACATAACGTCTTGGCATTCCCGCTAAACCTAAGAAGTGTTGTGGGAAGAATATTATATTCACTCCAATAAAAGTTAACCAAAAATGTAGCTTGCCCAAAAACTCTGAGTAGTTTCTGCCAAACATTTTACCAAACCAATAATAGAAACCAGCAAATATTGCAAAAACAGCTCCCATCGAGAGGACGTAATGAAAATGTGCGACAACATAGTAAGTGTCGTGCAGCGAATGATCAATTCCTGCATTTGCGAGAACAACACCTGTCACACCGCCTACAGTGAATAGAAAAATAAAACCTATTGCCCATAACATTGGTGTTTTAAGATCTACCGAACCGCCCCACATAGTAGCAATCCATGAGAAGACTTTAATTCCGGTAGGCACAGCAATTACCATCGTAGCAAACACATAATAAGCTTTTACATCTGCGTCCATGCCAACAGTGTACATGTGGTGAGCCCATACGATGAAACCAAGGAAACCAATGGATACCATTGCATAAGCCATTCCTAGATAGCCAAAGACTGGCTTCTTAGAAAATGTTGCTACAACGTGACTCACAATTCCAAAACCTGGTAAAATTAAGATATAAACCTCAGGGTGACCAAAGAACCAAAATAGGTGTTGAAAAAGTACTGGGTCCCCACCTTCAGCGGCACTAAAGAAAGTTGTCCCAAAATTTCTATCTGTAAGAAGCATTGTGATTGCACCGGCCAATACTGGCAATGAAAGTAGTAAAAGGACAGCTGTCACAAGAATTGACCACACAAATAAAGGCATTTTATGAAGAGTCATGCCAGGAGCCCTCATATTAAAAATCGTTGTTATAAAGTTAATTGCGCCAAGAATTGATGATGCTCCAGCAAGGTGTAATGAGAAGATTGCTAAATCCACTGCAGGGCCAGGCGAACCTAAGTTAGCAGACAATGGTGGATATATGGTCCATCCACCTCCAACGCCTGCACCGCCCGATGTTCCCTCAACAAATAATGATGCGATAAGTAATATTAGTGATGCTGGCAATAACCAAAAAGAGATATTATTCATTCGTGGGAAAGCCATATCTGGAGCGCCAATCATAAGTGGCACAATCCAGTTTCCAAAACCACCAATCATAGCTGGCATAACCATAAAGAAAATCATTAGCAAACCATGACTTGTAACTAGAACATTATATAAATTATGGTCACCTCCCAATATACCGTCTCCAGGATACATTAGCTCCATTCTCATCAGAACAGACATTCCAGTTCCTACTAAACCTGCTATAACTGCAAATATTAAATAAAGAGTTCCAATATCTTTATGGTTTGTTGAGTATAGGTATCTTCTCCAGCCAGTTGGGTGATGATCGTGACTGTCTACCTGATCTGCTGTAATATCTGCCATTTATATGTTTCTCCTCTAAATAAAATATTTTATTTTTTAGCCATTTCAAATGTATCGTCACTGTAATTAATCTCTAGGGATGCATATTCAGATTTAGCAAATTCGATCCACTCTTCAAACTCTTTGTTTGAGACGACTTTTACATTAATGGGCATAAATGCATGTTTTGGACCACAAAGCTCTGAGCATTGACCATAATAAATTCCTTCTTTATTAGCTTTAAACCATGTTTCATTTAATCTTCCTGGTACAGCATCCATCTTGACACCAAATGCTGGAATTGTCCAAGCGTGCAGCACATCTGCTGAAGTTAATTGAAGCTTGACCACTTTATCTACTGGTACAACAATTTGTGTATCAGTCTCTAACAATCTTAACTTCGGATCTGATAGCTCATGATCAGCAAGCATGTTAGCATCAAAAGAGATATCATCGAAATCAGGGTACTCGTAAGTCCAATACCATTGATTGCCAATAGCCTTAATTGTTATATCTGCCTTTGGTATTGTTTCAGAAACGTAAAGTAATCTGAATGATGGAATAGCAATAATAATTAACAATATTACTGGAATTACAGTCCACAATATTTCAATTGTTGTGTTATGTGTTGTCGTGGAAGCAACATGATTACGACTGCTATTAAATCTGAACATGATATATAGCAGAAGACCAAGTACTAAAAGTGATATACCTGTAATGATAGGCATTAAAATATAACTATGAAATGATATAATGTCAGACATTAAATCAGTTGCAGGCTGTTGAAAGCTTAGCTGCCAATTTTCAGAAATGCCTTCATTTGCTAGAGAAAAAGAGGGTGTAAGAAGAAAAAATGATATCTTAATAATATTTTTCATAGAAAAATTATTGATTTAATGTTTTGAACTATTACGTAATATATACTGCTTAATTTGCATTAAACTACTCATTATTTCGCGACAGTTTGACGCAATTTTTGCTAGTTTTTAGGGTTTTTTTAATATATTCTATAACAATATCTTTTATTCAGAACAATTCGAAATGATTAACAAAATAATAGAGAATCAGTCCAATGACAGCCTCTTTTTCACTAGAAGCAATTTAGATAACTCTAAAGTTGATAAAATTGTATCAGATGCTTTGCACAAAGCAGACGATGGAGAACTATTCATGGAATTCTGTGAAAGTGAGAGCTTTGTATACGATGATCAAAGGCTAAAGAGTGCATCATTTGATACATCAAAGGGTTTTGGATTAAGGGCTATAGCCGGCGAAAGTTCAGGATACGCTCATTCATCCGATATTGATGAAAATGCTCTAAAAAAAGCCAGTGAAACAGTAAATTTTATTACAAAAGACCATAATGCAAATTTCAACGCTAACTTCTCAAAAACCAACCGTAAACTTTACAATGAGATCAATCCAATTAATGAAACTGAATTCTCAGAAAAAGTAGAAACTCTAAAAAAAATTGATGAATACGCGAGATCAAAAAATCCAAATGTTAAGCAAGTTTCGGCTTCTCTAAACGGTGAATGGCAGGCCGTAAGAATTTATAGACCTGGTGGAATTATGATTGAAGATCTTCGCCCTCTAGTAAGACTTTATGTATCCATCGTTCTCGAAAAGGATGGACGTCAGGAAAATGGCAGCAGAGGCTCAGGTGGTAGAGTAGATTACTCAACTTTCTTAAATTCCTCTCATTGGCAAAATCAGGTAGATGAAGCAATCAATCAAGCCGAGATAAATCTTACTTCCGTTGACACACCTGCAGGTGAAATGGATGTAGTTCTTGGACCTGGTTACCCGGGTGTACTGCTACATGAAGCAATTGGACATGGACTTGAGGGTGATTTTAATAGGAAAAAAACCTCTGCATTCTCTAACCTTATGGGAGAAAAAATTGCAGACGAGTCAGTGACGGTTGTTGACGATGGAACAATTGACTCTCGTCGAGGGTCTCTAAGCGTTGATGATGAGGGTACACCAACTAATTGTACAACGTTAATTGAAAATGGAATTTTAACTGGTTACATGCAGGACAGATTAAACTCAAAACTGATGGGCGTTAATCCTACAGGGAATGGCAGAAGAGAAAGTTATGCTCACTTACCCATGCCTCGTATGACAAATACATATATGTTGTCGGGTAATCGCCATCCCGAAGAAATTTTAAAATCAGTTAAAAATGGACTATACGCAGTTGATTTCGGCGGTGGCCAGGTTGACATAACAAGTGGCAAGTTTGTATTTACTTGTACTGAAGCATACAAAATAGAAAATGGCAAAGTTACAAACCCTGTAAAAGGTGCGACGCTTATTGGTAACGGTCCTGATGTGTTAAAAAGAGTTAAGATGGTTGGTAACGACTCAAAAATGGATACAGGTATTGGAACGTGCGGTAAAGACGGTCAAAGTGTTCCGGTTGGAGTAGGTCAGCCTACTATGTTGATAGAAAATCTTACTGTTGGAGGTACGGCGACAGCTTAGCTTACTTGTCTTTCCTGATCCTTCCAATACGGTTCTCTCAATACTTTTTTTAGAACTTTGCCACTAGCATTTCTTGGAACCTCATCAATAAAATCTACTGATTGGGGTTTTTTATAGCTTGCAATTCTGTCTTTACAGAAGCTTATCAAATCATCCTCAGTTACATTTGACCCCTCCTTTTTCACGATACAAGCTTTAACTACTTCACCATATTTTTCGTCTGGAATACCAATGACTGCTGCATCAACAACATCAGGATGTGCAAATAAAGCTGCTTCAACTTCTGTTGAGTAAATATTCTCACCTCCAGACACAATCATGTCTTTTATTCTATCTTGTATAAATACAAATCCTTCTTCATCCATTCGACCTGCATCACCTGTATGCATCCACCCGCCTTTAAGCGCTTTCTCACTTTCCTCTTTTTTATTCCAATAACCTTTCATGATTTGAGGTCCCTTTGCGCAGATCTGACCTATTTCTCCAATGGGAAGAGGGTTATCATTTTCATCTCTAATTTCAACTTGTGTATCAATTGCAGGTCTGCCGCATGATTTTAATAGCTCAGGTTTTTCATTGAGTGCACGAATATGTTCTTCTGGGGTCATTAAACAAATAACAGCTACCGTTTCTGTCATTCCAAAACCTTGTCCAAATTTACATTTAAAAACATCCATTGCTTTTTTGAGTGTTTCCGGGGCGATCGGTGAGGCTCCATAATGTATCTGATCTAAATCATTATATTCGTTGCTCGCAACATTTGGCACTGATACTAAGCAAGCTTGAATCATTGCGGGGACTAAAACTGTATGCGTAATTTTTTCATTTGATAGACAGTCTACTACATCTTGCGGAATAAAATCCTCTTGAATAACTATTGTTCCACCTATTGCAATGCATCCACACATATTAATCATTGCTGCAGCATGATACATTGGTGCCACCAAAAGAGTTCTCGAAGGCCTTGGTAAAGTTAAACTATTTAAATACTGTCTTATGTTAGCAGCAACATTTCTTTGTAAAAGAACGGCGCCTTTTGGATGGCCTGTAGTACCGCTTGTGTACATTTGATATACGTCATCATTTTCATGGATTTTTAAAGTTGGTTTTTCATTCGAACTATCTGAAAGCCAATCATAAAAATCCTGAAATTTTTCGATACTGTTATCAAGGGATATAGAAATATATTTTTTTAAATTTCTTAATTCTGATGAAATCTGATTTATTCTATTCGAATATTCATTACCTTTGACTATTATAAGTTTGGCTTCAGAGTCATTTATTATGTATGCCCACTCTTGGTCCGCTAAACGATAATTCAGTGGAACAGGTACAGCACCAACTTTTGATGCTGCGTAATACATAATTGCCATTTCAGTACAATTTTTTGCAAGAAATGCAAATCTATCTCCAACTTCTAAACCCTCATAAACAAGTTTGTTGGCCAATTGATTGCTTAATAAATTTGCTTCTTGATAAGAAAGCGAATTTCCTTCAAATTCAGAAAAGGGGAGATTAGGATTTTTATCTGCTCCATTTTCTAAATGCTCGTGTAATAACATGAGAAAATTTTATATAATTATTTTTTTTCTACAAGCTCAATTAAAGAATGTATCTTTGAGCTTTTCACTTGCAAATAAATTAATTTGATCATCATAGTGCGGAGAACCCATGTTCATTGTAGCGCTTCCAAATTGGTGAATGCTTTTTGATACCTGTTTTTTATTTTCATCCCATTTTACATAGATATAAAGGCCGTCTCCAGCAACAGCTTTGAGTATACCATCATTGCTGCGTGGGGCGTAAATTGCCCTTAAAACATCGGGCCCTCCTTGAATGTGCACTAAATTTGACCCTCTCTCCAAGAAATTTACATCACTCCATTTTACACTTAATGTCCCAAAATTTTTCTCAAACTCATCAACACAATTAATGAATATGTCGATTGGATCTGGGCGTGGCTTTCTTGTTATTTCTGCCAACCATTCAGGAGACAAGATACAAACTCCAAAAGCAGCATGTAAATTATCAGAGTCAGTTCCAAGATCCCAATCTCTCAAAAATTCTTGAGCATTTTTTAATTTATTTTCTGAAAATTCATGATTGAAAATTTCTTTCATAAACTTGTATTGTCTTGAATTGTAAGAAAACTTATTATCGTGTTTGTATTTATCAAGTTCACCAAATGATATTGATTTATCAGGATCAAGAAGTTCGTAAGCTCTATATGCCCTGTTCGTTGTTCGTGTTTGAAAACCCATCGTTGGATTAAAGTTAGATAAAGATAAGTTATCTTCCTTAGCTGTAACAAAAAAAGGATTTTGATTGGTGCTAAATATATATCCTGAGCTTGGATTTAAGATCTGTGGAACACTCTCAAAAGGATGAAAATTCTTCCAAATTAAATCACTCTTATTTCCAGGTACCACTTGCTTCCAGTTATAGTTTGGGTCTCTTACTGGCGATTTAACATTATGAACAAAAAAAATATTATCTTCTTTATCGGCGTAAACTAAATTTAAACTAGCTAGCTGTTCCATTCTTAAGGCATCAAGCCATTCATCAATATTTTTTGATTTATTCATTTTGAGCCACGCAGTTGAGTGATTGACATCATCCATTCCTACAAACCTTAGAGCATAGGCTTTATTATCATCTTTCAAAACAGGTCCATGTACTGAATAATACATTTGTATAGGATATGTAATACTGAAAGGGCCAAACAGTTTAACTTTGAAATTTTGCTCCATTTCAGTGAGATTAACCCATGCACCATCTAGTTCATACTGATCATTATTCTCCGGATTAAGTTTTAATTCGTAAATATCAGATAAATCTGGCTGATTTACTGTAGCTCCCCAGCCGAGATGCTCATTAAAGCCAACATGTACAAATGGCGATCCTGGAAAAGTACCACCCATAATATTTAAACCTTCACCACTTTTTATATGAATTTCATACCAAGCTACTGGACCTGTTAATGGTTGATGTGAATTAATGACAAGCATTGTCTCATTGTCTTGTGATCTACTTTTGGAAACGGCAAATGCGTTTGAACCTGATGGTTTAAAGTATGTATTTATGCTTGCAACTATTGGATTATTGGATATTGCTTTCATGTTCATTGATACTTCCTCTTCTTTGCTATCCATTAAATTAATGAGTTCGGTTATTGAATGATCGATACCATAAAATAATGGCATTCGAAATGTCATACCCGCAACCAAATCATATGCAGTAGCTGGATATAAAGATTGATCAACTAAGTGCGGATTTTTTGCAGCATAATAATTAAGTCCATCTGCATAACCTTTTATATAATTAATTGTCTCCTCAGGAATTTCTGAGATTTTTTTATTAACAGTTTCATTAACATTAAAAAACTTAAATAAAAAATCTAACTCTACTCCTTCAATTGCATCTAGGTTTTCCATTATGTCGCCATCACCAGTAATCAGTGAATAAATAGCTGCAAATGTTTTCGAATTAAAATTTAAATTTGAGAGCTCCCCACGAGACATTTTAATCATCATCTCGATATGTTTTAAATCATCCTCTGCTTGTGCATAAGCGAATCCGAATGCTGCATCTTTATCCGTATCTCCATATACATGTGGCACTCCAAACTGGTCTCGTTCAATCTTGTAAGAATATTTTTTTTCTATTTCTAAAAAACTAGTTTGAGCAAAATTTTTAGTATTATATTGATTGACTATTATCAGTGCTGTGACAAAAACTAGGGTTACTCCAAGAATTGAAAATAATAATTTGTTCAAAATTATGCAGCGTTTTTATCTTTGTAACTAACATGCTGAGATGGAAGGAATTCATTGCCAAGAATATGATCTGAAATTTTGTCAGCTATCATAATTGTAGGTGCGTTGGTGTTTCCACCAATTAGAGTTGGCATTACAGACGCATCAACTACTCTTAAATTTTCGACACCTCTTACTCTTAATTTATCATCTACAACTGCAAATTCATCACTTCCCATTTTACAAGTGCCAACTGGATGATAAATCGTTTCAGCAGCACTTCTAATGAATTCCTCTATTTCCTCATCTGTTTGAACATGAATACCTGGAGTTATTTCTTTACCTCGGTATTCATCAAAAGCAGACTGGTTCACTATTTCTCGCGACATTTTCACACCTTTAATAAGAGTATCTCGATCTTTTTGAGTTGCGAAATAGTTTGGTTGTATAATTGGAGGCACTGAAGGATCCAATGATTTTAGAGCAATATAGCCTCTACTCTCAGGTCTGAGCTGACAAACATGATTACTAAACGCATGAGAGTCAGGTCTTGTTTTTCCATGATCCTTTAAAAGTGAACCAACAAAATGCATTTGTATGTCAGGAAGGTCAAGTGTGTCATCTGTCTTTAAAAATGATACACCAGACAAACCGATATCATTTCCAGGGCCTTTTTTTGTTATCATCCATTGAGCCAAAATGGCCGCCATCCTAAATATTGCAAGTCCACCCGCTGTATATTTTGCTTCCGTTACTGGCTGTGTACACTCGTAGTGAGATAATACATCTAAATGGTCTTGTAAATTTTCACCTACTCCTGGAAGATCGGCTACAACTTTTAATCCCCATTTTTTTATGTAATCTCCTTTACCTATTCCTGAAAGTTGTAATATCTGAGGTGAGTTAATAGCACCTCCGCATACAATTACTTCCCTTTCAGCGTAAGCTTTTATAATTTCTTTTCCTTTTAAATACTCAAGTCCAACGCATTTTGTACCCTCAAATAAAAGTTTATTGGTTGTTGAATTAGTTGCAATCGTTAAATTTTTTCTGTCTTTAATAGGATTTAAAAATGAAAAACTTGTACTTGCTCTATAGCCTTTTGAAATCGTTTGTGGACATGGTCCAAAACCTTCATTATCGTATTGATTGATGTCTTCAATATATTTATAGCCTGCCTCTTTACCAGCATTTAAAAAACATCGATGTAGGGGGTTATTTGTAAACACTGGGTTTTGAACACTTAATTCACCATCACTTCCATGAAATTCCGATGATCCGTTTTCATTTTTTTCAGCTCTTTTAAAATAAGGCAACACCTCCTCATAAGACCATCCTTCATTGCCAAGCTGTCTCCATATATCATAATCACGTGAATGACCTCTCACATAGAGCATTCCATTAATATTACTTGAACCACCCAAGCCCTTACCTCGAGGGAAGAAAAGTTTTCTATTGTTTAAATATGGTTGACCCTCTGTCCAATAGCCATAATTATAAAATTTACCAGCACCTTCGCCAGAAATTAGTTCAAGTACACCTGCTGGCATTTTAACAAACGGATGCCATGTAGTCCCACCAGCCTCAATTAAAAGAACTTTTATATCAGGATCTTTGGAGAGCCTATTCGCTAAAACGCAACCGGCTGAACCAGCTCCTGCAATTATGTAATCAAAGGTACTCATTAAATATTGTCTTCTTTTAAATTATCTCTAAATTTTTTCATATTTTCAACATAGTGAAAAGCACTAAGTTCAATTATCTTTTTTTCCATATCTGTCAATTCTCTTTTAACAGTTCCAGGAGATCCCACTATGAGGCTATTGTCAGGAAATTCTTTCCCCTCAGTAATTAGCGAATTAGCACCAACCAAACAATTATTTCCTATTTTTGCCTTATTTAAAACTGTTGAGCCCATTCCTATGAGAGAATTATTTCCTACTGAACAGCTATGTAAGATAACTTTATGACCTACTGTGACATTATCCCCTATCACTAATGGCATTCCATCATCCGTATGACAAACAGAATTATCTTGAATATTAGAATTTTTACCAACAATTATTGGATCATTGTCACCCCTTAAAACAGCTCCAAACCATACACTTGCATTTTTTTTCAGTATAATGTCTCCTATCACAGAAGCACTTGGGGCTACCCAGAAGTCTGCATTATCTCGATTAATTTTTTTATCTCCAAGTGAATAGATCATATCTTGTTATTTAGTTAAGTAAGAAATATAGTAAAGATAATTAGATATTTAGACAATAGAAAGAAAATTATGGTCGCATTAGAAACCCCGATTTGTGATTTTGGTTGGATGGCACCGGAATTTAATCTTTTTGGCATCGATAACAAATACTATTCATTTAAGGATATTAAAGGCCCAAATGGAACGCTTGTAATGTTCATATGCAACCATTGTCCCTACGTGAAATCAGTAATACATCGAATTGTTGAAGACATAACCATACTCAAAGAAAAAGGTATTGGTGCAATTGCAATAATGTCTAATGATGTAAATGATCCAAAATATGGTGAAGAAGACTCATTTGATAACATGAAGTTATTTTCTGAGAAAAATAATTTTGTATTTCCTTACGTTTATGACGAGACACAACATGTCGGACGTAAATATAATGCTGTTTGTACTCCTGATTTTTTTGGTTTTAATGCAAATAATGAACTTCAGTATAGAGGTAGACTTGAAGAATCTAAAATGGAGATAATTCCAGATGCAAAAAAAGAACTCTTAGAAGCAATGATACAAGTTTCAGAAACTGGGTCAGGTCCGAAGGATCAAATACCAAGCATTGGATGTTCAATAAAGTGGAAAGAATAAAGAAATTCAAGTGATCATCATCACAACTCAATGCTTTGCACCTAAAATTGGAGGTATTGAATCTCTAATGACTGGAATGGCAGATGCAATGGCGAGCAGTGGTGAAGATGTTTTGGTATTAGCAGACGGCATTGAAGAAAGTTCTGACAAATATAAAAAATATAAAATTAAAAGATTTTCAGGCTGGAAACCTCTAAGACGGTTAGAAAAAGCAAGATACGTTGAACAAGTTTGTAAAAACGAAATTGTTACAGCGATTTACGCTGACTCATGGAAAAGTATTGAATATTTAAGAAAAAAAAAGAAAAAAATATTAGTACTTGCTCATGGTACTGAAATTCCAAAACAGTATTGGACTATAATGCTTGATCTAATGAGGTTTAAAAAAAATAGAATTCAAAATTCCTACAAAGACGTATATAAAATTTTAGCTAATTCTACTTATACTAAAGATCTCATGCAGGCCTCTCTTAAAATTAGTGAGAATTTAATTGAGGTAATTCACCCTGGAATTGACGTATACAGTGATTTTATATCTATAAATGATAGGGAAAATGTCAGAAAAATAATAGGAAATGATAGTCCTGTCATTACTACACTTGCAAGAGTTGAAAAAAGAAAGGGTCATGAATTTATCTTAAAGGCACTTGTTCAAATAAAAGACAAATTTCCTAATATTTTATATTTAATAGCGGGAAAAGGTCCATATTTAGAATTCATCAAAAATCTTACAAAAAAATTGAAGCTTGAAGAAAACGTAAAATTTTTAGGTTGGATAACTGAACCAGAAAAATCTTTAATCTTAGAAAATTCAGACTTGTTCGTCATGACTCCTACTACGGTTGGAGAGTCTGTTGAAGGATTTGGCATGGCCTATATCGATGCCTCATTTCATGGAGTAGCTGCGATTGGAAGTAATAGTGGCGGTATATCTGACGCAATAATAGATAATGAAACAGGAATGATTTGCGAAGCAGGTAATCAGGAAATGATTACAGAAAAAATATTATTTTTACTTGAGAACGATAATATAAGAAAACGAATAGGAGAAAAGGGTCGCATGAGAGCAAGAGAGAGTTATGCTTGGGGAAATAAAGTAAAGGAGTACTTAAAAGCATCTAAATAATTGAATTTTAGAAATTCTTGGTAGCGGGAGAGGGATTTGAACCCCCGACCTAAGGATTATGATTCCTCCGCTCTAACCAACTGAGCTACCCCGCCAAAGATGAGCCATAATATACAATATTACTAATTTGTCGAATGGATCCAACCACCTCCCAAAAGTCGTGTACCTATTTCATCTTTACAATAAAAAACGCACGCCTGACCTGGAGATACAGCTGTTTCAGGAGTCACGAGAGAAATTTTTGCTCCGTTCTTTTTAATAATTTCTATTTTTGCATCTAATAATTTTCCAGTTGATCTAACTCTCACATATAGATCTTTAGGTAAATTTTTTGCAATTAAGTTTATATTTTCAACATATATAGTTGAGGAACTAATATTATTCTTATTTGCCACAATGACTCTGTTTCTATCTTTATCGATTCTTTTTACATAAAGCGGCTCATCCTGTGAAACTCCTAAACCTCTTCTTTGTCCTATTGTGAAGTTTTGAATACCTTCATGTTTATTAAGTACATTTCCATCTACATCTACAACTTCACCTTCATTGCTCTCAATATTCTTATTTATAAACTTTTTATAATCTCCGTCAGGTATAAAGCAAATATCCTGACTATCACTTTTATCAAACACGTGTAAGTTTAGTTTTAATGCTAGATCCCTGATCTCATCTTTTTTATAATCACCCAGAGGAAATTCTATGAGATCCAGATCATCTTTTTTCATTGTAAAAAGAAAATAGGACTGATCTCGATCTTTGTCTTGGGGAATATACAGTCGCCACTCATTATCAATTTTTACTTTCTTTATATAATGACCTGTCACTAATGATTTCGCATTAATTTCCTTTGCAAAAGACAGTAGATCAAGAAATTTTACCTTTTCATTACAATTTATGCAAGGTATGGGGGTTCTCCCTGATTTATATTCATTAATAAAAGGCTCAACAACATTTTTTCTAAAAATTTCCTCATAGTCAAAAACATAATGTGGAATAGTTATGGTGTTAGCTATTTTTTTTGCATCCATTATATCCGCGCCCGAACAACATGTTTTAGAGTTTGCTACTTTTTTTTCATCATATAGTCTCAGAGTGACACCTATCACATCTTCATAATCCTTATTCATGAGTGCAGCAGCTACTGAAGAGTCAACGCCTCCTGACATAGCTACTACAATAGGATTATTTCCCTTTATGCTATTCACATTGTTATCCATACGATTTAATAATTTTTGCTCTGGTATGTATAATATATTTGTCTTATTGTCTATTTTACAAGCTTTGTTCCTAATATGAAAATAACACCTGAAAAACTTGATGAATTAATTAGAATTGTTCATCTTGCCGGCATTGAAATCATCAAAATCTATAAAAAAAAGGTAACCAAAAAATACAAGTCAGATAATACGCCTGTTACTAATGCGGATATTAAGGCGAATGATATAATTTGTAAGGGCTTAAAAAGACATTTTCCTGATATTTCAATAGTTTCTGAAGAGCAAATCAAAAAAGGTAAAGCTGCTAAACGATTTTGGTTAGTAGACCCATTAGATGGCACAAAAGAATTTTTAAAAGGGAACGGCGAATTTACTGTAAATATTGGCCTGATTGAAAATAAAAAACCAGTTTTTGGTATTATTTATATGCCAACTAAGAATAAGCTTTATTTCACAAAAGATAAAAAATCTTATTTTTCAAAATTGAATAAAAAAGGACATATTAATAATATAAAAAAAATTAAAGTTAAAAAAAGAAATAAAAATATTGTCATTTTAAGTAGATCTCATTCACTTGCTAAGAATGAAGTAGAAAAAGCAAAAAAAATGGTTTTTAAGAGATTCAATGCTAATAAAATACTTCGTTCAGGAAGTTCAATAAAATTGTGTTACATCGCACATGGCTTAGCTAATGTATATCCTCGGTTTGGTACTACAATGGAATGGGACACGGCCGCTGGAGATGCTATATTAAGATTTGCAGGTGGTAGAATAAGAACATTGGATCGCAAAATTTTGCGCTATGGTAAGCGTAATTTTAGAAATTCTTCTTTTATTGCACGTAGCTAATTAAAACTTATTGGATTACCAAATACTGACTTATTGATTTTATTTTTCCAAAATGCTGGTTTACCATTTATTATTGTTCCAACAGGCCAACCTTTGAGTTTCATGCCGTTGAAAGGTGTCCATCCACACTTTGTTTTCATATCTTTATTCAGAACTTTTTTTGTTTTATTCATATCAACAATTGTTAGATCTGCGTCATAACCAACTTTAATTAACCCCTTATTTTTAATCTTAAAAATTTTTTTAGGATTAAAGCTTGTTAGCTTTACTACTTCATTGAGTGAAATTGTCTTTTTTGAAACCTCATTTAAAAGAATGGGAAGTAAAGTTTGAACTCCCGGCATTCCCGATGGACTATTTGGATAAATTTTATTTTTTTCAGATTTTAAGTGAGGAGCGTGATCCGATCCAATAATATCGATTTGGCCTTTTTGTAAAGTTTTTCTGAGAACATTTCTGTGTCTGGTGCCTCTAATAGGTGGATTCATTTGAGCGTATGTACCCAGTTTTTTATAACAATCTGGTGATACCAATATTAGGTGCTGAGGTGTTACTTCAAATGAGACATATTTTCTGTTTCTAAGAAGCAATTTTATTTCTTCTGCCGTAGTTATATGAAGAACATGTATTTTTTTCTTACTTCTATTAGCTGATCTGATCAGCTTTCTTGTAGAACTTAAGGCTGTATCTACATTTCGCCATACTTGATGACTTAACGGCTTTCCTTTTTTTGCATATTTTTTTCTTGTGATTAGCATATCTTCATTTTCAGAATGAAATGAGATCATTTTATTTGTAGATCTCATAATTTTCTCAATATCATTATGGTTTGAGACAAGTAATGTACCTGTTGAGGAACCAACAAAAACTTTTACGCCACAACAACCCTTAACTTTCTCAACTTTCTTAATTTCTTTAATGTTATCTTTTTCAGCTCCAAAATAAAAAGCGTAATTGCAATGCATTCTCTTTTTAGCAGTCTGCAGTTTCTTCATAAAAAGCTTTTTTGTTGTGATGCTTGGTTTGTTATTAGGCATATCAAAAACTGAAGTTATCCCGCCTGTAATAGCAGCTAAGCTTCCCGATTTAAGATTTTCTTTTTTTGTATTGCCAGGTTCTCTAAAATGAACTTGTGTATCAAAAGCGCCCGGCAGAACATGTAAACCTCTTGCATCAATATTCTCTTTTGATTTCAGATTAGATAGTTTACCAATTTTAAATATTTTTCCATTTTTAATGGCAATATCAGCTAACCTCTCGTTGTTATGAGTTACAATCTTTCCGTTTCTTATTACTAAATCAAACACTATATACTATCTTTTATGCTATTTATTACCTTTTCTACAGATAAATTTTCAAGTTCATGATCTACCATATCATTATTAGATTTAATCACGGTATGATTTCCCCATGGTCCATACACCAGATCGTTTGTGGGTCCAAAAAGGGCAAAAGTTTTGCACCCCGTTGATGCTGATAGGTGCATTAATCCACTATCACTGCCAATAAAAAAATCGCATTTCTCAAATATAGGCACCATATGTCTTAGATTGCCCCAGTCAAATAAGTTTATGATATTAAGGTTTGATGAATTTAAGAAGTCATTAAATTCTTTTTTATTTCGGATATCATTCGAAATACCAGTTAAAATTATTGTGTAACTTTTAAAAAATTCATTTTCAAGCAACGACTTGTATTTTTTTATTGACCAATCCTTTTTTGGCCAATTTGAGTAAGGCGCAACAGCAATCATGCGTTTATTGTTAGGAATTTTTACTAAGCTTTTTGAGCTAACTTCAGAGTCATACCAAACTTTAGGAACTAATTCTTCTTCGGTATTTAAGAATTTTTTAAACTGAACAATTTTATGAAAATTGTTATTTCCTCTGAATATTTTTCTTGTCCTTGTGTTTAGTAAATAAGATGTAATTGATGATCTTAAATCGATAACAAGATCCCACTTTTTAAAAAAAGAGAATTTAATTATATCTAACCAATGTAAACCGTATTTTTTTTTATTTACAACTAAAATTTTAGATAGTCTTGGCATATTGATGTATATGTCTTTAGCAAATGGACTTGTGATAATAGAAAAACTACAATCGTCATATTTCTGTATATAAAAATTTATTATTGATGTTGAAAGAATGGTATCCCCTATTCTTGTGGGTCCTATAAAAAGGATTTTCATCTTATTTTGTACCTATTACCATATGGTGCCGTCGGAGAGACTCGAACTCTCACGAACTATGTTCACTGATCCCTCAAACCAGCCTGTCTACCAATTCCAGCACGACGGCAGATTTCCGTGTTTTTTCTATAATTGTTGATATGTTGAAATATATACATTTAACTATAATTGTAATATTAAACTATATTAAAAAATAATTATGTTGAATGAAAATTTGCAATATCCATCAGATTTTAATTCTGAGGTAAAAGACGCAACGTCTCATCTGTATAAGAGCGTAGAGAAAATAATACCTGAAGTTGAGTGGCCATTTCATGCTCCACTCATTCATGAAATAAATAAACTAAAAAAGGAAAAAAATATTGCAATTTTAACACACAATTACCAGACACCTGAAATTTTTCACTGCGTATCTGATATTGTTGGTGACTCATTAAAATTGGCTTATGAGGCAAGGGACTCTGACGCAGATACAATAATTGTATGCGGTGTTCATTTTATGGCTGAAACAGCAAAAATACTTAGCCCAAACAAAAATGTTTTAATTCCAGATACTCGTGCTGGATGTTCTTTATCTGAGTCGATAACCGCAGAAGACATAAGATTATTAAAGCAAAAATATCCTGGCATACCGGTTGTTACATATGTAAATACATCAGCTGATGTAAAAGCAGAAACGGATGTATGCTGTACATCAGGAAATGCAAAACATGTAGTAGAATCTTTAGGTGTTGATAAAGTTATATTTCTTCCTGACGAATACCTTGCAAAAAATATTGCAGCTCAAACAGAAGTGAAAATTATTTCTTGGAAAGGGCGATGTGAGGTACATGAGAGATTTACTGCTGAAGAAATAATGACATATAAAAAACAACATAAAGATATTGTTGTATTGGCGCATCCCGAATGTTCTCCTGAAGTAATTGCGGTAAGTGACTTTGCTGGCTCTACGGCCGGAATGAGTAATTATGTAAGAGACAATCAACCTGGAAAGGTAATTATGGTCACGGAATGCTCGATGAGCGACAATGTTGCCATCGAGAATCCTAATGTCGAATTTATCAGACCTTGCAATCTATGCCCTCATATGAAAAGAATTTCTCTAAAGAAAATTTATGATGCAATACGATTTAACCAGTATCAAATTCAAGTTGATAAGGCAATTATTGATAAGGCCCGTCTCTCCATTGATCGAATGCTTGAAATTGGCAGAAGCAGCTAATGTCTGATGCAATTTACAGCCCTGATGTTGTAATAGTGGGTGGCGGTGTAGCAGGTTTAACTGTTGCACTCAATTTAGCACCAAGAAAAGTATGCGTAATTACTAAAAGTTCACTTGGAATTAATACCTCAAGTAGTTGGGCGCAAGGAGGGATTGCCGCTGCAGTTTCAAAGGATGACAGTATTGAAAGCCATATCAATGATACCTTGACTACAGCAAAAGGCATAGCGAATATCGATGCGATCAAAGAAGTTATAAATAATGCAAAAGGCATCATTAATGATTTAGAAGGATATGGGGTTAATTTTGATAAAAATGCAGATGGTACTTTTAATTTGGGACTAGAAGGTGCACATAGCTTCAATAGAATTATAAGGTCAAAAGGTGATAGTTCTGGTCTTGAAATCATGCGTGGCTTAATTGAAAAAGTAAAAAAAAGTGATCACATCACAGTTTTAGAAAATGTTTCAATTGATCGAATTATGACGGAAAACAATACTATTTACGGAGTAATTGGAAGATTTACTGACGATAATGTTCCTGACAGTAATGTAATTATCCAAAGTTCTCATGTAGTTTTAGCGACAGGTGGTTTAGGAGGTATTTTTGCAAATACAACCAACCCACGAAGTTCTTATGGAGAGGGCGTAGCGTTGGCATCTCATGCTGGTGCAACACTTACTGACATGGAGTTTGTACAATTTCACCCAACAGGTCTTGATTTTGGCATAGACCCTACTCCTTTGGCTACTGAGGCAATTAGAGGTGAAGGGGCTTACCTTGTAAATCAAGATGAAGAAAGGTTTATGTTTGGTATACATCCTGATAATGAGTTGGCACCAAGAGATCTTATTGCTCAAAATATATTCAAACAAATTGAAAAAGGAAATTCAGTATTTTTAGATTGTAGGCACATGGGTAGTAATTTTGATGCTCGTTTTCCTCAGGTTTCATCCTATTGTGAAAATGCAGACTTAGATCCTGAAAGAGACCTGCTGCCAATAATTCCTGTCGCCCATTATCATATAGGTGGCGTAAAAACTGATCTGAAAGGACAGACTTCTGTTGAAGGACTGTGGTGCTGTGGAGAGGTTGCTGCAACTGGTATTCATGGAGCAAACCGCCTTGCGTCAAATTCACTATTAGAGTCTCTTGTATTTGCTAAGATTGTTGCAAGCGAAATAAATAAAAAGAATATAAAAAAGGATATTCATATTAGTTCTAAATTTATAAAGATTTTTAAAGAGAAAACTAAAAATAAAATAAGAGCAAAAAAATATATATGGCAATTAAGGTCTTCAATGATGAGAAATTTAGGAATAGTTAGAAATAAAGACTCTATTATCAGAGGTCTAAATGATGTAATTAAAATTGAGAGAGAATCAAAAGGCCTTTCAGCTAAACTTAATGATATGATTTTAGTTAGCAAATTTATTATCATAGGCGCTTATTTAAGAAGAGAAAGTCGAGGTTGTCATTTAAGATCTGATTACCAAGATACTGATAAAGATTTTATTAAGCATTTTGATATTAAATATTCAGAAATAGATGGTTATATCAAAAATATCTTGGATTCTACTATATCAGAAGTTGATGAAAAACTTGTTAGCTAAAAAAGATATTAAGGAAAAAATCAAAATTGCTTTGAAAGAAGATTTTGGCAGATATGGTGATATAACCTCAAAAGTTTTAATTTCCAAAAAAACAAGGCTCAAAGCATCTATAGTCGCAAAAGAGAATGCAATTGTCTGTGGAACTGAGTTTGTTGTTCAAACATTTAAAGTACTAAATAGTAAAATTAAAATAAAAGTTCTAAAAAAAGATGGAAGTAAAGTAGTTAAAGGAAGTAAAATTATTGACGTTAATGGTGATGCACGAAGTATATTAATTGCAGAGAGAACAGCTCTAAACTTTTTAGGGTTCATGTCTGGTATTGCGACAAAAACAAGAAAATTTGTTGATATTGCAGCACCTTACGGCGTTAAAATTTATTCAACAAGAAAAACAATTGCTGGGGTGAGACAGATACAAAAATATGCTCTTACAATTGGTGGTGCGCATGTAAACAGGGCCTCTTTATCAGATTTTTATTTCATAAAAGATAACCATCTTGGAAATAAAGAAGGAATTGTTGAGAATATAAAAAAAATCAAAAAATCAAAATTAAAAAGAAAAATTACAGTAGAAATTGATACAATTAAACAACTGAAAAAAATTTTAAATCAGAAAATAGATATTGTACTTCTCGATAATATGACTGAGAGACAAATTTCTCAGTGCTTAAAAATTGTAAAAAAAAGGTTTCTTTGTGAAGCATCTGGAAATATTAATTTAAAAAATATTAAGTCTTATGCGAAAACAAAAATTGATAGAATTTCAATCGGACAACTTACCCATAGTATTGAAAACGTTGATTTTGGACTTGAAATATAAATGTACAGCCGTCCAATAGTTAAAAACACCTTTAAAGTTCCTACAGAATTGGTAACTAAAAATTTTATCTTAAGGCCACTAACAATAAAATATGTTGATCAAGACTATGAGGCAGTAATGAAAAGTGTAGACCATCTATATAAACTAATGGACGATAGTGAGTGGCCAAAAAAAATGACACTAAATGAAAATCTTGCCGATCTGGGATGGCATGAAGTGGAGTTTTCTCTTAGACATTCTTTTGCTTACACAGTCCTTTCAACAAAAGAAGAGAATGATGTAATTGGTTGTTGCTATATTTATCCCTCCGACAACCCTGAGTATGAGGTACAAGCATACTATTGGATAAGACAAGATTTACTTGATAGCGGCTTAGAGGATAAATTAGGAAAAATATTTAAGAAATGGTTAGAAAAATCTTGGCCATTTGACAAAATAGAATTTCCGAGAAGAAATATATAGTTAGTTAAAAACTTTTTTATATTCGAGTTTTAAATCTTGAGATGAAACTCTTTTTTGTGACATAGTATCTCTATCTCTTATAGTCACTGTATCATTTTCAATTGTTTCAAAATCAACTGTTATACAAATAGGTGTACCAATCTCATCATGACGTCTATAACCTTTTCCAATATTGCCAGAGTTTTCTAAAATGACCCTTCCCATACCTAGCGCTTGAAGGTCATTCTTAATCTTGCTTGCTTTATTGACTAAATCCTCATTATTTCTTTTTAGAGGAATCACGGCTGCTTTAATTGGAGATAAATGCGGTTTTAAACTTAATACAATTCTTTTATTACCGTTTTCTAAATCCTCCTCCTTGTAAGCTTCATTAAGTAGTGCAAATACACCTCTATCAACACCAGCGGAGGGTTCTATAACATACGGTATATACCATTCTTTACTTTCTAAATTTTGAATACTCAATTTCGTTGTTGATTGGTTATTCTTCATTACATCTGCGGATATTTTAAAATCATTTTGATTTTTAGTGTGAGATCCAAGATCAAAATCAGTTCTGTTTGCAATTCCCTCTAATTCTTCTAGTCCATGTGGAAATTCATACATAAGATCTACAGTAGCTTTTGAGTAATGAGATAGGTCAGCAGCTTTAACATCTAGCTTTTTTAATCTTTTTTCAGATATACCTTGATCAATCCACCATGAATACCTCTTGTCTACCCAATATTTATGCCACTCGTCATCTTTACCAGGTTCAACAAAAAATTCTAATTCCATTTGTTCAAACTCTCTAACTCTGAATATGAATTTACCTGGAGTGACTTCATTTCTAAAAGCTTTACCTATCTGTGCGATTCCAAAAGGAATAGTCTTACTTGTTGAGTCCAATATATTTTTAAAATTTGTAAAGATTTGCTGTGCGGTTTCTGGTCTTAGGTAGGCATAATTACTGCCATCATCTACAGGTCCAACTGTGGTTTTAAACATAAGATTAAATGGTCGAGGTTCAGTTAGATCGCTAGACCCGCATGCTGGACATTTTCCATCTGTAGCCTGGTCAGATCTAAATCTATTTTTACAATTTCTGCAGTCGACTAAAGGATCAGAGAAAGTATCTTCATGGCCTGAATACTTTAATACATGCCTACTTGTTAGAATTGACGCATCAAGTCCCTCAACGTCATCTCGATCATAGATCATTGATTTCCACCAGGAGGATTTAAGATTATTTTTTAATTCTACTCCGAGTGGACCATAGTCATATATTCCTTGCAAGCCTCCATAAATCTCACCTGATTGAAAAATAAACCCCCGTCTTTTACATAATGAAACGAGGTCTTCCATGTTTTTAGAGGCCATATCGACTCCAGAAAGAATTTTCCCTTAGAGCTTCTGTAAGCCGATCAACAATATCGTTATTTGAAATCTGATTATTTAAAATATTTTTAATAAATGATTTTTTTTCTTCTATGTTCCTAATCTTTAATTTTTTTCCATAATGTTTTTCAATGTATGAGTTTAGTTCTTCATTAGAATCTACTAAACCAAGTTTTTTTGCTTGTTCGCCTGTCCAAAACTCCCCATTAAAAACTTTTTTTGGGTCTATTTTCTTTTTTCTATTTTTTGATACTAAATCTTTGAAATTTTCAAATATGCTATCCTGAACTTTGATCAGCTTATCTATATCTTTTTTAGAAACCTCTTCAAATGGATCGAGAAACGATTTTCTATCTCCTTTTGTAAAAACTCTCCTTTTAATGCCTAGTTTATCTATTAATTTTTTGAATCCAAAAGAGGCACTGATCACACCTATTGATCCGACTATAGAACTTTTATTGGCGATTAAGGTATCTCCTGCACACATCAGCATATAACCTCCTGAGGCAGCAACATCCTCCGCGATCGTAATCACTTTTACATTGTTTTTCATTGATAAATTTCTTATACGGTTGTGTATAAGCTCAGATTGTACCGGTGACCCACCTGGTGAGTTGATCTTAATGACTACTACAGATGGCTTTTTAAAGCTAAAAGCTTTCTCAAGAATAGCAGCACAATTCTCAAGTGTAAGACCCTTTTGAAATCTACCGAGATCTCCAATAACACCTCGCAAGCCAACTATATTTATTCTTGTTTTAGAGGATATTAAGCTCATTTTTTTAATTTTTGTCTGAAATCAATAACTTTTAATTATACGAGACTATATTATAAGTACATCTAAATATAAAACAAAATCATAATTAATAAGTGAATACCCCAGTAAAATCATTATCGAATTTACTTAAAAGCTCTCTAAAGAGAGTTGAAAGAGAAATCAGTAAGAACATAAAGGATGAAGAAAAATTAATTACATTAACAGCAGGCCATCTCATTAAAGCTAAAGGAAAAAAAATAAGGCCCCTTCTTACCTTACTTGTATCAAAAATGCTAAATTACAATGGTAACGCAGATGTAACACTTGCTGTCTGCATAGAGTTTATTCATAACGCTACATTGTTGCATGATGATGTAATTGATACAGGAAAGGTCAGAAGAGGAAAATTAAGCGCAAATCAAATATGGGGAAATAAAGTAAGTGTTCTAGTTGGAGATTACCTTTTAAGTAGAGCTTTTAAGCTAATGGTAAAAAATAAATCACTGAAGTTACTAGAGATATTATCCCAAACATCACTCATTTTAGCGAGAGGACAAATACAAGACGTAGGCAACAATCAAAATGTCAACTTAACAGAAAAGAAGTATTTATCTATCATAGATGCTAAAACTGCTGAGCTTTTTAGGATATCTTGTTTCTTACCAACCATCATTACTGACCAAAATAAAAAAACTCAAAAAATATTTAATGATTTTGGTTTTAATTTTGGCATGGCCTTTCAATTATCTGACGACGTATTAGATTATTTTGGTGACTCGAGCAAAATGGGAAAAAGGGTTGGGAAAGATTTTTTTGAGGGTAAAGTAACATATCCAGTCATTCATTGTTTCAAAAAATCTGATAAAAAGTCAAAAAAAATTATAGCCAAACTCTTTTTTAAGAGAAAAAGAAGTAAAAAAGATCTGGCAGTACTTCTAAATCTAATGAAAAAAACTAATACTTATAAGAGTTCAATTGAATTTGTTAGAAAATACGCAGAAAAAGCTAAAACTAATATTAATAAATTTGAAGGAAATAAATATAAAGTGTATCTTGATGAATTGGTGGATCATTTAATAATCAGAGACAAATAAAAAATAAATATGTCATTTAACACTTTCGGAAAAAATTTTCGATTTACAACATGGGGGGAATCTCATGGGGAAGCTATTGGATGTGTAATTGATGGTTGTCCTCCTTTAATACCACTTAAGGAAAAGGATGTTCAGAAATATTTAGATATGAGAAAGCCAGGAAAAAATAGATTTGTTACACAAAGAAGAGAAGATGATAAAGTTTCAATTTTATCTGGTGTATTTGAGGGAAAAACAACTGGAACTCCGATAATGCTGTTAATTTGGAATAAAGATCAAAAATCAAAAGACTACAGTGATATAAAAAATAAATTTAGACCTGGACATGCTGACTTAACATATTTTTTGAAATATGGAATAAGAGATTATAGAGGTGGAGGTCGTTCTTCCGCAAGAGAAACTGCGAGTAGAGTAGCTGCTGGCGCTGTCGCAAGAAAGGTAATTAGACATATATTAAAAAAAGATATTTTAATTCAAGGTGCAGTTACACAGGTTGGAAAGCTCACAATTAATCAAAGAAATTTCAATTGGAATGACGTAAAGAAAAATTCATTTTTCTGTCCTGATAAAAAAATAGTTAAAGTTTGGGAAGAGTACCTAGATGAAACTAGAAAAAAAGGATCATCATTGGGTGCAAAATTATTAGTAAATGCTAAAAATGTTCCCGCCGGACTTGGAGAACCTGTATATGGTAAGTTAGATGCTGACCTTGCAGGTGCAATGATGAGTATCAACGCTGTTAAAGGTGTTGAAATAGGAGCTGGTAATGAGGCTGTTGAATTATCAGGAGATGAAAACTCCGATGAAATAAGAGCTAATAGAAATAAAAAAATTATCTTTTCTTCTAATAACTCTGGCGGAATCTTAGGTGGTATATCAAGTGGTCAGGATTTAAATTTATCAATAACGATTAAACCAACGTCGTCAATTTTGAAGGCAAAAAAAACAATTAATAATAAATTTCAAAATACATCGATTTCAACAAAAGGTCGTCACGATCCATGTGTAGGTTTGAGAGCTGTCCCTATTGCTGAAGCTATGATGGCGTGTGTTTTAGCAGATCACATATTGCGCAATAGAGCACAGTGTGGCTAAACTTTTAGATCAACTAAAAAATCAATAAGTAAGAGTGTCTTTCTTTTCTTTAATTTAATTTTCATCAAATTCTTTATAGTCTTTTCAGCTAGTTTTTTTCTGTATTTAAGTAAAATCTCAGTATTTACCTTTGACATTCTTGGAAAATCTACAAAATCATCATTGATTTGAAAAATTTCTCCAATGTACTCTCCAATTTTTTGCATACTAATTTCGACACTCTTATTTTTGTTTGCACATATTGCAACTGCTTGACAGCAATAAGACATTAATCTTGCAGTTTTTAATTTATTTAATTTTAATCTCCCTCTTACAGTGGGTGACTTAAAACTTAAATCATAGTATTGCCCTAAAAGAAGTCCTTTTTCACCTGAAACTTTACTCAGCACTTCAATTAACTTTGTTTTTTTCTTGTCGGATATTTTAAAAGAACTATTAGATAAAATTTGATATGATTTAGTCAATAAAGCACATCCCGCAAGAATTGCAGTATATTCATTGAATTTATAATGTGTTGTTTTTTTTCCTCTCCTAAATTTATCGTCATCCATAGAAGGTAAATCATCATGCACAAGAGAATAATTATGTAACATTTCAATTGCTGATGCTAAATTAAAAATGACACTGTTTGATAAATTCAATTCTTTGCCAAAAATATATACTAGATATGGTCTAAATCTTTTACCTCCTGTATTAATTGAATACAGGATAGCTTGATTTAATAGATTTTTATCTTTACTTAGTTTTTTTTTTAAAAATTTATTGAATTTAATAGTAAATTTTTTCAAATCGTTATTTATGATTTGATGTTTCATTTACTTTTTTTTAGATATTTTACCATCTGGCAGCACTTTGATTTCCTCAAGTTTTAAAACTGCATCGTCTAATTTTTGTTGGCAATGGGCTCTTAATTGCGATCCACGCGTATAATACTCAATAGACTTTTCAAGATCAATGTTACCACTCTCCAAATTTTCTACAATCTCAGATAGTTCTTCCATAGCTTTTTCAAAAGAAAGTTTTTTTATGTCATCAGGTATTTTAGTCATTATTTTGTAACTCTCTTATATGGGTAATCATTGAATTTTCTAAAGCTTGTATATCATATCCACCTTCAAGCATAGAAATAATTCGGTTATCACAATATTTATCTGCAATACTCATCAACTTTTGTGTTATCAATTTAAAATCATTTTCTAAAAGTTCTAGCGATGCCAATGGGTCTTTTTCGTGAGCATCGAAACCCGCTGATAAAATTAAAAAATCTGGTTTTTGATTGTGTAATTTTTTTATAATCATCTCATCAAATGCCGATTGATATTGTGATGAATTTGTACCCGCTTGAAGAGGTACATTAACAATATTACCTACTCCCTTTTCATTTGTGTCGCCTGTTCCAGGATACAATGGATATTGATGAGTTGAATAGTAATGTACTTTAGAATTTTCATAGAATATATCTTGCGTTCCGTTTCCATGATGAACATCAAAGTCAATAATGGCAATATTTTCTAAACTATACCTATTAATCAAGTACTTTGCAGATATAGCTACATTATTAAATACACAAAAACCCATTGAACGGTCATAACATGCATGATGGCCTGGCGGCCTTACAATACAGAACGCATTCATACATTTTTTATTTATAACGTTATCTGCTGCGTCTATGCCAGCGCCAGCAGCTTTTAATGTTGCCTCAAAAGAACCACTAGATACAGGTGTTTCTTGATCCAGAAAAACTATCTGTTCATCTTTTGGAAAACGATCAAGAGTTTCATCAACAAAACTTTTATCATGTGCTTCATAAATATGAGAGTAATCTACCTTATTCGGTTTAATTATTGATATATTTTTAAATTCTTCATTATTTATTAAATTGATGATATTTTTTACCCGATCAGTTCTCTCTGGATAATCGAGAGAAGATACATGATCTTTAAAACTATCATCAAAATATATTTGTGTTTGAGTCATTTAATGAAATCTAAAATAATAAATCTAAATTCAAATAATATTAAAATTATAACTAGAAGTCTACTCATAGGAAAAACTATAGTAATCCCAACAGATACCGTTTATGGTATTGCAGCCGATGCAAAGAGTTTTCAAGGCGTTGAAAATATATTTAAGATTAAAAAAAGACCCAAACGATTTCCACTTATTTTGTTTACTCATTCAATTGCTGAAGCTAAAAAGCTTGCAATATTTTCACCCTTTGAGGAATATTTGGCATCAAAATATTGGCCTGGACCACTTACTTTGATATTAAAAAAGAAAGGAAAAAAGTTTTACAATGGGGATAAAAGATTGTCTAAGGTAGGTATACGCATTCCAAAAAATAAAGACGTTATAAAAATTCTCGAGTACATTCAAAAGCCACTTGCAACTACAAGCGCTAATATTCATGGAGAAATAAATACAAAATCTCTAAATCAATTAGGAATAATAAAATCAAAAGATGTCGCTTATGCAATCGAAAAAAAAGGTAAAATGAGCTTTAAAGAGTCAACTTTAGTTGAAACTAAAAATAATCAAATAAACATTATACGCGAAGGTTCTTTGTCTAAAAAATTAATTAATAAAGAATTAAAAAATTTTAATAAGAAACATTATTAAGCGTCTACGAATGCATTAAAAGAAAAACACCGTCTCTCACCATCTCCTCTAAAAGGGTGGACATCATGCATTAAAAAAGAAGGGAAAATATATAAATCTCCTACCTTAGGCTTAAATGTTTCACGGTGCTTAACAAGCGGAGGGCTATTCCTGGGCATAGAAACACGGCCATCAAAAAATGATATTAAACCTGCTAAATCTTTTTCTTTATTTAATCTTATAGACGAGGGAATTTTTAAATAACCTACACCACTGATGTTGCCTCTATGTAAATGGGGTGGATTAAAATCTCCAGCATATTGACTCACTATCCAAGCTCTTTCAATTTTAATTTTCTTAACTTTTATATTTAATGTTTGCTTATAATAATCTTTTATTGAATTAATTATCTGTTTTTCTATTCCAGCTTTTAGAATTTTATTTGGTATTTTAAACTGCTGTTTCATACTTCCTATGAGCCTATGATCATAATCATACTTTTTAGATAAGGACTTATTTTTTGATACTTGTTCTGAAAACTTGTTTAAGTTTGTAACTGTTCTAGATGAGAGCTTTGTTTTGCCTATTGTTGGCCCAAATGGTTTATATATCTTCATAGTTTTTTTATGGTGCGCCCGGAAGGATTCGAACCCTCAACCCTCAGATCCGAAGTCTGATGCTCTATCCAGTTGAGCTACGGACGCATCTATATTATATTTCACGTACCATGCTTTTTCTTAAGATACTAGAGAAATTAGGACGAAAAAAAGTTGTGATGGACAGAGGCCCTTCACACCCAGAATATCATTTAGCGAAACCGTGGACAGCTAGGTATTATTTACTATTTAGAAAAAGACCGAAATGGTTTCCTTTCAATATACTTATTCATCATATTTTAGATAATGATCATGGAATTGGACTGCACAACCATCCCTTTCCATATATTACAATTATTTTAAGTGGCGGTTACTGGGAGACAAACATCAAAGGAGAAAGAAAATGGCGTGGAAAATTTTATATAGGTTTTAGAAGTGCTGATAATTTACACCGAGTTGACTTAGAGCCTGGCATTAAGCCAATTACAGTTTATATTGCTGGTCCTTACGGACTAAGAAAAAAAGGAAGAAGCGAATACGGGACTTTAAACTAATTTTTTCCTTAATTGCGTTCTGAGTTTACGATCTTTTTTTAAAACAATTTCCCTTTTCATTGCATCAGATTTAGACTCAAAAATCTCTTTATACAAAAGTTTCCATTTGCTACCTCTAGTGTATTTTGCACCTTTTGAGGCGTTATGAGCGCTTATTCTTTTATCAATATTATTGCTCCAACCAACATATGTTCTAGGCCTAGGATTGGTTGTGCCAATGATATACACATAGAATTTCATGATTCTAAACATAATAATTGTAATTAGTACTTAATTAAATATAGTATCTTTAAATAAATAGGAGAAAAAGCATGCGTACTACTCTTACAGTTTTAGCTTTCAGTTTTATGATTTCAGCTTGTACTACATTACAAAGCATAAATGAAACCATTAAAGGTGATGGTGTTCCTTATATTCCAGGAATATAAATATTAGAAGCTGGCCCTTTTTAGGGTCAGTTTTCTTTTTTTGTAATAATTAGAAAAAATAGTTAATTAGTCAAAGCGCCTACTTAAAATTTATAGTTTCCAATATGTATAAAGTTCAAATTTCTGGAACCGGCCTATACACTCCTAAGGAAAAAATCTCTAATGAGGAATTAGTACAATCATTCAATAAATATGTTGATGAATTTAACGAAATAAATTCAGAAGATATTAAAAATGGAAAAACCCAACCTTTGGAAAAATCCAGTGCTGAATTCATAGAAAAAGCATCAGGTGTTAAATCAAGATATGTACAAAATAGAACTGGAATTCTAGATACTTCTTTTATGAGGCCTAAATTGAGAGAAAGGTCAGAAGAAGAATTATCTAATTTAGCCGAAATGGGAGTCATTGCAGCTAAAGATGCGATTAAAAACTCAAATATAGATGTAGATGATATTGATGCAGTAATTGTAGCTTGTTCAAATCTTGAACGTGCCTATCCAGCAATTGCAATTGAAATACAAAATGCTTTGGGTATCAAAGGTTTTGCTTTTGATATGAATGTTGCATGTTCATCAGCAACTTTTGGAATTCAAACTATCTTCGACATGGTAAAGTCTGGAAGTATAAAGTCTGCTATCATGATTAATCCTGAAATCTGTACCGGACATTTAAATTTCAGAGATCGAGACTGTCATTTTATTTTTGGAGACGTTGCGACTGCAGTTATTCTAGAACGTCTTAATGAAGATAATATTAAAGAAAACTCCTATGAAATAATTGGTACGAGATTATTAACTAAGTTTTCAAATAATATAAGAAATAATTATGGCTTTTTAAATAATTCATCGCCTGATGGTGTTGGTCAGTCAGACAAATTATTTCATCAAAATGGACGAAAAGTATTTAAGGAAGTTGTTCCAGAAGTTTCTAACTTGATTAAATCTCATTTAGAAGAAAATAACTTATCGGCCAATGATCTTAAAGGCATGTATCTTCATCAAGCCAACGAGAATATGAACGTTTTAATTTCAAAGTATGTATTGGGAAAAGATGCCCCAAAAGAGTTAGCACCTGTAGTTTTGGATGAATATGCAAATACAAGTTCAGCTGGTTCAATTATTGCCTTTCATAAATACAATAAATCATTAAATAAAAATGATTTAGCAATTATATGTTCATTTGGAGCTGGTTATTCAGTTGGAAATGTAATTGTAAAAAAGATAGCTTAAAAATTTGGCTCTTTAGAAAATAATCTTCTCACCATTGGTTCAAAATGATCTAACGGGAAGGATTCATAATTAGGATCAAAAGATTTTTGATCCCACTTTTCACAAAAGTCGACCGCATCTTGATAGTATGGGTGATCCTTAAATTTATCTCGTGAATTTCTATCTTTACCTAAATGATGAGCATAATAATATTCTTGAAAAAGCCCATGATGCAACATAATCCAATGAACCTTTTCAGAAACATACGGTCTTAAAACAGCAGCTATGAGCTGACTGTGATTGTATGGAGCAAGACTGTCTCCTATATCATGCAACAATGTAGCAACAATCATTTCTTCATCTGCCCCATCTTTTTCAGCTCTGGTTGCTGATTGCAAAGAATGCTCAAGTCTTGTTACTTGATACCCGTCCACTGAATTATCTAAGTTTTTTAATGATTCTAAAATTCGATCAGGAAGTTCATTTACGTAGTTTTTTTCATATTCAGCCAAAAGTTCATAATCTTCTTTTGATCCTTTTTTCATTTCGGTAAACTTGACTGTCTTCATTCTACTTCCTTGGAGAGGAGTTTATATTTACTTTCGGCAGAGTCATGATCAATATACAGCCCTTGAAGCCACCGACTTCCTTCAGATGTATTGTAGCTTCGTCTTCCATGTAAAGTTCTGTAATTATTCATAATTAATAAGTTACCAGGCTCTAAATGAAATTGTAATATATATTTATCTGAATTGATCATTTGATGCATAACTCTTTTAGCAGCATAAAATTCTTCCAAAACCTTTGGCTCATCGTAAAATACAAAGTCTAATCTATTACTATATTTTATTTGTTTGAGTTCTCCTCTAGCACTTAATTTTATAATTTTTCCAGTTTTTTCTAAAATAGCATCATTATCTTCAAATTTATAATTTATTAGAGTATTTACTAGGATATTAAAAGCTTGTGGATTTTCTTTTTTTAGATCCTCTGCAACTTTGAAACCATCTACAACTGTAGAGTCTCCGCCTTTGCAACTGTTTTCAATACAAAATAAAAATTGAATTGATGGTACTGGTTTTCTGTAGGGATTATCAGTATGCGACTCTAATTCGATGGATGTATAAGCCAAGTCATTAGGTTGTTTTTGTGACCTCACATTAAATAGCTTTCCAAAATTAGTTTCTCGAATAAACCCAATTTTTTCAGCAAATTTTATAACTTCTCCATCCTTAGCTGGCAAATCTTCGACTACAACGTAACCATACTGATGATAAAATTTTAAAATTTCAAACAATTTCTGACTTTCGTTTGCTCCATAGGCAAAACTAAATTTTTTTAACTCAGCATCATTTTTATCCCAGTAAATCTTTGGCGGTAGGATATTTGATCTTGTAATTTCTGTTATTAATTTATCTAAACAATAAGTTGCACTATGATTATCAGAAAATTCTACATGCATTTTGTTGTCTGCTAGTAGCTGAGCATTCTTTATTTGCAAATCTGGTTTAATCTTTTCAGGATCATATAATCTTTGAAAAGAATTTTGATCAACTTCCCCTTTTTCAGTTGATCGTTCCCGTATCCACAAGGGGTGTATTTTAAAAATTTCCTCTTTATCAAATACTCTTAATTCTTTTGAGTCAAAATCTAGCTTCATATTTGAAAATATATGATTAATAGTCTAATTCTTCAATATTTTCATATTCTGTGAGACATTCTGGATTTGCAAGAGCCTCCATATTTTTAACTTTTTTACCGTTTATAATATCTCTGACAGTCAATTCAGCTATCTTACCGCTCCGAGTTCTTGGAATATCAGTAACTTGAATAATCTTTGCGGGCACATGTCTGATGGAGGTTGAATTTTTAATATTTTCCTTGATATCAACAATTAATTTATCATTTAGATGACTTTTGGCTTTAAGGGTTATAAATAAAATAATTCTGACATCATCATTCCATTCTTGCCCAACCACAATCGATTCATTTATATCTTCTAGTTTTTCAACAGATCTATATATTTCTGCAGTACCAATTCTAATACCTCCAGGATTGAGAGTTGAGTCGGAGCGCCCAAAGATTATGAAACCCTTATTTGCTGTTTTGATTGCATAGTCACCTTGTGTCCAAATATTGGGAAATTTTGAAAAATATGATTTTATATATTTTTCTTTATTAACATCATCCCAGAACCCAATTGGCATTGAAGGAATTGCCGATTTGCAGACCAGTTCTCCTTTTTGCTGAGTACTAACTCCATCTTCATTAAATATATCTACATCAACCCCTAAACATTCACATTGAATTTCTCCTGAAAAGACTGCGCCAGTTGGATCTCCTCCAACAAAACATGAAACAATATCAGTACCGCCACTAATAGAGGCTAAATGTACGTCTTGCTTAATATTGCTATAAACATAATTAAAACTCTCACTAACTAGTGGTGATCCAGTGCTTAAAATTGTTTTTAGTTTTGATAGTTTATATTTATTTGAAATTTGAATTTGGCTATTTTTTAGCGCATCAATAAATTTTGCGCTTGTGCCAAAGCAAGTAATTTCCTCTTCTTCCGCCACTTTAAAAAGTGAGTCCTGATGTGGAAAAAAAGGAGACCCCTCATAAAGAACAACTGTTGCCTTTGAAGCAAGACCAGAAATAAGCCAATTCCACATCATCCATCCACAAGTAGTAAAATAGAAAAGCTTATCGTCTTCACAAATTTCACAGTGAAGTTGCTGTTCTTTCAAATGTTGGATTAATGGACCTCCGGTATTATGCACAATACATTTTGGTTTTCCAGTTGTACCGCTGGAATACAATATATACATTGGGTCATTAAACTGACATCTTTCAAAAGAGAGCTCATTCAATTCTTTATTATTTTCTTCAAAAAAATTTAATTTTTCATCGATAAAACGTTTGTCTTTTTGAGAATAATCAATGCATATGGACACTTCCAATGAATTGAGCTTACTCACAACATTTTTTATTTTTTCTAAAATTTCAAATTTCTTTCCGCCATACATGTAGTTGCTGGAATAAAATAAAATTTTGGGCTCTATTTGACTAAACCTATCTAATATAGCCTGTTCACCAAAATCTGGTGAACAAGAAGACCATACCGCGCCAATTGAATTTACTGCAAGAAATGAAATCAATGTTTCCGCATTATTAGTTACAATGCCTACAACTCTATCGCCTTTTTTAACACCGATGGATTTCAAATATTTTGCGACTAAATTTACTTTATGAATAACTTCTTCTTTGCCGTAATATTTTTTAAATCCAATTTCATTTACATAGAGTATAGGAATAGAATTTAAATTATTAATGACATTTTCACTATAGCTAAGCTTTAAGTTTGGAAAAAATTTCTTGTCATAAATATTTTCACTTTCACTAATAGCAGGGTTTTCATTGCCACTATAGTTTATATCTAAATAACTCAAAAGACTCGTCCAAAATAAATTAGGCTTTGCTATACTCCAGTTGAATAAGGAGTCATATTCATAATCAAAATTTATTGAGTAACTTTTTTTGAGATAACGATGGTATTTGATTAAGTTCGATTGTTTTCGTCTTTTTTCGGAGGCTTGCCACAGTAATTTTTCCATAAATTTTACTGCTTTGAATTAAATTTTAAGCAATATGTAATGCTTTTGTTTCAAGATAATCTTCAAGCCCCATATCACCACCTTCGCGGCCATTTCCTGACTCTTTATAACCGCCAAAAGGAGAGCCGTAGTTGTAACCGCCTCCATTTACATGAACACCGCCAGCTCTAAGTTGTCTTGAAACTCTCTCTGCTCTATCGTTGTCGCCTGTTTGTAAATATGCGGCAAGTCCGTAAGGCGTGTCATTAGCTATTTCAATGGCTTCTTTTTCATTTTCAAATGGAATTATTACAAGCACGGGGCCAAAGATCTCTTCTTGAGCTACTCGCATGCTGTTATTAACATTTACGAATATTGTTGGTTTAGTAAACCAACCTTTTTCTAACCCGTCAGGTTTACCCAGTCCACCAACTAGCAGTTCGGCACCTTCATCTATACCTACCTGAATCATGTTTTGAACTCTATCAAATTGGATTTTATCAAATAAAGGGCCTAGATGATCTCCATCCTCTTGTGGGTCTCCAACTTTTATTTGTTCAGCCGCCTTTTTTGCAATTGTAACGACTTCATCATAGCATTTTTTTTCAACCAGTAATCTGGTAGGAGCGTCACATGATTGGCCAGTGTTAAACATACATTCATTTACAGATGCGGTTACTTTTTCCTCAAGATCACAATCCGCAAAAACTAAATTTGGTGACTTGCCTCCAAGCTCAAGTGTAACTTTTTTGACAGTTTCAGCAGACTCTATTGTAACCGACTTTCCGCCTCTTTTAGAGCCGGTAAACGACATCATCTCAATATCTGGATGTCTTGACATGGCTATGCCCACACCCTCGCCATCACCATGAACTAAATTGAAAACACCTGCAGGAACACCAGCTTTATCTAGTATTTCGGCATAAACCATTGCTGATAATGGCGTATGTTCTGATGGTTTTAAAATACAAGTACAGCCGGTTGCAATGACTGGCAAAACTTTTAATGTGATTTGATTTATTGGCCAATTCCATGGAGTGATTAGACCACATACTCCAATTGGTTCTTTTAATAAAATATCTGTATTGGATAACTCAATTTTTTCTTCATGTTTTTCTAATGCACTAATAAAACCATCCAAATGACCTATAGCTGCATCAGCCTGGGCTTCACGTGACATTTTTCTTGGTGCACCCATCTCCATTGTCATAGCATCAGCTAAGTCATCAAATCTTTTTTCTGAAATTTTTCGTATATTTTTCAAAATATTCATTCTCTCTTCTTTAGAAGTTTTTGAAAAACTCATAAATGCATTTTTAGCGGCCTTTACTGCGATATTTACATCTTCTTCATTACCTAATATGACTTCACCGATAACTTCCTCTGTAGCTGGATTTACGACAGGCATTTTTTTACTAGATTGTGGCGCTACCCATTGACCATCAATATAAAATTTTTGTAGATTTTGCATTTCAGATGATGATTACATACTATAGTATGGTAATTGTAAATTAATTTTTTTTCACTAGTAAAGGAAATATGAATAAAGACGTCATTATTTCATGTGCAGTTACTGGATCAGGAGATACGGTCAACAAACATCCAAACATACCGGTAACCCCAGAGCAAATTGCTAATGCAGCGATTGAAGCAGCGTCAGCTGGAGCTGCCATAGCGCATATCCATGTCAGAGATTTAAATACAGGAAAGGGATCAAGAGACGATGAGCTTTATAAAGAGGTTGTGAGCCGCATAAAAGATAGTGGTACAAATGTCATAATAAATCTTACCAGTGGTATGGGCGGTGATATAGAAATTGGACCTGAGGATGATCTATTAAAGTTTGGACCTAATACTGATTTTGTTAATGCAATTGAAAGACTAAGTCACGTTGAAGAAATATTACCAGATATATGTTCCCTTGATTGTGGAACTCTTAATTTTGGTGACGGCAACATGATTTATGTTAGTACTCCTGAACAATTAAGAATTGGTGCAAAAAGAATACAAGAATTAGGCATAAAACCTGAATTAGAAGTTTTTGATACAGGGCATATGTGGTTTGCAAATCAAATGTACGATGAGGGGTTGCTTGACAGCCCTCCTCTATTTCAAATTTGTCTTGGCATTCCCTATGGGGCACCAGCTAATACCAGTTCAATGAAAAACATGGTAGACATGCTACCATCGGGCAGTAACTGGGCAGCTTTTGGAATTGGAGTTCATCAAATGCCGATGGTTGCTCAAGCGGTTCTCTTGGGCGGCAATGTTAGAGTTGGTCTTGAAGACAACTTATATCTTGAAAAAGGCGTATACGCTTCAAATGGTCAACTTGTTGAAAAAGCGACAACAATAATTAGTAATCTAGGTGCTAATGTTATGGGGCCAGATGAAGCTAGAAAAAAACTTGGGCTTAAAGTTTGAAAGAAAATAAAGTCATCACTATTGTAGGTACTGGAGTAATTGGTGCAGGCTGGGCTGCAAGATTTCTAGCTAAAGGTTATACTGTAAAAGCATATGACCCTAATAGTGTTTCACGTGAGCAGCTTAAAATAAATGTTCGAACTGCTTTTAAAAGCTTAAAGAAAATTGGTTTGAATAGAAATGCTTCATTAAGAAATCTTAAAGTCTATTCAAAATTACCTAGTGCTTTGAAAGATACAACTTTTGTTCAAGAGAATGCACCAGAAAACGAAAAGATTAAAAAAAATATACTCAAACAAATTGATAATTTAGTTGATAAGAGAGTTATAATTGCTTCTAGTTCGTCAGGCTTATTACCATCTAAAATTCAATCGGCTTGTAAGTTTCCTGAGAGAGTTTTAATAGGACATCCATTTAATCCTGTATACTTATTACCACTGGTAGAGATTGTAGCTGGCAAGAAAACTACTCAAATAAGTGTTAAAAAATTAAAAAAATTATATGAACATGTTGGAATGCGACCACTTATTGTTCAAAAAGAAATAGAAGGATATATTTCAGACAGACTCCAAGAAGCACTGTGGCGTGAAGCCCTGCATATTATAAATGACGGGGTAGCATCAACGGATGAAGTTGATGATGCAATTGTTTATGGTCCTGGATTGAGATGGGCTTTTATGGGGGTTTGTTTAACGTTCCATTTAGCTGGTGGAGAAACTGGCATGAAACACATGCTGGAACAATTTGGTCCTGCACTGAAGCTTCCTTGGACAAAATTGAAAGCGCCAGAACTGACTAACAAACTGAAAAAAGCAATGGTTTCAGGAACAAAAAAACAAGCTGGAAAATTCAATATTAAAGAACTAGAAAAACAAAGAGATTTGTTTTTGATTGAAATTATGAAAACTTTAAATAAGAATCAAAAAGACAAGTTTCCTAATTGGAACAAGAAATATAATACATTTAAATAAAATATGAATGACAATTTAAGCATATTATCAGCAGAGAACAATGGGAAATCGATTATCGTTGAATGGAGTGATGGAGAAAAAAGTAAGTTTAATTTTTTATGGTTGAGAGACAATTGCCCAGCTGAAGTGCATCCAACTGCAAGAGAGCGAACGTTCAACTTACTAACAGTTACGAAGGATATTCATCCAAAAAATCAAAAAATAAATAATAAGGGGGAGCTAGAGATTGAATGGAGTGAGGGTAATCATATAAGTTGCTATGATGTCGACTGGCTAAGACATAACTGCTATACCCTCAAAAATAAAAAAAAATATATTTCCCCTTACTTATTATGGGATCAACGTATGGAGTCAAAATTTGAAGATATTCAAATAGAATATGAAGAAATTATAAGTGGAGATGACGGAATAAAAAAATGGCTTGAACAACTTCACTACAAAGGTATTTCCATAGTTAAAAATGCACCGACAGAGAAAGGGTCTGGATTTGATATACTTGCCAATATCAGTCACCATAGAGAAACTTTCTTTAAAACGCCATTTGAAGTTATAGATATTCCAAACCCAAATAATTCTGCATATACTGCAGCCGCATTAAGAAATCATTTAGACTTACCATACTATGAAATAGCGCCAGGATATCAATTCTTACATTGTCTGATTAACAATGCAACCGGGGGTGAATCTGTAGCTGTAGATGGATTTAGAGTTGCTAGCTATATGAAGAAAAATTTCCCAGACTATTTCAAGACTCTCTTAGAAACACCAGTGAAATTTGTGAATCAAGATTACACTTCAAATGCGATAAGAGTAATGCATAAACCTATATTTTCTCTGGATCACAATGATGATTTTAATGACATAAGATTCAGCGTTGCTTATATGGGAGTTATGGACTGCGATCCTGACCAGATGGATAAGTTTTATGAAGCTTACCGGAAACTCATTGCCTTACTTCACGACCCTAAATTCGAAATAAACTTCAAACTTAAAGCTGGAGACATATTCAGTTTTAATAATAGACGGGTACTTCATGGTCGAAAAGAGTACGATGCAAATTCTGGGGAAAGACATTTGCAGGGGTATTATATTGATCGAGATGAAATAATAGGAAGATTAAACTTTTTGAACAATTTAAATCCTTAATTCTTTAAAATACCTGCAACATCAGTTCTAGAAATTAAGCCTATAAATTTATTATCATCATCAAAAACATTTAAATCATTTTCACTTTCTAGAATTTTTGGTAAACAGCTCTCGATATTATCATTTGCTTTGACATAAGATTCAGAATTATTCTGAACTCCTGAAAAATTCATAATCGATCTTATTTTTAAGACCTTAGCTCGATTAACATCTTTAACAAAATTTTTGACATACTCATCAGCTGGATGCATTAGTATATCTTCGGCACTACCATCTTGAACAAGCTTTCCACCATTAAGTATTGAAATTCGATCACCTAATTTTAAGGCCTCATCAAGATCGTGAGTTATAAACATAATAGTTTTTTTTAAGTTTTTTTGTAATTCCAATAATTGGTCTTGCATATCTGTCCTTATTAATGGATCAAGGGCACTAAAAGCTTCATCCATCAACAGAATATCTGGATCTGTAGCCAGTGCTCTTGCTAAGCCAACTCTTTGTTGCATACCGCCTGATAACTGATTCGGAAACTTATATTCAAATCCGTTTAAGCCCACTTTATTAATCCAGAACATTGCTTTATCATTTGACACTGCTTTTTCTAGATTTTTTATACTGAGTCCAAATTTAACATTATCAATTATATTCTGATGAGGGAAAAGAGCAAATCTTTGAAATACCATGCCAGTTCTATTCCTTCTGAATTCAAGCAATTCAGATTTACTTAGTTTTGTTATCTCTTTATCATCAACTAATACGCTGCCCTCTGTTGGTTCAATTAATCTATTTATATGCCTAATTAACGTAGATTTTCCTGATCCCGATAAACCCATCACAACTTGTATGGATTGATCTTCAACGTTTAAATTGATGTTATCCAAACCTAATACATGATTATATTTTGAGAGCAGTTCATCTTTTGACATGCCATCACGCACACTCGAAATATATTTCTTTGAATTATTTCCAAAAATTTTATAGAGATTGGTAATCTTGATCTTTGTCTTATTCACGGGAGCCTGACCTGTGTTGTTGCAATCTTTTCCCAAATGATTGGGAAACTCTATCGAAAATTATTGCTAAAGCGACAATTGCAAGTCCATTAAGTAATCCCATCGTAAAGTACTGATTAGTAATTGCCTTTAATACTGGCTGGCCAAGCCCTTTAACTCCAATCATTGAAGCTATGACTACCATCGCTAATGCCATCATAATCGTTTGGTTTATTCCTGCAAATATTGTTGGTAAAGCAAGTGGCAATTGAACTCTAAATAATTTTTGTGCCTTATTTGCACCGAATGCGTCTGCCGCCTCAAGAACTTCTTTGTCAACTTCTCTAATTCCTAAATCAGTTAATCTTATAATGGGTGGGATTGCATAAATAATTACTGCTAATAAACCAGGAATTTTTCCTATTCCAAGAAGCATTACTACTGGAATTAAATATACAAATGAAGGCATTGTTTGCATTACATCAAGTATAGGGGTTATCGCAGCTCGAGCTCTATCAGAATTTGACATAGCTATACCTATTGGTATTCCAAGGCCAATAGACATAAATGTACATACACCAATGATACTTACGGTTGACATTGTGTCTTCCCACATACCGAAGTAACCGATTAAAAGCAGTGCAATTAAAGATCCAATAGTTAAATAAATACTTCTGCTACCAAGATAAACTAATATAAGAATTGCCAAAATAATTAATGGCCAAGGTGAATTTTGCAATAATTTTTCAAACCATACCAAAAAATAAAGCACTGGATCAAATACAGCTTCAATTGTATCACCATATTCTCTTGAAAAATTCCTATAAGCGCCGTCTACGGATTTTCTAAACATCCGAAGACTTTCCTTACTCATTTCAGGAAAAGTTAAAAATAATTCTGATAAATTCATTGAATATAATGCGGGCTAAAAATTAGCCCGCAATATTTTATTATAATGCTGCTTCTACTTTTGAACGTGCATCACTGTCTACCCAGTTATGCCACTCTGTAAAATTTTCTAAAAAGTATAGTGCAGTATCCTCACCTGTTGCTTGATTATCGTCTTTCCAGGCAAGTAATGCATTTACAGTGGAATTAGGAAGAGCTCTTTTTGAGATATATTCCATTCCTGTGGCTGACTCATTTTTAAAATTGTCAGTCACAACAGTATAAACTTCAGACACAACCCATGCATTAGGTTGTGGGTCCGCACATCCATCCTGAGAAGTACAATTATCCCACTCTTCTTTACTGTGTTCTACGCCAAAGCTGAGTTTTTTCATTGGGTATTTTCCTAATACAGCTGTCGGTGCCCAGTAATATCCGAGCCATCCTTCTCCTTTGTTATAAGCCTCAGCTATTGCTCCAGCCAATGCGCCCCCTGAACCTGGGTCTACAAGTCTAAAGCCTTTTGCTTCCATTCCATATGCGTTAAACAAATTACCCGTGCTAATTTGACAGTTCCAACCTGAAGGGCATGTGTATATAGCGCCATCACCTCCCTCTGGGTGTGGAAAGAGATCAGGTCGATCAAGAACATCATAAACAGTTTGTATATCCGGGTTTGCGTCAGCTAAATACTGAGGTATCCACCAACCTTCTTCACCAGTATCTGAAAGCACCTCTGCTGCGTAATGTAATCTTCCTTCTTCTGTTGCCGCATCAAGAGCAACTCTAACTGCGTTAATCCACAATTCAGGAGCAACATCAGGCTCGCCTTTTTCCATCATAGATGTAGCTGTAGGCATAGTATCTCCTGGAACTAATTCGACATCACATCCGTAACCATTTTCAAGTATCATTTTATCAACATGAGCAAACATTTCTGCTGAAGCCCAGTTCATTTCTGCAACCGTGATTGTGCCACATGCATTAGCCGAAGTCGTAAACGACCCAAAGCCAAGTGCAAATATTGCAGAGATAAGTATTTTATTCATAAACTTCATTAATTATTCTCCCAATTTCATTAAATTTATAAATATTGAAACATATATGAGTAAAAGCATCTAGAAAAAAATAAAATAAAAATTTATGAAAAAAACTAACTCTTAGAAGGACTTACAGAATAAATTTCTATTAATGGCGCACTCATAACAAATATTGCACCGATAAACTCTCTGATTGAAATTATTTCGTTTGCAAGTAGATATGCAGATATAACGCCAATAACAACTTCAAACATCAATAGAATACCCGCGCGTCCCGGATCAACTTGATCCTGACCATAAGTAACCAGCCAGTAACCGGGCAATAACCAAATAAATGCAAATATTAGAATTATAAAAATAGTATTCTTTAAAATATCATAGTTAAATCCTGAGAGTATTTGCCCATCTGGTAAGTATGTTGCAATAACAACAAAAAGACCTCCAATTAAAATAAAGACTGAAGTACCAAAATTTACATCAAGTTCCTCATTTATTCTTATGAGTGTTGCACAGATTGACCAGAGAAATCCTGAGAGAATTCCAAATAAATCTGCCAGAGTGCTAGGTATAAAATTTCCTTGATCCAACCCAGTTATAATAAATAGACCTATAAAACCTGAAGAAATTGAAAAAAATCTATAAATATTTAAAGCCGCTCTTAGAAAAATAATTTCAATTAGAGTGCTCCATACAGCTGTTAAATAAAAAAAGATTAAGACTCTTGCAACATTACCTCTAATTAAACCTTCATTATAAAGACACATTGCAGCTGCTCCTGCTGAGGCTGCGACTATTGTAAGTATCAAATTTTGATTAGTTAATTTTGATATATTTTTGTATGAAAAAAATAATAAAAATAAGCCAGCAATAGTGAAACTTAAAGTGAGTGGAATTGCATTATTATAAGCATATTCATTAAGTAGCCTTAATGGATACCACCACGTACCCCACAGTAATGTTGAAAGTACAATTGCATAATTGGGGTTTAAATTTTTTAACATAAGCTTATGTTGTACTATAATTACAAACTTTGGTAAAATTAGTTATGCAATTTAATTCTTATAATTATATTATTATTGGTGCTGGAAGTGCGGGTTGTGTTCTGGCAAATAGACTTTCAACTAATCCAGAGATAAATGTATTGTTAATAGAGTCAGGTCCATCGGATAAAACGTGGAAAACCTCTATGCCGGCAGCTTTATTATACACAATGCATGACCCAAAATATAATTATTTATACGAAACTGAGCCTGAACCGTTCATGAACAATAGAAAAATGTTTTGCCCAAGAGGAAAGATGTTGGGAGGAAGTTCATCACACAACGGTATGGTTCATGTAAGAGGAAATCCAATGGATTTTGAAAACTGGGCTCAAAAAGATCTTAAGTCATGGAATTATAATAATGTTCTTCCGTATTTTAAAAAATCAGAGTCAATTGAAGGATTAGATGAAACTTATAGGAATAAAAGCGGTCCTTTAAAATTATCTCGATCTTCGGAAGGCAATGAATTGAGTAAGGTCTACCTAGAAGCGGCAGAACAAGCCGGCTATGAGATAAATAATGACATGAATGGATATAAGCAAGAGGGATTTGGTCTAATGGACACAACTATTTACAGAGGCAGAAGACAAAGTACGAGTGTAACTTACTTGCATCCAGTTATTAATAGAAGAAATCTTACCGTCATTACAAATACAATAGTAAACAAAGTTATTATTGAAAATAATAAAGCCATTGGGGTTGAATGTACTGCAGGAAGAGAGATAAAAAAAATCTATGCTGATAATGAAGTGATATTATCAGCTGGAGCAATAAATTCACCTCAACTTCTAATGCTTTCAGGTATAGGAAATGCTGAAGAACTAGAAAAATTAGATATATCTGTTCAACATGACCTGAGAGGTGTAGGTGAAAATTTACAGGATCATCTTGAAACTTATTTACAATATGAATGTACAAAGCCCGTTACACTTTACACATCATATAATCCAATAAGAATGGCATTCATAGGGATAGAGTGGTTTATTTTTAAATCTGGAGTGGCAGCATATTCAAACTTAGAAACTGGCGGCTTTGTGAGAAGTAATGATATGGTAGATTATCCTAATATTCAGTATCACTTCTTTCCATCGCTTGTATTGGATCATGGAAGACAATCTCCAAGCTCTCATTCTTTTCAAGCGCATGTAGGACCAATGAGGCCAACAAGTAGAGGACATGTCAAATTAAAGTCAAACAATCCCTCAGCTTCACCCGCTATACAGTTTAATTATATGCAGACAGAGCATGATTTAAAAGAAATGAGAGATGGCATTAAAATTGCAAGGGAAATTTTTCATCAAAAAGCTTTTGATAAATATCGAGGAAAAGAAATTAACCCTGGAATAAATTCAAGCTCTGAGGGTGATTTAAATGAATTCATTAAAAATAAAGGTGATACTGCTTATCATCCTTCTTGTACATGCAAGATGGGAAAAGATGAGTTATCTGTTGTCGATGAAGAGCTCAAAGTTTATGGGATTGAAAATTTAAGAGTTGTAGATGCTTCAATAATGCCAAATATCATTACAGGAAATCTCAATGCAACAACTGTAATGATCGCTGAAAAGGCATCTGATCTCATCCTTAAAAAAGAAACTTTACCTGATGTAGAGACCAGTTTTTATAGAGCAAGCTAGTAGTTAACTACTTTTTCTACTTGATTATTAGATAAATTCATTACCTCAATACGACCCTCACAAATAATAGCTAATTTGTCCTCACTTAGAGAAATAACTTTAGTTTTTTCACCCACAAGATCACATTTTTTTTCAATATTTATATCCTTCTCAGAATTATCAGTGGAAGTAAAAAAATCAATCTTGTATGATCGCTCAATAATAGTAGTAATAACAATCGTGGTACCAATTAAAATTACAATTCCGAGAAATATAACTATAAATAGCATAATTTTTTGGTACATCGTTATCTCATAATGTTCTATCAATACAAAGTCAACCATAAGAAGCAAGTAGGCCAACGTATAGACAAATATATTGCTTTAAATTTGAAAGAATTTAGTAGGTCTAAAATAATTCAATTAATAAAGTCCTCCAATATTACAGTAAATAATAATATTGTAGATCCTGATTATAAGATCTCATTAGGTGATCATATTTCAGTGAATATAAAATTAGCAAATGAGACACCAATAATTGGTGAAAACATAAAATTAAATATTGTTTATGAAGATAAGGATTTGATAGTTATCAATAAACCTGCAGGTATTGTAATGCACCCCGGCGCTGGAAATAAGACAGGTACAATTGTTAATGCTTTGATCAATCATTGCGGAGATGAATTAAAATTTGTAGGTGATGCTCAAAGGCCAGGAATAGTTCATCGAATTGATAAAGATACGAGTGGACTGGTTGTAATAGCTAAAAATGATTTTACTCATAAACATTTATCTGACCAATTTGCTGCTCACTCTATCGAAAGAGTTTATATTGCTGTATGCTGGAACAAAATCTCACCAGCAAATGGAAAAATTAAGTCACTCTTATCTAGAAGTAATAGGAATAGAACAAAAATGATGAGTTCTGTGAGTAGAGGTAAGGTTGCTATCACTCATTACAAGACACTTGAAAATTTAAAGAACAAAAAAAATCAAATTGTTGCCACAGTATTAGAATGTCGCTTAGAAACCGGAAGAACTCATCAAATAAGAGTGCATCTAACAGAAAAGGGAAATCCACTCATAGGAGACCGTACTTATGGGCGATCGCCTCAAAGTAAACTAAAATCACTTTCAGAAAGCACGGTTCAATCGATTAAAATGTTGCCAGGACAGGCTCTGCATGCGCAATCTCTTGGGTTTCTTCATCCTAAAAAAGAAAAAATGCTTCATTTTCAGTCTGTTATGCCGGATTACTTGAGCAAATTGGTAAATTCAATTAAAAGCTGAACATTGATTTCTAGAAAAAAGTAACCATATTTTGGATATGAGCAAAAACTATAATTTACCAGCATTGTCCAATGAAGGTAGTCTCGGTCATTATCTTCAGCAGATCAAGAAGTTTCCTATGCTTACAGAAAAGCAAGAAATCAATCTTGCTAAGAAGTGGAGAGATGAAGGAGATACGAGTGCAGCTCATGCACTTGTTACAAGCCATCTCAGACTCGTTGCCCGAATAGCGATGGGTTATCGAGGATACGGACTTCCTGTTACAGAACTTATATCTGAAGGAAATATAGGTCTGATGCAAGCAGTTAAAAAGTATGACCCAGATAAAGGTTTCAGATTAGCGACTTATGCTATGTGGTGGATTAGAGCTGCTATTCAGGAGTATGTACTTAAATCATGGAGTTTAGTAAAGATTGGAACCACCGCAGCTCAAAAAAAACTATTTTTTAATCTTAAGAAACTTAAAAATAGACTAAGTGACTATAGTGAAGGTTCACTTAAACCTCATCAAGTTACAGAAATTGCTAATCAATTAAATGTTTCTGAAAAAGAAGTTTCGGAAATGGAAGGAAGAATTTCTGGAAATGATTATTCTCTAAATGCAGTGGTTAGTGCAGACGGTGAAGAAGAATGGCAAGAATGGCTAGTTGACGAAGACGCGGATCACGAAGTCAAAATAGCTGAGAAAGAAGAAGTTTCAAAAAGAAAAGCTCTTCTCAATAAAGCAATTAATGTATTAAATGATAGGGAAAAACATATTATACAAGATAGGAAATTATCTGAAACTCCTAAAACTCTAGAAGAACTTAGCAATGAGTACAACATCAGTAGAGAACGAATTCGACAAATAGAAGAAAGAGCATTTCAGAAGCTTCAAACAGAAATGTTAAGTCTCGCAAGAGATACTAAATTAATTCAGGCTTAATTAAATAATTTGTTTATTAGTATTGTGTCCTCACGTCTAGGGCTAGTAGAAATTAAATCTATCTTAGTTTTTGTGAGCTCACTAATACGATTGACATACTTTTTTGCGTTTTCTGGCAATTCATCGAAGCTGTTTATGCCAGTTGTTGTACTCATCCATCCTTGAAAGGTCTCATAGATTGGCTCTATAGTCTCTTGATCTTGTTCAGAGCTTGGGTAGTAATCTATTTCTTTTCCATTTAAATTATATCCTACACACATTTTAATTTCATCAAAGTGATCTAATACATCGATTTTAGTAAGAGCAATACCTGTTGCTCCCGATTGAATTAAAGCTTGACGAACTAAAACTGAGTCAAACCAACCACATCTTCTCTTTCTATTTGTCACTGTTCCAAATTCATGGCCAATTTCTCCAAGTTTATTGCCTATTTCATTGTCTTGCTCTGTGGGAAAAGGACCATTCCCAACTCTCGTCGTATATGCTTTTGTTATTGCAAGGATATGATTAATAACTTTTGGATTCAATCCACTGCCAATAGATGCATAACTAGCGTGAACATTTGATGATGTTACAAAAGGATAGGTTCCATGGTCAATATCTAAAAGAAATCCTTGAGCTCCCTCAAATAAAATTTTTTCTTTGCCGCTGTTTATTACGTTAGTTATGTCATTTATTGTTTTTGCAAAAGGTTTGGCATATTCCCCTAATTCATATATTTCACTGACTACTTCTTCTAAATTGTATTCATCCAATCCAAAACCTCTCATTATCGCATTATGATGATTGAGTAAAATTTCAATTTTCTTTTTTAATTTTTCCTTATCAAATAAATCACATAATCTTATTGCTCTTCTTCCAACTTTATCTTCGTAAGCAGGTCCTATTCCTCGTTTTGTTGTACCAATTTTTATTAAGTTGTTATTTTCTCTTAATTCATCGAGTGATTGATGAAGGGGTAAAATTATCGTCGCTCTGTCCGATATGTATAAATTTGAAGGAGTTATATCTACTCCTCTTTCTTTTAACCCAGCTACTTCTTTTTGAAAGGCAGCTAGATCCAAAACCACCCCATTTCCAATTATCGAAATTTTGCCTTTTCTTAAAATTCCAGAGGGCAGAATATTTAATTTGAATGTTTCATTATTTATTACGAGAGTATGACCGGCATTATGACCTCCTTGAAATCTAATTACAATATCGGCCTGACTTGATAACCAATCGACAATCTTTCCCTTCCCCTCGTCTCCCCATTGGGATCCAACAATTACAACGCCTGTCATTTAATGCCTTTATATTTTATGAAAAATATCTTGTTACGCTTTCAGTTAATTCATCAATTGTATGCTGATTTCCACTCTCAATCATAACTCTTAAAAGAGGTTCAGTACCAGACATTCTAACTACGATTCTTCCGTCTTTCGAAACTTTTTCTTCACAAGATTTAATAAATATCTTCGTATCCTCGTGATCTAAAATATTTCTTTCTTTTACCGAGAAATTAATCAGGTTTTGCGGTAGAGGACTGAATAAATGAAGGCAGTCACTGGCTTTTGCTTTTTTTCTACTTAAGATAGATAGGACTTGAAGAGCAACTACTATTCCATCTCCTGATGATGTAAAATCACGTAAAATTATGTGTCCAGATTGTTCACCACCTAAATTTAAATCTTCTGAAATCATTTTTTCCTTTACATATCGATCGCCAACTTTTGCCCTGATTAACCCAATGTTATGTTCCTTTAATAGAGTTTCTAAGCCCATATTTGCCATTGAAGTACCAACTACACTATTATTTTTTAATTTTTTATCTTTTGACATTTCAATAGCTATTAATGCTAGTATCTGGTCGCCATTGACTAAATGTCCTTTTTCATCAATAACAGCCAATCGATCACCATCGCCATCTAAGGCAATGCCAATATCAGCCTTCTCCTCTAATACTTTTTTAGCAAGTTTATCGGTATTAGTAGAGCCACATTCGAAATTGATATTAGTTCCATTTGGTTGAGCAGCTATTTGGATAACTTCTGCACCAAGCTCCCATAAAATTAAAGGTGCAGAAATATAAGAAGCTCCATTTGCACAATCTATTACAATTTTAAGACCATCAAGCCTTTGTGATTTAGGAAAAGTACCTTTTAGAAATTCTATATATCTACCATTTGCATCTTCGAGTCTTTTTGCTCTGCCTATTTTTTCTGGACCCGCTAATGAATTTTCCAATTCAGACTCCATAAGAGACTCTATTTCAATTTCAGTTTCGTCTGATAATTTATTTCCATTTTTATCAAATATTTTAATACCATTATCTTGATATTGGTTGTGTGAAGCAGTTATCATTATCCCTAAGTCTGCTCGCATAGATTTTGTTAACATTGCAACTGCAGGTGTAGGTATGGGCCCAAAAAGAAAGACATCCATTCCCATAGATAATAATCCGGAAGTTAATGCCTGTTCAATCATATATCCTGATAGTCTTGTATCTTTACCAATAACGACCTTGTGACGATGATCTCCAATAGTAAAGTATTTACCTAGTGCCATTCCGAGCTTCATAAGTGTCAGGCCATTAAGTTTTTGGCTGTTTGAACTTGCTCTTACTCCATCTGTTCCAAAAAACTTTTTCATTTTATTTTAGAATAAACCTTAATTGATTGTTTTGTTGCATAAACATCGTGCACCCTAAATATTTGAACTCCTTCAGCCAATCCATGCAAAACTGTTGCTATTGAACCACCTAATCGATCTTCGTATAATTCATTTTTTTCAATCTTGCCAATAAAACTTTTTCGTGAGCTTCCCAATAGCACAGGAAGGCCCAAAGAATGAAACAACGCGATGTTTGAAATTAGTTTCAAATTTTGTTGCAAAGTTTTACCAAAACCAATTCCAGGGTCTATTATAATTCGGCTTTTAGATATGCCATTTTTCTCGCATAGACTGATTTGCTTTTCAAAGAAATCATAAATATCAAGAAGTACATCTTTGTACTTTATAGTTTTTTGCATCTTTTCAGGAGTTGAAATTGAATGCATTAAGACAAAAGGAATTTTATTCGAATTTAAAAATTTTTTTGAATTTTTATCAAATCTAAGTCCTGAAACATCATTTATTAGATTTATATCAAACTTACATGCTTCTTTCATAACTTGAGATTTTCTTGTATCTACAGAGATAAATTCTTTTTTATATTTTTTTCTGATTCGAGAAATTATTGGAATAATTCGGCTAATTTCTTCATTGATTCTAATTTCTTTTGATCCAGGTCTTGTTGATTCTCCGCCAATATCAATAATATCTGCGCCTTCTTTAATTAGTTTTTTAAAATGCTCAATTGCATTATCGCGTAATAAATATTTTCCGCCGTCAAAAAAGCTATCAGGCGTTACATTAAGAATACCCATCACAAGTGATCGCTCAAAGTTAAACTTTCCTATTTTTTTTCTTTTCTTTGTAATGTTTGAAATTTTTTTATTTATGTCTCTCTGAATATCAGGTTCCAAATATTTTATATCATTAATTTTTAGAAACTTTGATCGAGTCTTGGTTTTGCCCCTTGTGATCAATTCAATTTCATCGAAGAATAATTTGGAGGACCCAAGAAACAGTGAGTCTTTTGTTTTTATTTTACTAAATATTGGTCGTACGTAATATCTATTCGAATTACGCACAAGAGACACTGTAATTAGTTAACTTGTTTGAGGTTTAGGCTTGAAACTAGGACCAATGGGAGCTGATTTTCCACTTTTAGGAACAGATGGTCCAGCATTATTAATCTCTTCTTCAGGATTGGATCTGTCAATCTTACCCTCTTTTAATAATGTAGTTATTTCATCTCCATTTAAAGTTTCATATTCAATTAAACCTTTTGCAAGAGCATGCAAATCGTCTATTTTTTCATTTAAAATTTTCTTTGCTAAATCATAACAACTATCAACAATTTGCCTTATCTCTGAATCTATAAGTTTAGCTGTTTCTTCAGACACATTTTGATGTCTTTGTACTGATCTTCCTAAAAATACTTCTTCCTCATTTTCACCATATTGTAATGGTCCTAATTTTTCGCTCATTCCAAATTTAGTCACCATATTTCTAGCCATCTTGGTTGCCATTTCGATATCTGATGAAGCACCAGAAGTAACTTTTTTGTCACCAAAGATTATTTCTTCAGCAACTCTACCGCCCATAGCAACTGTGATATCTGCTAACATTTTTTCCCTAGGTAAAGATAATTGGTCTCTTTCGGGCAACCTCATTACCATTCCAAGGGCTCTGCCTCTTGGTATTATTGTTGCTTTATGTATTGGGTCTGAAGCGGATTGATTTAATGCAACAACAGCGTGGCCTCCTTCGTGGTAAGCGGTAAGTTCTTTTTCTTCTTGGCTCATAACAAGAGATCTTCTTTCTGACCCCATCATTACTTTGTCTTTTGCTTCCTCAAAATCTACCATAGTAACAATTTTCTTATTTTTTCTTGCTGCCAACAATGCTGCTTCATTTACAATGTTAGCTAGATCAGCACCAGAAAAACCAGGTGTACCCCTTGCTATTGTTCTAATATCTACATCAGGCGCGACAGAGATTTTTTTAATATGAACTTTCAGAATTGCTTCTCTGCCTAAGATATCTGGATTAGGAACAACAACCTGTCTGTCAAAACGACCTGGTCTTAATAGGGCGGGATCAAGTACATCTGGTCTGTTAGTCGCGGCAACCAAAATAATACCTTCCTGAGTATCAAATCCGTCCATCTCAACTAAAATCTGATTAAGTGTCTGTTCTCTCTCATCATTACCACCACCAAGGCCTGCTCCACGGCTTCTTCCAACAGCATCAATTTCATCAATGAAAATTATGCATGGTGCATTTCTTCTTCCTTGCTCGAACATATCCCTAACTCGAGACGCTCCAACACCAACAAACATTTCAACAAAATCAGAACCCGAGATTGTAAAAAAAGGTACACCGGCCTCCCCTGCTACAGCTCTAGCAAGCAATGTCTTTCCTGTTCCTGGAGGGCCAATTAGTAAGGCACCTTTTGGAATCCTACCACCAAGTTTTTGAAATTTTCTTGGATCCTTTAAAAACTCAACAATTTCAACAAGCTCTTCTTTTGCTTCATCTATTCCAGCTACATCATTAAAAGTAACTTTATTTTTATTTTCAGTTAGTAATTTGGCCTTAGATCTTCCAAACCCCATTGCTCCTCCTCTTCCACCTTGCATCTGACGCATGAAAAAAATCCATACACCAATAAGTAAGAGCATTGGGAACCAGGAAATTAAAACCCCAAGAAGTGATGGATAACCGTCGTCTAGTGGTGCAGCTGATATGTTTACACCTCTATCATTAAGTCTATCAACGAGTGTTGGGTCATTAGCGGCATAAGTTTTAAAAGATCTACCATCTTCAAAAGCTCCGTTGATATTATTACCTCGAATAATTACATCTTTAATTGAGCCTGCTTCAACTTCATCTAAAAATTGTGAGTACGTTAAATCAACAGTATTTCTGTCACCACTAGTGTTACTAAATAAATTAAACAGTCCAAAAACGATTAAAGCAATAAAGAGCCAAAGAACTATATTTCGCAAATTCATCATAATAAAGATATTGATATTATTAGATAATTACTATTTTTCAGCATACAAGAAAATATATCAATAAAATTTAACATTATATTCAATAGCTTAGTCTAGTAATGCTCGATAAATTTTGTCCAATTTTTAGAAATGGCCAAATTTTTAGTCTTATTAGGTTTAGATATGTTGTTCTCAGAATGAATATTTACCACTCCCTTCTGCCCAACAAATGTGCAACTATTTAATGTACGCTTAAAGCTTTTTTCTTTCACAATTGAATTTATCAATTCTTGTACTGATCGCGATCTAGGTACTTTATTACTTTTTCCAGCAAATCTGCACAGTTTTACAAGTACTCTATGTTGAATTTCTTCGGGTAAGTTTATAAATTCCTGAGACTTAAAACTAATAATTTTCTTTTGATTGAGTTTTACTTGTTCTTCTAAGTAATTACTAACTGCAGTATTAATTGCGGTATCTGCGCTTTTTAAATTCTTTAAGACGTTTTTAAACCTAACTTTACTGAGACCTTCATGTATTAATTGTTGAGATAACTTTCGAATACGAGACCTATCATACTTATTATTATAATTCGTTCTGTCGTTTATATAAACTTGCTTTTGCTCAGATAAATATGCAACAAGAGATTTTTTTGAGTACTCGAGTAATGGCCTAACTAAAATTAACTTTGTATTCTTATATCTAGATTTTACTTTTAATGATGAAAGTCCTTTTACACCACTGCCCCTTATTAATCTCATTAAAAAATTTTCTATTTCGTCATCAAGATGATGAGCTGTTAATAAGAATTTAATTTTTTTCTTATTACAATATTTTGATAAGGCCTCATATCGAAGTGTCCTTGCCTTGGAAAGGGTATTAGAGCTGTTGATCTTTTTTTTTAATTTAGTTGAGTAGAAGTTAATTTTATTCTTTTTTGCGACTTTTTTTAACCATACAATTTCTTTTGATGACTCTGCTCTAATTCCATGATCAATACTTAATGCAGTTAAATTAATATTATTATTTAATGCATATCTATTAGACAAATGCATGAGCGCTAAACTATCTGGACCACCAGAAACTGCTACAGCAATATCTGAATTAACTCGAAGTTCTCTCATCTTTGCTTCGAAATCTTGATTAGTTATTTTTACGACTTTTTTATGATTAATTGGCTTAACTAATTTCACAGCCATTTTTTTCGATTTCTAATTTACCCCTGTCTAATACAGCAGTATTCGCGTTTGGATAGGTATCCTGTAATTGTATAAAAGTTACACACCCTTGTTCTTTTTGGTCCATATTTACTAAAGATATTCCGAGTTTTAAAAGTGCATCTGCGGCTTTCTTTGAGTCTGGATAAACTTGGTATAGGCTTAAATAATTTTTAGCGGCGTCTTTATAATTTTCTCTAACATAATAAGTTTCTGCTAACCAGAAGTTTGCGTTGCTTAAAAGACTGGAATCATTTCCGACAGTCATAAATTCTTGAAATGCTTTTTCAGCAAGTTCATAGTCACCTTGCTTGAGAAGACCCATTGCGTATTCATATTGACCTTTTTCATCTCCTTCAGGCAACACCGCTAGTACAATTTCTTGTTCTTCAAAAGCGACAATATTATCCTGAGAAATGGTATCTATAATTTCTTGCTCCTCTTCTTCATCAACTTTTTTGATTTCAAATGGAGAAGTAGACAACTCCTCTTCTGCAGACACATTTATTGTTCCAAGTGACTGAGGTTCTAAATTTACTTCCCCACTCGTGTTACCTACTAAGTTATTAGTTTGTGTTTCATTATTGGGTAATGCCATAGATAATTGGTTTTTTTCTATACTTTCAGTTTTAGAATTTATATCGATAAACCTAAATTCAGTATCTTCTCTAAATGTATTAAAATTATTTACTGTAGATTGCATTGTAAATATCATTTCTTCGATTTTTGCTGTCAGTGTTTGAACTTCATTTTGTAATTCAGCTATCTGAATAGATTGTTTTGTAATAATTGATTGGTAATCATCAAGACTAACATTATTGCCAACGCCAGAGGTCGTTTTGCTAAATGTTGCCTTTTCAAGAACCTTTATTCTGCTTTCAATTGAGTCTAATTTTTGCAACAACTGGTCTACATCTAGTTCTTCAGATTGAACATGAACAATCTGTACTAAAGAGATAAGGATAGAAAAGAAAATAAATTGAATTCTTTTGAGCATTAAATTAATCAAACATAACCTTAATTAAAAGATTAAGCTTATCTTTTTGTCTAAAAAAAGGCGTCTAATAAATTAGTTGGTTCTTACTGTTACAGAACGTCTATTTTGAGCCCATGCTTTATTATTAGATGCACTGTTAACTGGTCTTTCCTTGCCAAAACTAATAGTAGTAATTCGACTAGCACTTATGCCCTGCGTCATTAAATAATCTTTTGCTGCATTTGCTCTTCTATCACCTAGGGCTAAGTTATACTCTCTTGTACCCCTTTCGTCAGCATGACCTTCAATAGCAATAGTTACTGATCCATTTGCCTTTAACCATTTTGCTTGTTTAGCTAAAGTTGCCTGAGCTGCGCTTGTTAGTGAATAACTATCATATGCAAAGAACACTCTGTCCGGCACATCAACAGCAAGCATTTCTACTGTATCAGTACCAACATAAACTCCATCTACGACTTCGACTTTAGAAGCTGAACTTGATGATGATGTAGATGCAGTATCTTGCGGTGTTGTAGTACATGCAGCTAGAATGATTGCTGCAAAAGATAAAACTAAAAACCTATTTAAATTTTTAAATGTTAATAACATTATAAACTCCCGTAATATTTGATCGCCCAAGTCCTAGTACTTTATTAATTTAAGTTACGCAAGTCTATAATAAAATAGCTGCGAATTGATTAAAATGGTCCTATTTTAGTCGAAAAATTGCCTATTGTATCAATTTCGACCATGATGGGTCTGACGCATCAACTGGAGTTTCAAGCTTTCTCTCATTAAATCCTGTAAGATCAATTGACCAGATTGCCGAGGAATGGCCCTGACCTGCATCATTAGACTTAGTTTCTCTATAAAATATCAAAACTCTTCCATTAGAAGACCAAGAAGGAGCCTCTTGATACCAATTTTCAGTTAAAAGTCTCTCCCCAGTTCCATCTGTTCTCATAACTCCAATAAAATATTGTCCCTGAAAATTTTTTGTAAAAGCAATAAGATCACCTCTTGGTGACCATACAGGTGTAGCATAATTGCCTGTTCCTTTAGAAATTCTTTTTTGGTTTCTGCCATTACTATCCATTACATAAATTTGTTGCGATCCTCCTCTATCAGAGTTGAATGTAATTCTTTTTCCATCTGGAGAATAGCTTGGTGATGTATCAATTGCGGGGCTGTCTGTTAGCCTTTCAACTACTCTGGAAACTAAATCCATTACATATATGTCAGAATTACCTTCTCTAGCTAAACTCATGATGATCTTATTTCCATCTGGAGAAAAACGTGGTGCGAATGTCATACCAGGAAAGTCTCCTACCACTTCTTGAATACCTGTTTGGATGTTTAATAGATATACTCGCGGAAGATTTTTAAAATAAGACAAATAAGTAATCTCTTGTCTTACTGGATTAAATCTTGGTGTCAAAACAAGTTCTTTACCTGTAGTCAAAAATTTATGATTTGCTCCGTCCTGGTCCATTATCGCAAGTTTCTTAATGCGTTTATTTTTTGGTCCTTCTTCAGCGACATAAACTATTCTGGTATCGAAGTAGCCCTGCTCACCAGTTAGGCGCTCATAAATCTTATCTGCAATCATGTGACTAATTCTCCTCCAATTTTCAATTGTCGTAATTAAGACAAGTCCCTCGATTTCCTTTTCTGCTAGTGTATCCCAAAGTCTGAACTCTACTCGAAGCCTTTCATTTTCAATTGATAGTTCTCCTGTTAGTAGGCCCTGAGCCTTTATCAATCTCCAATCAGCAAAACGTGGATTTAAATGCATAGCTCTATTTTTTTGAATAAATGCATTTTCATCTACAGATAAAAATAATCCACTTCTCTCTAAATCATCAGCTATAACCTTACGGATGTTTGATGGTATATTTTGATCCTCCAAAATACTATCGGTGTCATGAAAAAATTCAGTAATGGCAATTGGCAGAGGTTCTCTATTACCCTCAGTAATATCAATTTCAATGATAGCAAATGAAATAGATGAAAAATGAAGAGCTATTACGATATATAAAAGTATTTTTTTCATAATAAATTATCCTCTTAGTATCTCTCTAGGATCAAAATTCAATTGTAAATTTTTCCAATTATCATATCTTTCAACATCTGGAACTTTTATAGGATCACAACGTCTTACAGCTCTAAGGGCACTTTCAGCAAGAGTTCTAAAATATTTTTCGCTAGGCTTATTCATCCTTTCGTGCTGAACAACCTCTGGGGGTTTAAGTAAGGAACCATCTGTATTTAAATTAATCTTAATTTTAACAATCATTGTATCATCATATGGAATTCCAAGAGGAATGCTCCAGCATTGCATGAATTGAGCTCTAATAGCATCCTCCTCTGATAAAGTTAGTCGTTTGTCGAGACTGGGTGTTGAGTCTAACGCTTCATAATCTTTTTCTATAATTTCTTCTGGATTATCCATTTTTGTATCTTTTTGTTTATCGATTAACTCAGCTAATTTAAGAGGATCAAATTTGTCTTTTTTCTTTACTTCAGGTTTTCGTACAGGCATGTTTTGTATCATTTTTTCTTCTAATTTTGTCTTTTCAATTTTTTCTTCATCGCTCGGATCTTTTACTTTTTCGTTGGATTTCTCATCTTTAGGTTTACTAATTGGCTGGTTTAATTTTGTTTCTTCCTTCTTTTTTTCAATTGGTTCTTTCTGTTCTTCGATTTTTTTACTAATTTGTGGGACATTTGTTTTTTCTGCAATTTCTATTAATTCAACTTGTATGACCGGCGGCATTTCCAAATCATTATTATTAAATAATGGCAAAGATAAGACCGTGAATAAAAGTATAAAAACGTGTAGAAATATTGACCCTAAAACAGAAACTCTCATATATAAATAGCTTTAATTATTTACTTAATGGCTTAGTAATCAAAGCAACTTTAGTAAAACCAGAACCAGATAGCTCACCTAAAACCATCATTATCTGTCCATAATCAATTGCTTCATCTCCTCTAACATAAATTTTTGTATCAAGCCTATTTTCTGTTATTGCTTTCATTTTTGGAACTAGTTCGGAAATTCCTATCTCGGTCTCTTGAATAAATATATTACCGCTCGCATCAATTGTTACCTCAAGTGGTTCATTGTCAGATTGTAAAGTATCAGCATTTGTTTCAGGTAAATCAACCTGAACTCCTACTGTTAACAAAGGAGCGGTTACCATAAAAATGATTAATAAAACCAACATTACATCAACAAATGGTGTTACGTTAATTTCACTGAATGGTTTTGATCGAGTGTTACGTGTCACAATTTAAAAATTTCTATTTCGTACTCAAGCCTCTTGAGAAAATGACATTAAAATGTTCTTTAAATCGATACATTCTTGCATTTTCATCATTCACCTGACTAGTAAATATATTGTAGGCTATAACAGCTGGTATTGCTGCTAATAAACCTAGAGCTGTTGCGAATAATGCTTCAGCTATTCCAGGAGCAACTACTGCAAGGGAGGTATTTCTTGAAATAGCAATAGATTGAAAAGAATTCATTATACCCCAGACCGTTCCAAATAATCCAATAAATGGAGTCGTAGCTCCTATTGTTGCCAAATAACTAAAGTATTCGGATAGCTTCTCATTTTGAAAATCTATTGCTGCCTCCATAACTCGATTTAATCTATCAACTAAACTATCTATTTTTTTTGTAGTTTCCTGATTAGACTTTTCAATCTCATCAACAGCTTCATTGAAAACATACTTAATTGGACTTTCTGGTAATTCTCTCGTGCTACTCGTGATTTCTTTTATTGATCTTCCCGACCAAAATTCTTCCTCAAACTGCTTACTGATTTCTTTTAAAGAACGAAATAAACGAATTTTATGAATTATTATAGTCCATGAGAAAATAGAAGAAGCAAACAGAATTAGAATTACCAGCTTTACGACAATATCCGCTCTAAAAAAAAGTGAAATTAATGTAAACTCATCGTTTACTTGGCTAACACTTACTAAATCTTCGTTTTCCATAATTTTCAATTATTATTAAATATTGTCTTAATTAGGGCAAATCCTAAAGTCCTTTTTTACTATTAATTAATATTCGATAAAGTTCTATAAAGTCGTCAAGTTTCAAAACACAAAGTGAGTCCCCTGTTGCCTCTCGATTTCTTCTCGTTATAACAACCGGCATTGAATCTGATTTAGATGTTTCAATATTTTCGCATACTTGTCTCATTGACTCATGAATTTTGAACTTTTCAGTTCTTTTAGCTTCGACGTATATATGAGGAGTATTTTTTAAATCACTACCTCCAGAAGATTTGATAGCACCACCACCTGACAAAGGCATACGTTGAACTTTATCTTCTCCATTAAAAATCTTTTCATTAAAGTACTTCGCAAGCTCTCTCTCGTATCCATCACCTTTTCTTTTTGGAGAACTACCTGGCATAAAGCGAATCAGAATTACTTAATAATTTAAGATTAATTCATATAATTTTTTTTGAAAGTGAATAAATTAAGCAAACTTTGCTAATTCTTCGTCTGATGCCTCAAAATTTGAAAAGACTTGTTGAACATCCTCGTCATTATCAAGTTCATTGAGCAAGTTAATAAGGGATTTAAGTTTATCCCCCTCAATTGCTACATACGTAACAGGTTTCCATTGGAAACCTGATGATACAGGTTCACCAAATTTTTTATCTAAATAATTATATAAATTTGATAGAGTTTCCGGCGTGGATACTGCTTCATAAGTATCTTCTTCGATAAAACAATCTTCAGCTCACCCTCAATTGAAAAGTTGAAAAAATCTTCTTCACTTGTCACGTCTTTGTTGTAACGTACAAAACCATAATGATTAAATGCATGGGAGACTGAACCTGTTTCGCCCATTGAACCTCCAAA
>CACEZK010000002.1 GCA_902564025.1 uncultured Pelagibacteraceae bacterium
TAGCTGTCGTTCATTTTCTACCTGTTGAGTAAATTTTAATTGATTGAGAACATCGTAAACATCAATGAAATTTTCAATATTTTTGCCATGGTATATTTTTTTACCTAAATAGACTTAAAAAAGAGGGTGATGATACAGTAAGAAAAGTGCTGGAAGTTATTTACCAATATTTATAATTGCGCATGGAAAAAATAATATTGAATATATGGTATTCCAATCAAATTTTTTATAGATTGGTTTCGTACGTACTTATTCCAATATCTTTACTATATTTATTAATTTTTTATTTAATCAGAATATTCAAAACAGAACACAAAATTGATATTCCAATCATATGTATTGGCAATATTAACATAGGTGGCACTGGAAAGACCTCAGCTCTTTTAAAAATCATTAATCATTTAAAAATTAATGAAAAAAATATTTGCGTATTGTTAAAAGGATATGGCGGTAAAAGAACTACCTTTAAAAAAGTATCACCAAATGACTCAGCTGTCCTGGTGGGTGATGAGGCAATTATTTATTCAAATCATGTGCCCACTTATATTTCAACAAACCGACGGTTAGCTGTGAAAAAAATTTTAAATGACATCAACCCAGATTTTATTTTACTTGATGATGGTTTTCAAGATAAGTCTCTTTTTAAAGATAAAAACATTTTGATGGTAAATGGAGAACGTGGTTTTGGAAACAGATTGTGCCTGCCAGCTGGACCATTAAGAGAATTAATAAAGCCTGCATTAAAAAGAGCCCAATTTCTAATTATTGTTGGTGATGATAAAACAAAAATAAAAAGTATGTATAAAAATATAAAAATTGATACCCTTACTGCTTCAATAGAGCCGTTATATATCGACAAAAATAAAAAATATTTAGCTTTTAGTGGTATTGGAAACAATCAAAGTTTTTTTGATACTCTTATCAATAATAATTGCTCTGTACATAAAACAATTGAATTTCCAGATCATCATTTTTTTTCAGAAGATGATCTTAACCATCTAAAAAAATCGGCATCAGATAATAATCTTTCACTTATCACGACTGAAAAAGATTTAGTTAGAATTCCAAAAGAAAAAAGGGAGGGAATTGATTGTTTAAAAGTAGAGATAAAATTACCTAATATGGACGAATTTATGCATAAACTTATTAATTAACACTTATGAAGATTTTTCTAAAAAGATATATTCGATATCCTTTTGAATTCATTCTATTTCTTTTGTTTTATTTAATATTCAAATTACTACCTCTTTCTGTTGCGAGAAAACTTGGTGTAAGTATAACGACAAGCTTTGGCCCCCTATTTTCAATTAACAAATTAGTTAAAAAAAATTTAAGAATTGCATTTAAGGAGAAAGATGAAAAATGGATTAATATAAAAACAAAAAAAGTATGGGAAAATTTGGGATATACGATAGCTGAATATTCACATCTTAAAAAAATTTTAAAAGATAAAATTAATATTATTGAAAATGATCTTTACAGAGAAGCCTTCTCAGATAGCGAGAGATCAATAATCATATCAGCTCATAATTCAAATTGGGAAATACCAGGAATGTCCATAAGAAAAACGATGCATCGAACATCTGCAATTGTTAGAGAGCCTAACAATCCCCTAATTAATTTTGCTATAAAGCAGCTCAGAGAAAAATATAGTCTTAGATGTTTGAGTAAAAATAGATCAGGCACAAAACAATTACTTAATAATTTTAAAAATGGCGAGTCAATTGCTCTGTTAGCTGATCTTCAGTTATCGTCAGGTATTAATCTTAATTTCTTTGGAAAAAAAATGAAGTTTTCATCTCTACCTGCTCAACTTGCCCTAAAATCTAAATGTAAAATATTTTTAGGATGGCCTCTAAGGAGGAATGATGGAAAATATGAATTTGAAATTCATCAATCAATACATACCAGCGATTATGAAAATACTTCAGATAACATAGAGAAAATATCAAAGATAATTATTACTTATTATGAAAGCATGATCAGAAAATACCCAGAACAATATTTCTGGTTTCATAATAGGTGGAAACTGGACTGATTTTTATTTAATTTTCTAATAATAAAAGTGGATCAACATAAGTATTAAAAACCATTACACCCCAATGTAGATGTGGTCCAGTTGACCTTCCAGTTGATCCTACTTTACCTATTATATCTTTTTTGCTAACTTTTTGGTTCACTGCAACATTAACGGAAGACAAGTGGGCATAAATAGATTTTACTCCATGACCATGATCAATGATTATTGTGCCTCCAGTATAATATAAATCACTCTCTGCATGAATAACTATGCCTTCATTACAAGACATTACGGGCGTTCCTTCATCGGCAGCGATATCAATACCTCTATGAGGGCTTTTTGCTTTACCATTAAGTATTCTTTGGCTTCCAAAAACTCCACTGATAACTCCTGAGGTCGGCTGAATAAATTCATCCTTAAAATAAGTCAAATCCATATCTAATTTCTTTGCTTCTTTTATTACTTCATTTTCAGCAATAATTTGCTTTATGATATCATCATCAAGAGGTGTAACCATCTGTTCAGGTAGACCATCAATTCTTTGAATATCATAATCTTGTTTTTCGATAGATATTTGGTGGATTAAGAAGATCCCATCACTGTTGCTGTATGTAACATTTATTGGCTCTATCTGCTCTCGAGATATTGGGAAAACATAATATCCATCATGACTGATTTTAATCGGCTCTCCATCAACAAAGATTTCATTTGCTTCATTGTTTTGACCTATAACAAGACTTCCTTGTGGAAAACTTTTAGAAAGTTCAGATGAAAACGCGCATACGTTTAGATAAAATAAAAGAAGAAAAACTCTATTTATTAAGACCATTAAGCTCTTTATATCTGTTAAGTGCCACTTCAGGCGATGCATAGACTTCTTGAAGCTCTACGTTCCAATATTTAAGATTTTCAAGAGTAATCTTTTCTCCGGTTATTGAACATTCTACAAAATCACCAGGTGTCTTAACCTGAAAATGACCATGATTAAGAACAATTTCAGCTTTTGTACCAAAATTATTCATCTTTAATTTCCTTCACTTCAGCAGAAATTTTTGCAAAGCTTGTTTCAATAATTATGTTTGTATCGTTTTCTATATCTTCTTTTGATTTTATAACTCTATTTTTTAAGTTTTTTGTAACAGAGTAACCTCGATTTAAGACTGACTTATAGCTCATACTTTCTAATAACTTTTCATTATAATTAATTTGATTGCGCATATTTTCTACAAATAAGTTTGTAGAACTATTTAATTTATCAAATTTTGAAATCAATTTTTGTTGAAAATTATTTACTTGTTCCTCTAAAATACGATAATTAAGCGACTGAGTAATTTCTTTAAATTCTGATAACAGGCTTTTAATAAATAATTTTAAAGAGACTGGCAACTTATCACTTAGATTCTTAAATGAACTTAATTTATTTTCTAAATTACTATTTATTGAATCTCGAAGGTCTTTTTGAAGGTCTTTTAAATTGATGAAAAGCTCATCTTTACTCGGTGTACACAACTCAGCTGCTGCTGTTGGAGTTGGCGCTCTGAGATCAGACACAAAATCAATAAGTGTCGTATCTGTTTCATGTCCAACAGCTGACAAAACAGGTATTTCACTGGCGAATACAGCTCTTACAACAATTTCCTCATTAAATGCCCAGAGATCTTCTATGCTCCCTCCACCTCGGGCTACAATAATTAAGTCTGGAACTTTAAATTCGCTGCCTTTTAGAGAATTATTAAATCCATTTAAAGCATCTGCTATTAAATGGGCAGCATCATCTCCTTGTACAGGAGCTGGCCAAAGAATAACATCGCACGGAAATCTATCTTCAAGTCTATGAATAATATCTTTTATAACTGCTCCTGTAGGTGAAGTAATAATACCAATTGTTTCAGGATATAATGGAAGAGGCTTTTTGTGGTCTTGATCAAAAATACCTTCTGACATTAACTTTTTCTTTCTTTGTTCAAGCAATGCCATTAGCGCACCCTCTCCTGCTGGTACAATTGAGTCTATAATAATTGAATAATCCGATCTTCCAGGGTATCTATCAGAATACCCAGTTGTAAGTCTCCCAGAGCAAATTACTTCAAGGCCTTCATCTGGCATAAAGCTTAGTTTTGCAACAGTGCTTCTCCATGCAATCGCTTTTATAATTGCATTTTCGTCTTTAAGGTTAAGATATACATGGCCTGATGCTGGCTTACTTAAACCAGATACTTCTCCACGAACTTTCACATAACCAAAGTTATCCTCAAGGGTCTCTTTAATTGAGGTTGAAATTTCAGTTACTGTATATTCTTTGATGTTCTCTCTTACCATTTAATTTAAATATTAATGTGCTAATATAACAAGAAAATCAAAAATATACTTTATGAAAATTTTAGTGATTGGCAGTGGGGCTCGTGAGCATGCGTTATGTTACTTGATATCTAAGAGCTCTCTGGTTTCATCTATTTATGCAATACCTGGAAACTACGGAATAAGTCAACTTGCTGAATGTGAACAAATTGATCAAACAGATTTTGAGAAAATATACGACTTCTGTAAAAGTAAAATGATAGAATTAGTCATTGTCGGCCCTGAAGTGCCATTGGTTGCAGGGATTGTTGATTTTTTAAAAGAGAAAGAAATAAAAATCTTTGGACCTGATAAGTATGCATCGCAGTTAGAAGGATCCAAAGGCTTTATGAAAGATCTTTGTAAACAAAATAGCATACCAACAGCTGATTATGCTCGATTTGATAATAAAGAAGAAGCAATAAACTATTTAAATGCACAGTCTTTACCTATTGTAATTAAAGCTGATGGTCTAGCGGCCGGGAAAGGCGTTACTGTTGCGGACACAAAGAAAATGGCAGAACAAGCAATAAATGACATTTTTGATGAGAAGTTTGGGGCAAATATGGATGTAGTTATTGAAGAATTTATGGATGGTGAAGAAGCGAGTTATTTTGTTTGTTGTGATGGTGAAGATTTTGTTTCATTAGAAAGTGCCCAAGATCATAAAAGAATTGGTGAAAATGATACAGGGCCTAACACTGGAGGAATGGGGGCATATTCACCTGCACCAATTTTTACACCTAAAATAAAAGAACAAGTAGACAGAGAAATTATTACACCCACTCTAAAGGCCCTTAAAAAAAATGGACATCCTTATAAAGGTATTCTCTATGCTGGATTAATGATTAAAGATGGTTATGCCCGATTGGTTGAATATAATATTAGATTTGGTGATCCAGAGTGTCAGGTATTAATGCTTAGAATGAAAAATGATTTAATTAAATTAATTCTTGATTGCTTGGAAGGCAGTTTAAGTAAAACTAAATTGGAATGGGAAGATGATAATAGTGCTACAGTGGTTGTGGCAGCTAAAGGTTATCCAGGTGACTATAAAAAAAATACCAAAATTATTGGCTATGAAAATTTTGAGAGTAATGATCTATTTCAAGTATTCCACGCAGGAACAAAACATGATGGAAATAACCTTCTAGCTAACGGAGGCAGAGTTCTTTCCGTAACAGCAAAAAATAAAAATCTAAGAGATGCTCTTAATATGATTTATGCTTACATCGGTCAGCTGGATTGGCCGGATGGTTATTACAGAAGAGATATAGGAAAAAAAGCAATTAAATGACTACTCGTGATGAAATATTTTCTGGTACTAAGGAGGTTGATAAAAAGTTAGTTTTTAATAGTGGTAATCTCAATGATTACTTAAAAAAAGTAATTGGAAGTGAGTTTGATATTGTAAGTATAAAGCAATTTAAAGGGGGGCAATCCAATCCTACTTATTTGATTGAGGATAAAACAAAAAACTATGTGTTAAGGCGTAAACCTCCTGGTAAATTACTAAAATCTGCACATGCGGTAGATAGAGAATATAAAGTCATTACTGCACTTGGGAAGACTGATGTGCCAGTTCCTGAAACTTATTGTTTTTGTGAAGATGAAAACATCATTGGAACACAATTTTTTTTAATGGATCATGTTGATGGAAACATATACTGGGAACTTTTATTGCCAGACTCAGATAACAATCAACGCCGTGAAATTTACCTATCTATGAATGATACGATTGCAAAAATTCATAACGTTGATTTTCAAAAAATTGGGCTAAGTGATTATGGAAAGCACGAAAATTACATGGCAAGACAAATTCATCGTTGGACCAAACAGTATAAAGACTCTGAAACACAAAAAATCAATGAAATGGATAATTTAATAGAATGGTTGCCGATAAATATTCCTGAAGATAATGAAACTACAATTGTACATGGAGACTTTCGTCTTGATAATATGATATTTGATAAACAAAATAATAAAGTTATGGCTATACTGGATTGGGAGCTATCTACGCTCGGTAATCCTATAGCAGATTTTACTTATCACATGATGTCATGGCGACTGCCTGCTGCAGCGAAGGGTCTCGGAATGATGGGATCAAACTTAGAAGAGCTTAATATTCCCTCTGAACATGAGTACGCTGAAATGTATTACAAAAAAACAGGCAGAAGTAAAATTGAAAACTGGGATTTTTATATGGCGTATAACATTTTCCGCCTGGCTGGAATTGCGCAAGGAATTGTTGGTAGAGTTAGAGATGGGACAGCCTCAAGTTCGGAGGCTAAAAACTATGAGAGCTTTGTTCCAATATTAGGAAAGTTAGGATGGAGTATTGTGGAAGAGGCAGCAAAATAATTAATATGACAGAGCTGGATATAAATTTTGTAAGAGAACAATTCCCTGTTTTTCAAAACCCTAAAACTTCAAACTTTGCATTTTTTGAGAATGCTGGTGGCACATACGTGCCAAAACAGGTTATTGAAAAGTTAAATGATTTTATGACGACTAAAAAAGTACAGCCGTATGGCGACTTTGGTCCGTCGATTGAAGCAGGTAATGAAATGGATAATAGCATAAGCAAAATTGCTGAACTCCTAAATATCAATAATGATGAATTTATGATTGGACCATCTACAACTATGAATATGTTTTTACTATCTAATGCTGTGAGATCGTGGCTTAACAATGGGGATGAAATCATAGTCACAAATCAAGATCATGAAGCAAATATTGGTGCATGGAGAAAATTATCAGAATACGGTATCAAAATAAATGAATGGAAGTTTAACCCTGACTCTGCTGAACTAGAATTGGATGAATTAAAAAATCTCATAACAGAAAAAACAAAATTTATCTGTGTTTGTCACACATCTAATGTTGTTGCATCAATTAATAATCTAAAAGATATCATTACATTGGCCCATCAGAATAATATCAAAGTTGTTGGAGACGGTGTAGCTTACATGGCACATGATATTACGGATTTAAAAGATCTCGATATAGATTTCTATGGTTTTAGCCTATACAAAACTTATGGACCGCATTTAGCGCTATTATATGGTAAGAGAGATTTATTACTTGAAACAAAAAATCTTAATCATGAATTCTTGGAAGGAAGTGTTCCATATACTCTTAATCCAGGTGGTCCTAATCATGAGGAACTTGGATGTTTGTCAGGCATAACTGACTACTACGAAACTTTATATAATCATCATTTTGGCGAAAATAATTTAAATCTTCATTGCAAAGGTAAAAAAGTTTTTGAATTGGTATCCAAACATGAAGAGGTATTAATGAAAGAACTGATTGAATTCCTCAAAACAAAAAAAAATATAAGAATGATCGGCAAACAAACACATGCTAGAAGTGATCGTATGCCAACTGTATCATTCACTGTGAAAGATAAAAGCTCATTGCATGTAGCCCAGGAGGCTGGAAAAAATAATATTGGCATTAGAAATGGTGAATTTTATGCCTGGAGATGTTTGCAGGGTTTGGGAATTGAGCCAAATGATGGGGTAGTTAGAGTCTCTATGGTTCATTACAATAGCATAGAAGAGGTAAGAAAATTAATAGGGTTTTTGGATAAAACTATTTAGACTTTTTTATATTTTTTTCTCGTTCTTTCCTCTGTCTTACTGACTCTTTCATCGAAATATCTTCCAGATTGTGGTACTCATCCCAATAGCGATCAAATTCGTGTGACTTAACGTATCTTCCGTAATTATCTTTCTGGTAGGTTTTCTTCTTTTTTATCAAAATTATAAGTATTTTTTTAATTCATTTCTTGCAATAGAAAGTCTATGCACTTCGTCTGGCCCATCTGCTAATCGCAGAGTTCTCATTCCTGCGTAAGCTTGTGCTAGGTGTGGGTCTGTTGTTACTCCAGCTCCTCCAAACGCTTGAATCGCATCATCAATAATTTTTAATGCCATATTTGGTGCAGCTACTTTAATCATGGCTATTTCATTTTTTGCAACTTTGTTTCCTACTTCATCCATCATAGTTGCGGCCTTTAATGTTAGTAGTCTAGTCATCTCAATATTAATTCTAGCATCAGCAATTCTCTCTTGCCAAACAGAGTGCCTTACCACTTCTTTGCCAAAAGCCTTTCTGCTCATTAGTCTTTTACACATTGCTTCAAGTGCAACTTCAGCAAGGCCAATAGTTCTCATACAATGGTGAATTCGTCCAGGTCCCAACCTACCCTGTGCAATTTCAAATCCTCTGCCTTCGCCTAAAAGCATATTTTCTGGAGGAACTTTGACGTCTTTAAATTCAACCTCAGCATGTCCATGAGGGGCGTCGTCAAAACCAAAAACAGGCAAATGTCTTTTTATTTTAATACCTGGTGTGTCCTTATCAACCAGTATCATGGATTGTTGCTTATGTCTGTCAGGATTATCTGGGTCTGTTTTTCCCATGAAGATAAAAAATTGGCACCTTGGATCCATTGCACCAGAAGTCCACCATTTTGTTCCATTAAGGACATATTGATTTCCTTCTTTTTTTATTTCACTTTCAATATTTGTTGCGTCTGATGAAGCGACTGCAGGCTCTGTCATGGCAAAAGCAGAGCGTATCTCACCTTCTAATAATGGCTTTAAGTACTTTTCTTTTTGTTCATCTGTTCCATATCGAACTAAAACTTCCATATTGCCGGTATCAGGAGCAGAACAATTGAAAACTTCCGCAGACCACATTGCTCTTCCCATGATTTCACACATTGGTGCATACTCCGCGTTTGTAAGGCCATGCCCATAGTCACTTTCAGGTAAAAATAAATTCCAGAGGTCTTCTTTTTTTGCTTCCTTTTTAAGATCTTCAATCACTGGCACCACTTGCCATCTGTCAGCTCCAAAATTTTCGATCTGACTATGGTATGTCTCGTTGTTTGGATAAACGTGCTTATCCATAAAATTATTCAATCTATCCGTAGTTTCCTTTGCTTTTGGCGATATGTTCATTATCTTTTACCTTTAAAAAAATTATTTATTAAGTTTTCACAGTCAGTTTTTGAAATATTATCATAAATTTCTGGCAAATGATTACAATTTTTTGATATAAAAAAATTTAAGTTACCATTTATCGAACCATATTTTAAATCATCTGCACCATAATACAACCTCTTAAGCTTAGCTTTTGATATAGCGCTGGCACACATAATACAAGGCTCTAAAGTCACGTAAATATTACAATCAACCAATCTATCAGAGTTAATCATTTCACACGCCTCTCTTATAGCGTTTAGTTCAGCATGGCCTACTGGGTCTTTTCTGCTAACCACTGAATTATGGGACCGGGCTAAAACTTTATCTTCCTTGTTAGTAATAACGCACCCAATTGGTATTTCTCCAATTTTTAAGCCTTTTTTTGCCTCCTCAATTGCCATTGCCATGAATTTATTTTGTGTCATAAATATTTAATTAATATAAGCAATCCTAATTCATGCCTACTTTGAGACAACAAAAATTAGTAAGAATTAATAAATTATTAGCGCAGTCAACTAACTTTTCGAGAAGAGAAATAGATAAACTCATCGATGAGCAAAGAATTGTTGTTGATAACGAATTGGTGACAAAACAAGGAGTTCAAATAAGTATCAACAGTATCGTAAAAATAGACGATAAACCTATTAACCTAAAATCTGATCAGCAATTAAATGATATATATATTTTCAACAAACCAAGAGGATGCTTAGTAACAAAATCAGATCCAAAAAATCGCAAAACTATTTATGAATACATACCTAAAAAAAATCATAATTTAATTTCTATTGGACGACTTGATTACAATTCAGAGGGGCTATTAGTATTGACTAACAGCGGTAGCTTCAAAAGAAAGATGGAATTACCCAAAAATAATTTTGAAAGGGTTTATAAGGTAAAAATTCAAGGCTTTATTGATAATAAATTTATTAATACCTTATTAAGAGGTTATTCGTATAAAAAAGTTAAATATAAACCTATAAAAGCATCATTCATTAGCAAAACAAATACTTACTCATGGATAAAAATGACACTTACTGAAGGTAAAAATAAAGAAATTAGAAATATTTTTGATTCTTTGAATATTACAGTCACAAGATTAATTAGAATAACTTATGGGGAATTTAAGCTTGGTAGTTTGAAAAAAGGGGAAATAAAAAAAATTACTTAAAATGAGAATTATAAGCGGAGAAAGAAAAGGTCATTCAATATTTAGCTTTAAAAGTAAAGATGTAAGACCACTTTCAGACAAAAATAGGGAAACCATTTTTAATCTTTTAACGCATGGAAAAGAATTGGTAAAAATTAACTTTAGTCTTGAAGAAGCAAAAGTAATTGATCTTTTCGCTGGCACTGGTTCATTTAGCTTTGAAGCTTTGTCACGTGGTGCTAAACACGCAACCATGGTAGAGAACAATCAACAAATGATAGATATAATTTATAAAAGCGCAAACAAGCTGGGGTATTTAGAAAAAATAGCTGTTATATCTGAAAATGCTTGTTCATTTGAAGAGTATTCTGAAGCTACAAAGTTCAATCTTGCTTATATAGATCCACCGTATGGAAAAAATCTTGGACTCAGAGCAATTAAAAATATTATTAAAAAAAACTTATTAGAAAAAGACAGTATAATCATCTTAGAAGAAGAAAAAAAATCTAAACGCATCGAACTCTCAGAAATAATACTTTTACGTGAAAAAGAATTAGGTAATTCTAAATTTAGTTTTTTTAAATTAATTTAAATAACCCTTTTGAATATCAACTGCATCTTGAGTAAAGGGGTCAACTTCTAATAATTCAGCAAGATAGATAACCCTTAACATTTCTGTTCCAAAAAAATGTCCAATCTTACTCATATCTTTATCTTTAAAAATATGTTTATTAGTATTCTCATTTATGTTTGATAACGATTTACTCATGGCATCAAGATGATTTGAAAGTGTAATATTAATCATATTCATTTTTGAATATTCCATACCCATAATTTCAAAAAAAATATTTTTGGGTCCATCTAGATATAATTGTAAAAGACTGTGCTGGTCTTTTGGCATTTCAGATACTACAGGTAAAACACCTTTGGCCTTTTTACCCAATGACTCCGCATATAATTGTTTCCGCCAATTACCAATTTCAATAAGCTCGTCACCATAAATCAAATAAGCAAATATATTCTTTCCATTTTTTATTCTTTTAAAATCTTCCTCAGCCATATTCTTTATTTGGTCTTTATCTTCTAATGCTTTTCTTCCTCCATTTAAAAATTCAGTGCACAGATCTTTATTAAAGTAAAAACTGGGGATAAGGCTATTATTACTAAAAATTGAAAATCTGCCTCCAATTTCGTTGCTTAGTTCAATAGTTTTTATTGATTTTTGTATAGACAAGTCTCTTAGTGGAGAAGACACATTTTCTGTAAGCGAATAGAAATTTTTTGAAAAATCAATATTCCCATCTAGTTTTTTGATCATATATTCAAATATGGTTAACGTTTCAGATGTTTGTCCTGATTTTGATACGAAAATGAATCCGGTCTCATCTAGTTGAGTATTGTCTAACAATTCATTAATCTTAACAGAATTTAAATGATCAACATATTGAACACGTTTTTCATTTAAAAAATGATTAATTGCTTTTGATCCCTGAGAAGAGCCACCTATACCGACTACTAAAATTTTATTAAAGCTTTGATCCAGTATCCCTAACGATTCGGAATATGAGTTTTCAAGCTTATCAAAATCAAGAAATGGATAATTCGTCATCGCACTTCCTGACCAGCTGTTACGGTTGCTTGATCTATTTGCCTTTCAAACTCTCTCAATCTTTTATAAACACTTGCGAGTTCAATAATTGTTGGCCAGGCTTTAAGAAGATATTGCATTGACCCCTCAACTCTACCAAATGCCCTGATTATTTGCTGCATTACACCAAGAGTAACTACCCCGGCAACAATTGCAGGGGCTAAAAATACATAAGCTGATAAAACATTTGCCTGTAAAAATGCAATACGACCAATATCGAAATATAGATATCTTATATAACTTAAAAAATGAATTTGCCTTACATCATCAAATAATTCCTCAAGGGTTTTTGGTCTTACTGTTTCATCGTCTTCAGCAATTACTAACATTTTTCTGTATGCCGCTTCTTGTTTTTGTAAATCGTATTCAATGCCAACAAGCCTTAAAATTAAACCAAGTCCAATTAAAAATAATGTTCCTCCTATAGACCATAATAATGCACCAACGACTAAACCATACTCCCATTCACCAAAGAAAAATATTGGAATTCCAATACTCAAGCCAAACAGTATTGGCATAAATTCTACCAGGATCATTAAAGCTTCGATCAAACTTGTACCAAGAGACTCCATGATTCTTGAAAACTTTATGGTATCCTCTTGAACTCTTTGTGACGCACCCTCAATCTTACGCGCCTTATCATAGACAGAGTGATACCACTCAACCATGGCAGTTCTCCATCTAAATAAAAAGTGATTAGTAAAATAACTTACAAGGACTGCAACTGCTACATACATTCCCGCTAGTGTTATAAAGGATAATAAACTTGCCCAATACTCTTCAATTGTAATGGCATTAGGAGCAGACAAGGCTTCCTGTATCATGTCGTAAAACTCACCAAACCATTCATTAATTTTTACATCAATTTGAACCTGAACCCACAGAGATGATAAGATAATAGCTGAACCAATGTATGCCCATAAAAACCATTTTGGATCTCTAAAAAACTTAAACATTTATAGAATAATTAATTTGAATATGAATTAAGTAAGTCATCCACCCTGTTAAGAAGATCATTCAGATCTTCGTTTTCATCAAAACTAGGAGCATCATCATACATTGTTTCATCAATTATTTCTGGTTTAAGCTGATCTTCTTCGGGAAGTGTTGTAATTTCATCTGTGTTTGATATTCCTTCCAAAAACTCTTCCTCGCTCAAACCAATATTATCAGTTGTATCTAAAGTGCTATCGTCATCTGTTACACTGTCTAATTCATTACTTTCAACAAGTGAATCTTCAATTACCTCATCAAGAGGATCCTCAGGTAAAGTTGAATTATTTATATTTTGATCCTCGTTTCCAAAATTATTATCAATAAATTCGTCTAACGATGATGTATCAGCATTACTAGGCACGCTGGTAGATGAGTTTTGTGTAATGATATCTTGAATATCTTCGGCTGACTCACCTGTAGGCGCGGCCTCCTCTACTTCCTCATCACCAACAACTGGTGGGGTTAATTCAAAATCAGGGGGTATCTCTAGTGCTTTTTGCTTTAATGAAGTATAATCTCTGACTGTATTGTTAGTACAAGCAGCAAAAATTAATAAAAAAAATATAGTTAAATAGTTACGTATCATTTTTAACGGTTTTATCATTTTCTTTTTTTGAGAACAACTCAAGTAAAATAATCAAAATACAGCCGAGCGTGATACTTATATCAGCTATATTGAATACATACCAATGATAATTGTTATAATGTAAATCTATAAAGTCTAATACAGCAGAATATTGATATCTGTCGAGCAAGTTACCTAGCGCTCCTCCTATAATTAAACTAAATCCATAATAATAAATTTTTTTATTAATACTTATTGCATAAAAAAATACTGCCATAGCAATTATCGCCATAACAAACATATAAATATAATTAACCATCGAAATTTCATTTTGCAATATCCCAAATGCAAAGCCCTTATTCCATATCAAATGAAAATTAAGATATTTATTTATTGATGTTAAATATTGTGAACTTAGATTTGATACATCAATGTTATAAACATTGATTACATAAAACTTTGAGAGTTGATCGGCTGCAAAAATAACCAGTATTAAAAATATAAATCTTCCAATGGTTTGTATCATTTACAAAGCACTTCTTGACATCTATCGCAAACATTATCTTTTAAATTAGAAAAATATTTCCAACACCGCTCACATTTTTCACCATCAGTTTTACTTACATGTACTCCGATATTTTTATCTACTTCAGATATAAAGCTGTCACCTGAAGGCTTGTCATTTACAATTTCTAATTCACTAATAATTGAAATATTTTCTAATACTTTTTGGTCAATCCTTTTGATTTCATCTTTAGATATGTACAGTTTAACAGAAGCTTCAAGGCTGGATCCAAGAACTTTTTCTTTTCTCTTCACTTCGATTGCTCCGTTAATGACCTTTCTTAATTTTTTATACACTGCCCATTTAGTTGATAAATTTTTATTTATTAAAGTATCATTTAATTTTGGAAAATCTTTTTCATGTATGCTGTTTTCAATCCCAAATCGACTTTGCCAAGCTTCTTCAGTGGTAAAACAGAGTATTGGTGCAAGCAAACTTAATAAATCGTGAAATAAAATATCTAAAACAGTGCGAGTAGATTTTCTTACTTTGTTATTTTTTGAATCACAATAAAGAGTATCTTTTCTTACATCAAAATAGAAAGATGATAAGTCGTTTGTACAAAAATTAAATATCGCAGAAAAAACTTTTTGATACTCAAATATTTTATAGTTTGAGATAACTTCTTTTTTTAAATTCTCTAATTCTGATAAAATATATAAATCTAATTCATCAAGTTCATCCGTAGATACTTTCTCGTCTTGATCAAAATCTGATAAATTACCTAAAATAAAACGAAGTGTATTGCGGAGTCTTCTATAGCTATCAATGTTGCTTTTTATGATTTCAGGCCCGATCTTTAAATCCTCAGAGTAATCACTGCTTGCTACCCAGAGCCTTAGTATGTCAGCGCCTGATTTTTCAATGACCTCTGCTGGCGAGACAGTATTGGATGATGATTTACTCATCTTTAGGCCATCTTCATGAAGTATGAATCCATGAGTTAAAACGGACTCATAAGGCGCAACTCCTCTTGTGCCGCATGATTCTAACAGTGATGAATGAAACCAACCTCTGTGTTGATCTGTTCCTTCAAGATAAATAGATGCTGGCCAGATTTGATCATTTTTTCCATCTAAAACAAATGCATGTGTACAGCCTGAGTCAAACCATACATCTAAAATATCATTAACTTTTTTATATTCTTCCGGATTATAATTTGAGCCTAATAATTCTTCTTTTGAATATTTAAACCACGCATCTGAGCCTTCTTTTTCATAAAGTTTAATAATTTTTTCATTTATTTCCTTATCAACCAGCGGCTTTCCTGTTTTAATATTGTAAAAGATAGATAAAGGTACGCCCCATGCCCGTTGTCTTGACACTACCCAATCAGGTCTTTCTTCAATCATTGAATAAATTCTATTTTTTCCCTGTTTTGGATACCATTTAACCTTTTCAATTTCGTTCAACGCTTTTTCTCTCAATTGATTTTTTTCCATACTGATGAACCATTGTGGAGTATTTCTAAAGATGACAGGAGCTTTTGATCTCCATGAATGAGGGTAGCTATGACGCAATGAACCCTTGCCTGCTAAATTTTCATGCTTTTTTAGCTCAATGATAACTGCAACGTTTGCATCAGCATCTGATCCATCTTCATTAAAAATCTTTTTACCATTAAATAATGGTACGTGCGGAAAGTATTCACCATTTTCGTCTACTGTATCAGGTACTTCGATACCATTTGTAATACCCAAATTATAGTCATCAGCTCCATGACCAGGTGCTATATGAACAAAACCCGTGCCTTGCTCCAAAGTAACAAAATCAGCATCAAAAATTCTTACTTCAAAATCATAACCAGATTTTTTAAAAGGGTGATTACAAATAATTTTGTCTAAGTTTTTTACTTCTGATATTTTTTTTAATTCTCTAATTTTGCATTGAACTTTTACATTATCTAAAAGTTCATCTGCAATTATAATTTTATCACCATCTTGTAAAGTACTGTGTTCTTCTAAACTTACTACTTCAAACATTGAATACGTTATTGATTTACTGTAAGCAATTGCTCTGTTTCCTGGAATTGTCCATGGAGTTGTAGTCCATATAATTACGGATGCATCTTGACAATTTGCATCTGAACTCTCTTTTACTGGGAACTTTACGCAGATAGTTGTTGATTTATGTTCTTTATATTCAATCTCAGCTTCAGCTAATGCAGTCTTTTCAACAGTTGACCACATAACGGGCTTTGACCCACGATATAAACTTTCGTTCTCAAGAAACTTAAAAAATTCTCTTACAATTATAGACTCTGCCTCATATGACATTGTAGTATAGGGAGAGTACCAATCTCCATTTATTCCTAAGCGAATAAATTCTTCTCTTTGTATATCAATCCATTTTTCAGCAAATTCTCTGCATTCTTTTCTAAATTTTATAATATCGACATCATCTTTATTCTTTCCCTGTTCTCTATATTGCTCTTCTATTTTCCACTCAATTGGCAAGCCATGACAATCCCAGCCAGGAATATAAGAACTATCATTTCCAAGCATTTGTTGTGATCTTACAACAAAGTCTTTTAGTATCTTATTCAGGGCGTGCCCCATGTGTAAATGGCCGTTAGCGTAAGGGGGGCCATCATGTAATACGAATTTTTTTCTACTTTTTGATTTTTCCCTTAATTTTTCATAAATATTATCCTTTGACCAGCCATCTAGAATTTTTGGCTCTTGCTCGGGCAGGCCAGCACGCATCGCAAAGGATGTCTTTGGTAAAAATAGAGTTTCACTAAAGTCTATTTTATCATTTTTAGTGTTCATTTTGCTTAATTTAGAATTTTTTGTGCTTTAGATATATCTGATTTTAGTTGTTTTTTTAAGGCCTCTACTCCTGAAAATTTCTTTTCATGCCTTATAAATTCAACAAAGTCGACTTTTAGCAAAGAATTATAAATATTCAATTTAAATCTAAATAGATGAACTTCCAAAATTTCAGTGTTCTTATGAAATGTTGGTCTGATACCAAAATTCGCAATTCCTTTAAGAGTTCTTTTCTTTGAATTTTTCAGGAATGAGGCTTCAATAGCATATACTCCATATTTTGGTGCCACGTATTCATTTATATTTAGATTAGCAGTTGGAACGCCAATTTTTCGGCCTCGTTGATCTCCTTTTATAACTTTTGACGTTATACTAAAATTGTTTCCCAAAAAATTTTTTGCCAATCTTACATTACCGTTTGAAATAAGTTTTCTAATATTTGTAGACGAATATATTTTCATCTTTGTTTTATTAAAAAGATGATTTGGTGTTTTTAATAATTTCACCGGGTTTACGTAAAATTGATTTTCTTTACCAAAATTCAGAAGAAACTTATAGTCGCCTGATCGTTTATTGCCAAATTTAAAATTTTTACCAACTAAAATGTATTTCATTGATATTCCTCTAAGTAATATTTTTTTACAAAAGTCATTAGGTGTCATAGAGGATATTCTTTTATTAAATTTTATTATTATTGCATAATCGATACCGTAAGATTTTAAGATTTCGAGACGCTCGTTTAACTCTGTTAATAAGAAACTTTTAATATTTTTGTTAAAATATTTCCGTGGATGCGGATCAAAAAGTAATACACCTATTTTTGTTTTTTGTTTATTTGCAATTTTTTTTGCTGAATTAATTATTGATTGGTGCCCTTTATGAACTCCATCAAGATTTCCAATAATTAATACAGAATTCTTTGTATAATTTAATGATCTTCTATTTAAACTTTTAAAAACTTTCATTTTTTAATTAATTTAAAATTTCAGTATACATTAGAGTTTTGCAAGTTTCAGGTAAATTAGCTTTTGATATTCTCATTAAATCGTCATCATTTGCAATTTCAGTTTTATGAATACCATTTTTTATAAATAAAAAATCTAAATCCGAGTTGTGTGCCCCTAAGCAATCTGTTTTTAGGCTATCGCCTATAGCTAATATTTCGTTTTTATTTGTTGTATCTTTAGACAATAAATCAGTCATTACAAAATCATATATTTCTGGATAAGGTTTTCCGTAGTAAGTTACTTTACCTCCTAGTTTTTCGTAATATTTTCCAAGAGCACCTGCACAATATATGCGTGCCTGACCCCGGTAGACTATTTCATCTGGATTAACACATACTATTTCTAAATTTTTTTTGAGAAAATCCTCAAAAATATTTTTATAGTCCTCTGGGTGTTCATCCTTGTCATTATATAAGCCTGTGCAGACAACAAATTCTGAGGTCTCTATGTCATTAGTTTTTTGAATATTTATATTTTCTAACAAATCATAATCTTTTTCTGGTCCCAAATGATAATATGATTGTCCATGAACTTTAGAATTTATGTACTGTGTGCCTGTATCGCCTGAAGTATAAATTTTTTTAAATAATTCGGGATTGAGATTAAGTTTATTTATTAATCCATTTCTTACTACTGCTTCAGGTCTCGGGGCATTAGAAATCAAATAAACATCAATATTATTTTCCTTCATTGCCTCAAGATAGGATTTTGCATTAGAGAATACTTCAACACCATTATGAATAACGCCCCAAAGATCACAAAGTATGATTCTATAAGAAAGTGAAAATTCAGTAGCGCTTACGATTTTTTTAATTTCCATAATTATATTGAAATTATCCTATAAATTTATAATCTTCTTATAAATTATTATGATATTTTATTAAATGACACTTTTTAACTTAAAAGATAAAAATGCTATAATCACAGGATCTTCGAGAGGAATAGGCAAAGCTATAGCCTACAGAATGGCAGAGCATGGTGCAAAAGTCATTATCACAAGTCGAAAGCTTGATGCATGTGAAGCAGTCGCTAAAGAGATAAATGATACATTTGGAGAGGGACATGCAACGGCAATTTCATGTAATATTTCGGACAAAGAGCAATTAAAAAATCTTTACAAAAAATCGTTAGACTTCTGTGGCAATATTTCCACTCTTGTATGTAATGCTGCAATCAATCCATATTTTGGACCATCAAATAATATACCTGACGAGGCGTTTGAAAAAATAATGAAGTCAAACGTGCAAAGTAATTTTTGGCTCTGTAATGAGGTGCTCCCAGATATGATCAAAATGAAAAATGGTTCAATTATAATTATTTCCTCGATCGCAGGTTTACGCGGCAACAGCATGTTGGGTGCTTATGCTATATCAAAAGCTGCAGATTCCCAGTTGGCAAGAAATATATCAGTGGAATATGGAAGAGATAATATTCGTGCAAATTGTATCTCACCTGGTTTAATAAAAACTGATTTTGCCAGAGCTTTATGGGAGAACGAGAGTATTTTAAAATCTATGACTGCCAAAGCAGCCTTAAAAAGGATAGGAATGCCTGACGAAATTGCAGGCGCTGCAGTATATTTGGCTTCTGAAGCTGGATCTTTTATGACTGGTCAAAACATCGTAATTGATGGCGGTGAATCAGAACAATAGCAAATTATTGAAAATACTCGTTTTTTCGCTAATTCCAATAAAATCGAAATTTTTTCCACCCCTTGACACACTTGCCCTAGATCACTATATGCCTAGGTAATTAAGCTTTGTGCAAACATATTTAGGAGATTAAGACATGAATTTTAGACCTTTACACGATCGTGTACTCGTTAGAAGACTGGATACTGAAGAAAAAACAGCAGGCGGTATTATTATACCAGACACTGCTCAGGAAAAACCTCAAGAAGGCCAAATTGTAGCCGTCGGAAACGGAACTAAAAGTGAAGATGGTAAAGTAACACCGCTTGATCTAAAGGTTGGCGATATCGTTCTTTTTGGTAAATGGTCTGGAACAGAAGTAAAGGTTGATGGTGAAGAACTCTGTATTATGAAAGAGTCAGACATCATGGGCGTTATAGATACAAAATCTAAATCAAAAAAGAAAAAATAAATATTAACTAAGGAGAAAAAAAATGGCGGGTAAAGATATTCATTTTGGCACAGAGGCTAGAAATAAAATGCTCAAAGGTGTCAATGTATTAGCAGATGCAGTGGCTGTTACTTTAGGCCCAAAAGGTAGAAACGTAGTTATGGACAAATCTTTTGGTGCACCGAAAAGTACAAAGGACGGTGTTTCTGTTGCTAAAGAAGTTGAGCTCAAAGACAAGTTTGAAAATATGGGTGCTCAAATGGTACGAGAAGCTGCAAGTAAAACCAATGATGTTGCAGGTGATGGTACGACAACTGCAACCGTACTTACAAGAGCAATTGTCACTGAAGGTTTAAAATTTGTTGCCGCTGGTATGAATCCTATGGATTTAAGAAGAGGTGTTGATTCTGCAATTGAAGCTGCAAGCGATGCAATTAAAGACTCCTCTAAAAAAGTTAAAACAAGCGCGGAAGTTGCTCAGGTTGGCTCTATTTCAGCAAATGGCGAAGCAGAGGTCGGAGATATGATTGCTAAAGCAATGGACAAAGTTGGTAACGAAGGCGTCATTACTGTTGAAGAAGCAAAAGGTTTAGAAACTGAGTTAGATGTCGTTGAAGGTATGCAGTTTGATAGAGGTTATCTATCTCCATACTTTGTAACTAATGCGGAAAAAATGACTGCTGATTTAGAAAATGCGTATATTCTTTTGCATGAGAAAAAACTAACAAATTTACAGCCAATGCTTCCTCTTCTAGAAGCGGTAGTGCAAGCAGGAAGACCACTTTTAATTATTGCAGAGGATGTAGAGGGCGAAGCTCTAGCTACATTAGTTGTTAATAAATTAAGAGGCGGCTTGAAGATTGCTGCTGTTAAAGCACCTGGTTTCGGTGATAGAAGAAAAGCAATGATGGAAGACATTTCAATTTTAACTGGCGGTCAAGTCATCTCTGAAGACCTTGGAATTAAATTAGAAAATGTAACTGTTAATGACCTTGGCACTGCAAAAAGAATTAGCATTGACAAGGAAAATACAACAATTGTTAACGGTGCTGGTACAAAAGCTGACATTCAAGGCAGATGTTCTCAGATCAGAAAACAAATTGAAGAGACTACTTCTGATTATGACAGAGAAAAACTTCAAGAGCGTCTAGCTAAACTTGCTGGCGGTGTAGCTGTCATCAAAGTTGGCGGTGCGACTGAGGTTGAAGTTAAAGAGAGAAAAGACAGAGTTGACGATGCATTAAATGCAACCAGAGCTGCTGTTGAAGAAGGTATCGTAGCCGGTGGTGGACTTGCATTGATAAAAGCTGCAAGTGCTCTTGATAAAGTTAAAACAGCAAATGCCGACCAAAAAGCAGGCGTTGATATTGTGCGTCGTGCTTTAGAAACACCAATTAGAACTATTGCAAATAACGCTGGTGTTGATGGTTCGGTAATTGTTGGAAAAATTAAGGAAGGTAAATCTGCTTCAGAAGGTTATGATGCGCAAACCGATAAGTTTGTGGACATGTTTAAGGCAGGAATTATCGACCCTACTAAAGTTGTAAGAACTAGCTTACAAAATGCAGCATCGATAGCTGGTGTTTTAATCACTACCGAAGCAATGGTAGCTGATGCACCTGAAGACAAAGCTGCAGCGGCTCCTGCAATGCCTGACATGGGTGGAATGGGTGGCATGGGTGGCATGATGTAAGTTGAGCTCATTAAAGCTAATCTAAAAAAACCCGGCCTAGCCGGGTTTTTTTATGAAATCCTATCTATAAAATAATTGAGTGTATTTTCTAAATTTTTATTCCACTCAGCTACATTTGAAGTAAAAATGTTTGCAGACGACTCTAGTATAAGTCCATCATCAAGTACTCTTAGATTATTAGCTCTTAATGTTTCTCCTGATGATGTGATGTCAGTAATTATTTCTGCAAAGCCATTGAATGGAGCACTCTCGGTTGATCCATCACTTTCTACAGTCCTATAATCAACAACCCCACAATTTGAAAAATATTCATTTGTTAAATTCTTATACTTTGTTGCAACTCTAAGTCTTTTAGAGAATTTGGTTCTGTGCAAATGGCAGATTTCTTCTAAGTCGGCCATTGTCATTACGTCAATCCATATTTCTGGTATAGCAACAACTAAATTTGCTTTACCAAAATTTAACTTAAGTTTTTTTGAAACCTTCTGGTTATAATTAGTTATTTTTTCTTGTACTAAATCGTCACCAGTTAAACCAACATGAATGGATCCTTCATCAAGTCGATTTGTAATTTCTTTAGCACTTAAGAAATAAACAATTGCATTATCAAGACCCTCTATTGCTGCAATATACTCTCTATCATTTTCAAGATTACTAAAAATTATTTTTTTTTCTTCAAACAAAGACACCATGTCTGTTCTCAATCTACCTTTACTTGGCAATGCAATCCGAAGTTTATTTTGTATATTCATTCCTAAATCAGCTCAATTATATTGTTATTATTAGTTGCAAATCCTACTGCTGATAAGTTCGATTTAGAGCCTAAATCTTTAAGCAATTTATCATACCGCCCTCCACTGATTAATTCACTTTGATTATCAGGATTATAAATTTCAAACATCATGCCGTCATAAAATTCAATTGAATGACCAAAGTCATTATCAAAATAATATTTTTCTATATTACTTTTTTCTGATACAGCATTCACAAAATTCTCCATTTCCTCTACTTCACTCTCAAATGAAGAAACATTATTTGATTTAGTAAATTCGCGAAGTAGTGATGGAAATTCCGAAAGGTTACAACTTAATTTTAAGAAATTATTAATTAAATCAACAAATTTTTTTCCATCTTTCTGACTTATTACATTTAGGCTTTTTAATTGAAATCGATCAACAATTTCCTCAACAGTTCGAGCACCTAAACCTCGAACATTTTGTTTATTAATTAAATCAGTCAAGCCTTTGTCAGATACGTCATCTATATTAAATTTCTCTTGAAGCATGCTATGCTTTTTTTCATTATCATACCCTACACCTACACCTAATCTATCAAGTAAACTCCCGAAATATTTTCTTCTAAAAAAATGTCTTACTAATCTCTGTTTCCATCTAATTGGCAGCTCTAATTTGTTGATAAACTGATTAAATAATTTAATGCTACCAATTTTAATTTTATAGTTATCAATATTTAATTGACACATTGTATCTTCAGCTGTCTTTAAAATGTAAGCATCCATCTCATGTATATTATTTAAATTTTTTTCAGAAAAAATGATCTCAATACCTGACTGATTTAATTCAATAGAATTATTTGATAACTCATCGGATGATCTGAATACAGGACCGCTGTAACATAACTTTGACTCACTGGATTTACTATTACTTGCAATAAAATTTTGACATGTTGGTACAGTCATGTCTGGTCTCAAACATTTTTCTTTTCCTGAAGTATCAGTAAACGAATACATCTTTCTTCTAATTTCTTCACCTGAAGTTTCAAAAAATATATCCGCATCAAACAGCAATGGAAGTTCAATATAATTAAAACCAGAATTAATAAAATAATTCTTTAGATTGATATTTAATTCTTGAAGTGACATTTTATTTTAATTCAAAATTTCATTTAATGCTGTCATCAGGTCAGAGCGATTAATTGTTTGTTGTCCAGCTTTTGCCTCTTTCCATTTGTCTCTATCGACAATATCTTTTGAAACCTCTTTACCTTTATTTAAATCCTTAATTGATATTTCACCCTTTTTTAATTCTTCATCACCAGCAATGATCACAATATCTGCACCTTTGCGATCGCAATACTTTAATTGCTTTCCAAGGTTTTTAGTTCCAAATGATATTTCACATGAAATACCTTCATTTCTAATTTCTTTAGCCATTGAAATATAATCCGGCATATTTTGATTATCTAAATTTGCAATTACAACTAATGGATTTTTCTTATTATCTAAAAGGTCTAATTGATTTAACGCCACAATTAATCTATCAACACCTATAGATATACCAGTAGCTGGAACATCCTCTTTCCCAAATCTTGAAATAAGTCTGTCATATCTTCCACCGCCAGCAACTGATCCAAATACAATTTTTTCACCTTTCTCATTTTTAATATCAACAAGAAGCTCTGCTTCAAAAATCATTCCAGTGTAATAGTCGAGACCGCGAACAACTGATGAGTCAAAACGAATTGGATAATCTGGGAAATTTTTTATATAGGAGTTGAATTCTTCCATCTGGGCGTTTGATTGGTTTGAATTGGTTATAAAAGAAATAATTTTATCAGCATCTGTCTCGCTTAAGCCCACGCCCTCCATAAAGTCACCAGATACATCTTTTCTTCCTTTTTGAAGCAATTCATTAACGCCCTCTATACCTAATCGATCTTTTTTATCTACTGCTCTAAGAATTTTTGGCAAATCGTCCTCTTTAACATCTAAGTTCGAAAAAAGTTCTGTCCAAATTTCCCTATTTGAAAATTTTATTTCAAATTGTGAAGTATTTAGGCCAAGGTCAATTAAAATATCACATACCATTACACACAGCTCTGCATCAATTAGTGTTGAATCAACTCCCACCACGTCAGCATCAAACTGAAAAAATTCTCTGTATCTACCTGGTCCTGGTTTTTCATTTCTCCAAACTAGTCCTGATTGATAACGTTTAAATGGCTTAACGAGGTCTTGATAATTTTGAGCTACGTATCTTGCTAAGGGGGCCGTTAAGTCATATCTCAGTGATAGCCATTTCTCATCATCGTCTTGAAACGAAAATACACCCCCACTAGGCCTGTCTACATCAGGAAGAAACTTGCCAATGCTCTCAGTATATTCAATTGTGGATGTATCTAATTCAATAAATCCATACTTTAGACATTCCTTCTCTATTATCTTAGAAACTTTTTTTCTAAGATTTAAAATTTCAATGTCACTGTCTTTAAAACCCTTCGGCAAAATTGCCTTTGGATTATTTTTAATTTTACTCATTTTACTCCCGCTGTAAGTAAGATACTACAAAGTGTGTTTATTTAATATAAAAAGGGGTTATTGCCCGCTGATTGTTTTTTTCAGCGAACTTAGATATGATAGTGATGATGTTTAAATTTAAACATGAAGCTGAAATGCCTTATTTATTAATAAAAGTCAAATAATTTTAAATTTTTCTTAAAGTTTATAATAATTGCACTATTTTTATCGAAAGTAGTTATGGAAAATGATAGCAAATTAACAGTCACGTATGCCGCCTTAGGTCACTTACTAATGCATATGTTTGCTGCATTCTATTTTGTTATAGTTCTAGCAATTGAAGACGACTGGAAGCTTAGCTACGATGAATTACTAAATCTTTGGTTTTTAGGATCTTTACTTGTGGGTTTGGGAGCCCTTCCTGCTGGATGGATCAGTGACAGATGGAGTCGTTCTGGAATGATTGCAATTATGTTCATTGGCTTGGGAATTAGTTCATTATTATGTGGCTTGAGCGGAAATAAAGTTTCTTTATTTATCAGTTTATCATTGCTTGGATTGTTTTGCGCTATCTATCACCCCGCTGGAATTTCATGGGTTGTTAACACTTCAAAGGAAACTGGTAAAGCGCTTGGCTTTAATAATATTTTTGGGGGAGTAGGTATTGGATTAGGTGCCTTTTTTGCGGGTGTATTAATTGAACAATTTAATTGGCAAGCTGCCTTTATGCTACCCGGATTGATCTCATTAGTAGTTGGACTAAGTCTAACCTATCATCTTAAATCAGGAAAAATATCATTAAAGAATATATCTTCAGAGCAATTTAGAGATAATCCTGAAAAAAATCAGATGCTAAAAATTGCAATTATTATGCTGTTAAGTATTACATGTTTGAGCTTTGTTTATCAAATTCTTCAGACAAGTCTTCCAAAGGCAATTGATATCAGACTTACTGATAGTCTTGATTTATCTACTTCAGATATCGGCTACATAGTTGCCGCGATATATATTGTAAGTGGTTTAATGAATTATGTTGGAGGTATTTTAACAGATAGATATTCTGAAAAGCTGATTTATTCAATTGGAATAGTTGGCCAAGGACTCCTCTTGCTCTTAATTGTTAGTCTTTCAAATTACTGGTTAATTGCAATAAGTCTTGCAATCGTTGCTTTTAATTCAAGTATACTGCCTGCAGAAAATTTATTACTTGCAAAATTTTCACCTGAAAAATATCAAAGCCTAGTCTATGGTATTAAATTTATTGTATCATTTACAGTTGGTCCTATTGCACTGATCATGATTTCGAGAAGCTATGATTTAACGGGTGAATTTGGTGTACTCTACTTAGCTTTTGGGTTTGTGATGATAATTATGTTTTTGATTGTATTAACTTTACCTGTAAAAAAAGTAATTACTGGTACAGCTGGGTAGATTCGAACTACCGACCTCCTGAACCACAACCAGGCGCTCTAACCAACTGAGCTACAGCTGCATAAGTGGTGGCTCGAGGTGGAATTGAACCACCGACACAAGGATTTTCAGTCCTTTGCTCTACCAACTGAGCTATCGAGCCATTTAATTAGTGATCCTAGTCTTTTATTCTATAACATTAATTCGTGCAAAGAAAATATTCTGCATACAGTTAATCCAGAAAAACCTTTAATCTACTGATTAATTGGTCAACATTATCAAATGAATTCATCTCATGGGAATTAATTATTAATTTAAATTCATCCTTCTCATTAATAAAAACACATGGTAGCTCTGTTTTATCATCAACAAAATCAAGTTCTTTTAGATGATCAATATAGTAAAATCGGCTATGTGCATTTATATTATTAAGAAATTCTTTCCACTTTATTTCTTTACCTAAATTATTGTATGTAATTGAGCATAAGTTGCAGTCATAAGTTTTTGGCGATATTATTTTATGCGCCCAATCTATAAAGGCATTTCCGATACCACTTTTTGCATTATAAATAAAAATTAATTCAATCATTTATATCCAGCTGAAATAAGGAGATTTTTGACTTCAAATAAGGGTAAACCGACTACATTTGAGTAAGATCCATTTAGGGATTTGATAAAAGACTCTGCCATCCCTTGAATTTTATATGACCCTGCAACACCTTGCCAGTCATTAGTTTTCATATAATCTTCTATATCTTGACCGCTTAATACTTTAAAACTAACAACTGTCGTAACGGTTTTTTTAAATATTCTATTTTCTAGATTTCTTATACAAATGGAAGTGCTGACTCTATGTCTTTTTCCCGATAGTCGAAGTAAGTTTTTATAAGCAATATTTTCGTCATCTGTTTTATCTATGAGTTTTCTACCAGTATAGGCAATCGTATCAGCAGTTAAAATTACTGAGTCTTTATACTTATTTTGAAAATATTTTAGTTTCTCATGTGCTATACGTTTACAATATTGAAGAGGTAGCTCATTACTTTTAATGGACTCATCTATATTTGGGGAAACTATCTCACTTGGATTAATGTTAAGTTTTGCCAATAACTCAAGTCTTCGTGGAGATGCGCTGCCTAGAATTAGCTTCAAAATAATCTCAAACTACTTATATCGAAATATTATTCTGCCTTTGGTTAGATCGTAAGGTGTAACCTGAACAAGAACCTCATCCCCGGCAAGTACTCTGATTCTATTTTTTCTCATTCTTCCTGCTGTATGTGCTAATACTTCATGGCCATTTTCTAACTCTACTTTAAACATTGCGTTGGGAAGTAAATCTGTAACCTTACCCTTGAACTCTAATATTTCTTCTTTTGACATAAATTATTTTTTTGTAAGCCTATATTCTATTGATCTTGAATGCCCGTCAAGACCTTCATTATCTGCGATTTTAATAGCACTATCTCCAACTTGTTCAATACCTTCTTTTGAAAATTCAACAAGTGATATTTTTTTGAGAAAATCAAAAACAGATAGTCCAGAAGAAAATTTAGCACTTCTAGAAGTGGGAAGTACATGGCTTGGACCTGCTAAATAGTCTCCAAGTGCCTCAGGTGTGTTACGGCCCATAAAAACTGCTCCAGCATTTTTTATTCTTTTAAGAATATCTTCCGGATTATCAACTAATAATTCCAAGTGTTCTGGTGCTAATTTATTAGATAATAAAACAGCTTCTTCAAGATTTTGAGTGATAATTATCTTTCCATTATTTTCCCAGCTTGAAGCCGCTATATCCTTTCGAGGAAGGGAATCTATCTGGTTCTCAACTTCTTTATTTACAGCATCTCCTAATTTCTGATCAGTTGTTAAAAGTATACTTTGTGCGCTTTGGTCATGTTCAGCTTGAGCAATGAGGTCGGCTGCAACAATTTTTGGATCATTTTTTTCATCAGCAATAATGACTACCTCTGATGGGCCGGCAAACATATCGATGCCTATGAAACCTGAAACTTGTCTTTTCGCTTCAGCAACATAAATATTGCCTGGTCCAACAATTTTATTAACAGATTTTATGGTCTTGGTTCCATATGCCAGAGCAGCAACAGCCTGGGCACCTCCTATACAGTATATTTTTTTTATTCCACAAATTTTTGCGGCATATAACACTGAAGAACTTATAGCGGTATTAGTCATTGGTGTAACCATGGTGATATCTTCAACACCGGCTACAACCGCTGGTATTGTGTTCATAATTACTGTACTTGGATAACTTGCAGTACCACCTGGGACATAAACACCCACTGACTCAACTGGACGCCAAACATATCCTAACTTTGAGTTAAGATTGTCTTCATAAACTAAATCATTCGGTAATTGCTTTTCATGATAAGTGCGAACACGATCCATTGATACTTTAAGCGCATCACAAAGATCACTCGGCACGTCACGTGATTGCCTTTCAATTTCATCTTCTTCAAGCAGTATGTTGTTAATATCAAGGCTATTTTTATCAAATTGATGAGTATATTTCAAAAGCGCTTCATCTCCGTTTTTTCTAATATCGTCAATGATCGCTGCCACAGTCTGAGTAACGTCCGAGTCACTTGATCTGTTCATTGTGAGAAGATTATTAAAATCATTCTCAAAATTTTGATCTACAGAATTAATTATTTTTGTCATTCTCTATTTTTTCAATATTCCAGGGTTCACCCTGATCTTCTAACTTGCATCTTATTATTTCAGTTTCGAGCTTTATAATTGCATCATTTTTGAAAAGCAATTCAATTTCTATATTTTTAGAATTGTTAGGATAATAATTAAAAGTTACGAGTTCTAGTGTCTTATTTTTGTTCAATTGGTCTATATTTTTTGAGTAAACCGATAAAACATCTTCAAAGCTTAGTACTGCTTTTATTCTTTGATCTACTTTATTTACTATTTTTTCCTCCCACATAAATCTAGTAATCATAAGAAAAAATGACCTAATTGATGGCAAATATTTGATATCGTTTACTTCAATAAGTCCGTCTTGAAGTATGGTTGAGATAATTTTTAGCTCGTCAGTATCAATTGCATTAAGATTCATTGATCCTAATTTATTCTCCGAATATCTGCACCACAAGCTTGCAATTTTTTCTCTATTTTCTCATAACCTCGATCAAGATGATAAATTCGGTTCAATGTTGTTTCACCTTTAGCAACCAATCCAGCTAAAATTAAACTTACCGAGGCCCGTAAATCAGTTGCCATGACTTGAGCTGAAATAAACCCTTTGCATGGATTAATAATTGCTGTTTTCCCTTTGGTTTCAATATTAGCGCCCATACGGTTTAGTTCTGGAACATGCATGAATCTGTTTTCAAAAATGTTTTCGGTTATTTGTGATTTAGATTTTCCAAGAGATAATAAAACCATCATTTGTGCTTGTACATCAGTTGGGAACCCTGGATATTCCATTGTATTAATATCAATACCATCAGAGATCTCGGATTGATTAACAATAATGCTATTCTCACCCATTGAGTAATTAATAGATAGCTCATTCAATAATTCCAATACATTGCTGATATGCTCAAGGTTCAGATTTGTAATCTTGAGATCGTTACCAATTATAGTTCCTCCAATTATATATGTGATTGCTTCTATGCGATCAGGGATAATTGAGTGGACAGCACCTTGAAGCTGGTCAACGCCTTGAATGTGAACATTTCTGTTTTCTCCTAATTCAATTTTAGCGCCCATCTTATTAAGACAGTCAATAAGATCCATAACCTCAGGCTCAACTGCGATATTTCTAATTTCACTTTCTCCTCGAGCAAGCGATGCAGCCATAATTATGTTTTCAGTAGCTCCTACTGATACTTTTGAAAAATTAATTTTATTTCCTTTTAAGCCATTAGGCGCGCTACATTTAATATATCCACCATCTAATTCAAATGCTGCGCCAAGTTTCGTTAATGCATCTATGTGCAAATCTACTGGTCGAGCACCTATTGCGCACCCCCCTGGAAGAGATACGCTAGCGTGCCTTTTACGTGCAAGTAATGGCCCAAGAACTAATATACTAGCCCTCATCTTTCTAACTAAATCATACTCCGCTATTGTACTTTCAGAGTCTGCATAACGAAGTGTAAGATGATTTGTATTAACATCTTTTTTTGTAACATTGACACCAAGCGATGATAAAACTGCTGACATTGTATTTACATCAACTAAATCAGGTACGTTTTCGAGTTCTAAATTTTCATTAGTAAGAATACTTGCAGCCATTATTGGGAGAGATGCATTTTTTGATCCACTGACAGGAACAGAACCCTGGAGAAGGTTTCCTCCATTTATCAATATCTTTTGCATGAACGATTTAAAGCTTAGGTAAAGTAACCCCTGTTTGCATCATATATTTACCTTTACGATCTTTATATGAAACTTCTGGTGGCGCTTCTCCCTTATAGAATAAAAACTGGCACGCTCCCTCATTAGCATAAATTTTTGCAGGTAATGGAGTTGTATTAGAAAATTCTAAAGTTACGTGACCCTCCCACTCTGGCTCAAGAGGAGTAACATTTACGATAATGCCACATCTTGCATAAGTTGATTTTCCTAAACAAACTACAAGAACATCGCGAGGAATTCTAAAATACTCAACGGTTCTTGCTAATGCAAATGAGTTAGGTGGAATTATGCATTCTTTACCTGGCCGATCTACAAACCCTTTATCATCAAAGTTTTTTGGATCGACTAAAGCAGAATCTACATTAGTAAAAATTTTAAATTCTTCTGAAACTCTTGCATCGTATCCATATGATGAAAGACCAAATGAAATTGTGCCTTCTTTTTTTTGTCCATCAACGAACGGTTCAATCATTCCTTCTTCCAAGGCTTTTTTCTTTATCCAGTTATCCGACATGATTGTCATATTAATCTTCTTTCTTTTGCCTTCTTTGAAACTCTTTTCTTTTTCTTAAATTTTGCCTTAGTGCCTCAGCAAGCCTTTCTGTGCTGTCGAGCTTTTTATCCTTTTGCTCTTCCTTCGAGGAATTGTTTGATTTCATCTTTATTTAACCCTGCTTTTTTTAATTCTTTGATGAGCTTTTCTTCTTCTTTTTTATCCGTGTTATCAGAAAACTTAGCCTCACGTTTCTGCTGCTTGGCCATCGCTCTCTCCCCACGTTTTGATTTATAATCGTGATGAATACCCATAATTAACTCCATGAATTGCGCTACTTTATACAATATTTAATGGATTCTCTAGTAAAAACAAGGGACGCTCATTCCCAGTTATCTGCTACTCTTTTATGAATAAATCGCTTGAGAAATCTGAAAACTTTTCTGAGCCACTTTCTGTAACACGTAATGAGTGACTTGCCTCTACTCCCCAATCACCAAATTGCATAACAGCAATCATATGAAAGGTTACGTTTGGTTGTAAAATAGTTGGATCACCTTTTGATATGTTTATTGTGTGCTCACCCCAATCAGGTGGATAACCAATTCCAATGGAGTATCCAGTCCGAGATTCCTTTTTGATATCGTATTTATCTAATACTGCCCAAAATTTTTGCGCAACATCATCTGCTGTATTGCCTGGCTTTATGGCTGATATACCCTCATTTAGCGCCTCATTAGTTGCATTTATGGCGTCAATTTTTTTTTGTTCTGCTTTTCCAAGCAGAACTGTTCTTGCAAGTGGTGCATGATACCTTTTATAAACACCGGCAATTTCAATTATTGTTGCTTCGCCCTTAACAAATCTTTCCTGCGTAGCCGTTAGATGTGAGGCAGAAGTTCCAGCTCCTGTTGGAAGTAAAGTTGCTATGCTTGAATATTCTCCTCCATACTCTGGAGTTCCATAAAACATTGCTTTTTGTATCTCTCCAACAGCATCACATTGTCTAACACCTGGATTGATAACATCAATTGCAGTTTGCATTGATGTATCAGTAATTAAAGCAGCGTTTTTCATTAGATCAATTTCTGCATCTGATTTCACAAATCGTACCCAATTCACAAGGCGCTCACAATCTTTCAGTGTGGCATCAGGAAGCCCGTCTAATAATTTTTTATAACAAAATGCTGTGAAATAATGACTGTCCATTTCAAGTCCAATTGAAAGTTTGTCCCAATTTTTATTTTTAATTATTTCAATCAAATAATCATAAGGATGATTTGGCCATGTATGTATATATTTTTCAGCGTATACAATTATATTTTCTTGTGACCAGCAGTTTTGAAGGAATGCCCCTCCAGCATCTTGATCACGTACGAAAAGTAAAGGTTCTTCTGAGTCTACATGTATAATTACACATTGAGCGTAATAAAAAGACCATGCATCATAACCGGTAAGGTAATTTATGTTTGCTGTATCTTGAGAGACTAATAAATCAATACCCTTTTCTTGCATTGATTTTTTTACTTTATTTAGTCTCTCAATATACTCACTTTTAGAAAATATCATTAATCATTAAGTCTTTCTTCAACAAGTTTAGACCAAAATGATGAACCAATGACAAGAAGCTTGTCGTTAAAATCATAATTTGAAGAATGTAAAGATTGTCCATGAGTTCCTTCTGTTCCATTTCCAATTAAAATATAGCATCCAGGCTTAACCATTAGCATCTGGGCAAAATCCTCAGAAAATAATTTTGGATCACAATTTCCATCTACTTTATCCTCTCCAAATAGGTCAGCTGCAACCTTACTTGCAAAAGCTGCTTGATCTTTAGAATTAATTGTCATGTTTGTTCTTGTGAGGTAGTTGAAATCATAATCAACACCATGTGCTTTCGCCGTTCCATCTACAATATCTTTCATGCTGCGTTCAATAATTTGATTGGCTTCTGGTGACAACGCACGTGCATCACCTGAAATGATAGAATGACCGGGTAGTATATTTTCATTGCCATCAGACTCAAATTTTGTGACTGAAACAACACCATTCATAGCTGGATTAATTTTTCTCGAAACAATTGATTGAAGAGCTGTTATTATTTGAGTGCCTACTGTAATAGTATCAACACCCATGTGTGGCAAGGCTGAATGACCTCCCTGACCTCTTAATTCAATTTTAAATAAACTTTCGCTTGCAGTGATAGTTCCTGCTCTTGTTGCAAAGGTTCCAAGTTCCATACCAGGCAAATTATGAAAAGCATATACCTCATCCATTGGGAACTTTTCAAACAGCCCATCATCTATCATTGCTTGAGCTCCCTGAGTTTTTTCTTCATCAGGTTGAAAAATAAAATAAACAGTTCCGTTAAAATTTTTTGTATTACATAAATATTTAGCCGCACCTAGAGCCATTGCTGTATGACCATCGTGACCACACGCATGCATTTTACCTTCGTGATTGGACTTATACGTGCAGTCATTTTCCTCTGTTACCGGTAATGCATCCATATCTGCTCGAATACCAATACTTTTATTACTGTTTCCATTTTTGAGAACAGCAACAATTCCGGTCTTACCTATGCCTTCATGTACTTCCAGTCCAAAACTCTTTAAAATATTTGCAACTTTTGATGAGGTTATATCTAAGTCAAAATTTAGCTCAGGATGCGCATGAAAATCATGACGCCACTCAAGCATTTCCTTCTCATAATTTTGTGTAACTGAATTCATACGGAATAATTTATAATTTTTTTCTTAGCCAGCTGTGAAATCTTTTAATTTCATACTCTTCAGGCATTAATGTTCCGTTTTTTCTTGTTGGATTATGTATGCCTTTTTGATTCAGTTCGCAAGCTTCTGCATCTTGTTTCATGACTAATACAGCAAAATCAACAACATTTTTCATTGAATATTTTTTATCCTTAAGAGTTTCTTTTCTAAATACCCACTCTGCTGTAACTTCTGTAAGTTCCTCTGATAAAGGAAGAATACGAACCATTCTTATATGGTCAGTAAATATTGCTAAAAACATAGAAGGCCAAGTAGTCATGTAAATGTAACCAGGAAAATCGGTTTGATTTTCCAAGTACTCTACTCGATGACCTTGTGCGCTTCCATTCATTGACCAAGTTTCAGTACCTTTTTTCATTCCACCTTTATACTTTGGATCATCATAATGAGTGAAACGTTTCCAGTTTGGATCATCTTTAATATCTACTAACCTTCTTCCATAAATAGGGACTAGGTCAGATAGTTCAGGATGAAGATTGGGACAATGTAAACATTCACTATAATTTTCCCAAAATATTTTCCAATTACACTTAATTTGCTTCTTCCAGGTATGACCTATTTTATAGTCACTGACATTGAGTTGAGAAAAAGCATCGCTGTAATCTGGAAAAACTTTTTTTGCATTCCATTTAGCGTTTTTATTCATGTTAATAAAAACTAACCCATTCCAAACTTTAATTTTTACTTTTATTAGACAATTTTCATCTTTTCTAAAATTTTTAGGATCAATAATAGATGTAGTTCTAACTAAATTTCCATTGCTGGCGTTATATGACCATTGATGGTATGGGCAAACTAGTAAATTTGATTTTAGTTTGCCACTTTTTTCTTTTTTTAAAATTGAACCTCGATGACTACATGAATTATAAAAAGCATTTATTTCTCCTTCTTTATCACGAACAATAAGTATATTAAATTTGCTAATTTCAACTGTGTGAAAAGATAAAGGTTTTGAAATAGTATCCACGTGGCAAACATATAGCCACTCTTTAGACAAAACTTTTGAAATCTCTTTATCAAATTGCTTTTGATTGAAATACCAATTTAAAGGTAGAGATTTTTCAGTTTTTTTTAAAATATATCCTTCTGACATGCTTGTAAAAATTTTATACCCTTATATTGTCTATGACTAGATATTATGAGAAAAATTCATTGGATTATTCTACTCAGTACATTAGGTTTTTTGATTTTAATTGGTTCTCTTTATTTATACAACTTATACAATGTACCTGTCTTATCAAAGGAAGATATTCAAAAACTATCCGAAGAGGCAAAAGAGCAAAGAGAGAATATTACTAAGCAAACCGTTCTTGAACCATTTGAGTTTAAAAAGCCAAGTAAAAATAAAAATGTGTACTTTGGTGATCTTCATGTTCACTCCAGTTTATCATTCGACTCATATATTTTTGGAAATCGTTACGGCCTAGAAGAGACTTATAATTTTGCAAAAGGTGAACCAATGCAGAATATGTTTGGTGAAACAATGCAAATATCAAGACCACTTGACTTTGCAGCTGTTACTGATCACGCAGAAACATTTGGCCTTCAAGAAAGTTGTGCTGACCCAGAAATTACTGATGAGTCACGACTTACATGTGAAAGACTGGAGTCCCCTAGCTATCGTTTTTTTTATGGTCTGCGTGAAACTTCCGTTGCGCGACCGCCGGTCAGTATCATGTCCGAAGCAATAGGAGATGAGGAAAAAGAAGAGCGGTTTGTAAGATCAACATGGGATAAAATTATAAAAGCTGCAGATCTTCATTATGAACCTGGGAAATTTACAACTTTCGTTGCATACGAATATTCACCTACGTTACCTGATGGTGGATACAATCACAGGAACGTCATATTTAAAAATAATACAGTTCCAGAAAAAGCTTATTCGCTGTTTGATGCACATACTGCCATTGATTTGTGGAAAAAATTGATAGAAAATTGCAATCATCCATGTGAATTTATGACAATACCGCACAACGGTAATAGATCATGGGGATATGCGTTTGCAAATCACACCATAGACAATGATAAATATACAATTGATGATTGGAAACTAAGAAATGATAACGAACCGTTAGTTGAAATTTTTCAAGATAAAGGAAGTTCTGAGTGCAGTACATTTTTTGGAAGCACAGATGAAGAATGTGATATTGAGCAGTTTTATCCAAAGTGTAAAAAGGAAAATGATACTCTTTGTATTCAGGAAACTTCTATGGCACGTGATGGTCTAAAAATTGGACTGACTCTCGAAGATGAAATAGGCTTTAATCCACTTGATTTTGGTATGATTGGTAGTTCTGACTCACATAATTCAAATCCTGGGGATACTGAGGAATGGGATTACAGAGGTCGCACAAGTTTTGTTGGACCATCTAAAGTGAGAGTGAAGGATGGTTTACTTTTAACTCAACTAGTAAATAACCCAGGCGGACTAGCTGCAATTTGGGCTGAAGAAAATAATAGAGTTACATTGTTTGAGGCAATGCAAAAAAAAGAAGTGTATGCGACCAGTGGTACACGAATTAAATTAAGATTTTTTTTAAATTTCAATGGCACTGAAGAATTACTAAACTCATTAGACCCAATAGCTGAGTCTTATAAAAATGGTCATCCAATGGGTAGTACGGTAATGAATGGTTCGATGCAACAACCTAAATTTTATATCACTGCTGAGAGAGATACGTTGAGTGCTCCTTTAGACAAAATTCAAATTATCAAAGGGTGGACTGAGAATGGAAAAATAAATGAAGTTGTTTACGATGTGATTTGTAGCGATGATAGAGAAATAAATAATAGAAACAACAAATGTAAGGAAACTAAAGCAAGTGTAAATTTTGAAAATTGTTCTTTCGATGAAAACTATGGATCTGATCGATTAGAAGTAATTTGGACTGATACTGAGTATACACCTGATCAAAATACATTTTATTATGCAAGAGCTATCGAAAATCCTACTTGTCGTTGGTCAACTTATGATAGCATTAGAATTGATGAAAAACCTGCTAAAAATTATCCAAAAATTATGCGTGAGATGGCATGGTCTTCACCTATTTGGATAAAAAATAAATAAGTAAATGTTACCAAAAGATCTCATCAATAAATACAGAGACTGGAAAGAAAGCTCTTTCGCGCAAGAAAAAGATCACTTTGAAAGACTTGCAAAAGAAGGTCAGTCACCTAAATACATGATCATATCGTGCGTAGATTCAAGGGTTGATCCGAATGCTATATTCAAATCAAAAGCTGGTGAAATGCTAGTTCATAGAAATATCGCTAATATAGTGCCACCCTATAGTCAATTAACGGAACATAGCGGAACAATTGCAGCTATCGAATTTGGTGTAACAGCATTAAATATTAAAAATATTATTATAATTGGACACTCAGGATGTGGAGGTATCAAGAATGGGTATCATATGTGTCATGAAAATAATTTTGATGATAACTCATCTATTTCTAATTGGCTTAAGTTACTAAAACCAGTGTACGATAAAATTTCAGGCGAAGGAAACGATGAGAAAGTTAAGTACATGGAGAAAGAAAGCATTATCGTATCATTAGAGAATTTAAGTAAATATCCCTTTATAAATACTGAAGTAAAGTCAGGTGAAATTATGCTTTATGGGGTTTGGAATGATATTGGATCTGGATTTATAGAGACTTATGATTTTGAGAAAAAAAAGTTTGACTTGATTTAATCTAATTTAATTTAAGAACTTCTGGAGAATATACAGAATTTAAATACTCCGGATGATCAAGTTTCATTAATATTGAAGGACCATTTAGGGCAGAATCAGGTGTGCGATGAAGTATACCATTGCTACCACCGGTAAATATTGCAATGTTCCATTTATCAATAAAATTTAATTTACTTTTATCTCTAACGATCTTTTCATTTGGTTCACCTGCCTCATAGGCTAGACGGTCAGCATCCTGATTTTGTATCCATTCTGTACCTTGTCCAGCATAAGTGACCAAAAGACGTCTTGGTACGTTATCAACATGATAACGTCTACACTCTCGTTTTGTCCCAAGCCAAAAGCAAAGTGTATCAGTTTTTTCAATCAGTAAGAATGTCCTGCAAACGGTTTCCATATCTGCAAGCCAATAATTATAAAACTCAGTTGAACTTAACTGGTTAGGAATTATTTCCTGGACCAAATTTTTTAAATCTTCTTTCAAATTAATTGAACTAAGAGTACCCTCAATTCCAAAGTCATTTTTCATTAATTTTTGAAAGAAAGAATCTGCACCTTCAGGTTGTTCACGCTCCAGTATACCTAATTTATAGTCTGTATCCTTGAATTCTTCTAAAGATTCTAGATTGTCAGCTTTAAATAAGCTCATGAAAAATATTTTTTAGAGTTAGCAACTTTCAAATGAAGAAGAGAGATCATTTATAAGTTCAAAATATAGATCTTTTCCTAATTCTAATTCTGCCCCTAGTGGATCGATAACCGCGGCTTTTACACCTGTATCAGCTGCAATTGTCTCTGCAATAGTTGGGTTAAATTGTGGTTCAGAAAATAGACAATTAACATTTTCATGTTCAATAGCTTCTCTTATTTCAGATAATTGTTTTGCGCCTGGTAAAACTTCAGGATTAACAGTTAAAGCTCCAACAACTTCTATACCAAATCTTTTTTCGAAGTATTGATAAGCATCATGAAATACTACGTATTTAGCATTACTATTAATTTTACCCTTTGTAGCCGCTATTAATTGATCAATTTCAGATAAAGCTTTTGTCGCGTTTGAATTGTAAATTGACGCATTTGAGGGATCAAGTTCTGAAAGTTCACTAGATACAATCATTACAATTGTTTTTGCAATTTCAGGATCAAGCCAAAAGTGAATATCAAATTCTCCATGCGCATGTCCGTGATGATGATCATGATGTCCAGAGTCTGGCTCTTGAGCAATAGGTTCGACATCGTTACCAGATAAATCCTTGAAAAAGTGTTCATCAGCTTCAAACTCAAATGGCATATGCTCTGTGAAGAATGCATATTTTCCAGCTTCTTTAATCTCAACGCTAAAAACTGTAGTTTCCCTACTTTCGTCAAAATTTAACATGAAAGCTGAGTCATTGGCAGAAAGTGTACTACTATGATTTCTATCTGTTGAACTGCTTGATTCTAATAATTCTTCAGCTCTCTCTTCAGAGGACTCAATCTCATCAGACATAAGGATTACCATTTTCATCGCAGGGTCAGCATATTCACCACCTACTTTTGCAAATGACCAATTATAAGTTCCTTCAGTTAAGTCGAAAACTCCTGCCCATTCAAATCCATGATCGCCATGATCTCCGTGACCGTCTGCATGATCGTCACCATGTTCGTCTGCATGATCGTCATGTTCATCATGATCGTCACCATGTTCGTCTGCATGATCTTCATGTTCATCATGATCGTCACCATGTTCGTCTGCATGATCGTCATGATCGTCATGGTCTTCAAAGATATTTTTTTCTCTAAATTTTAATAGTTCGATTTCATCCGACTCCATCAATGCTATGTGCTTTGAATTTGTAGCTATTGATTCTAGAGGAGACTCTAAAAATGATTCTAAGTCCTCGCCTATCCAAAAAATAATATCAGCTTCTTGCAACATTTCAGCGTGAGAGGGTTTAAGTTGGAAAGTATGTGGAGAGGAACTTCCATCTACAAGGATTCCTGGCTTGCCAACGCCATCCATCACGTAACTAACCAATGAATGCAATGGTTTAATTGAGGCAATAACTTTTGTTTCAGCGTTTGCAAACGATACGTAAGACAAAATAGATATAGTTGATAATATAAGTCCAAATTTAAGTTGTAATTTCATAGATTTATTGCTTTCATTGTAAGTTGAAGATAGTGTTATAATATAACAAATTATTTAATCAAGCTTTTTTTATGAATACAAGTGATACTTTAGTAAGATTATCTAAGGCAGGAATTTATAAAGATAAAAAATGGCTTGTTCGAGATGTTGATTTAGAAATAAATAGAGGAAAAATTGTAACATTGATTGGCCCGAATGGTTCGGGTAAGACGACAACTGCAAAGATAGCTTTGGGACTTTACAAAAGCATAAGTGGAAACGTTGAACGAAATACACAAAATATTTCATACGTACCTCAAAAAGTATCAATTGATTGGACTTTACCAGTGAGAGTTATTGACTTCATGGTATTAACGCAAAATCTTAAACAAGATGATATATTAGAAGCTCTAGATTTAACTGGTGTAAAGCATTTGAAGAGAAGCAATCTTAGGGATTTATCTGGTGGAGAATTTCAACGAGTTTTATTAGCACGCGCTATAGCAAAAAAGCCTGACCTTTTGGTCTTAGACGAGCCCGTACAGGGAGTAGATTTTACAGGAGAAGTTGCTCTATATTCTCTAATAAAAGAAATTTCAGAGAAGTTAAATTGTGGAATTCTTTTAATTTCTCATGATTTACATGTAGTAATGTCTGCTACAGACTATGTGGTTTGTCTGAATGGACATGTTTGTTGTTGTGGAACACCTAAAGACGTTGCACAAAGTAAGTATTACAAAGAACTGTTTGGTGAGAAATCAGCTGAACTATTATCAATATATGAACATAATCATGATCATGTGCATTCCTCAGATGGTAACATTATAAAGGAAATAAAATAGATATGTTAGATGATTTTCTAGTTAGAGCTATAATAGCTGGTATTGGTATAGCGCTCGTTACAGGACCACTTGGTTGCTTTGTTGTCTGGAGACGTTTATCTTTTTTTGGTGACACACTTGCTCATTCTGCATTACTAGGCGTCTTACTATCAATATCTTTAAATATAAACGTCTCATTAACAATTTTTGTTGTTTCATCTCTGGTTGCACTAATTTTACTTAGATTAGAAAAGTCAACGAATTTGGCTGGAGACTCTCTGCTTGGCTTAATTTCACATTCCTCATTAGCAATCGGATTAGTGATACTGGGTTTTTTGTCTTTTATTAGATTCGATGTTTTAGGTGTATTATTTGGCGATATTCTCTCAGTAAACACTAATGACTTACTCTTTATTTGGATTGGTGGAGGATTGATACTTGCTGTCTTATTTTATATTTGGAAACCTTTATTTGCATCAACAGTCAATTATGAACTAGCTGAAGCAGAAGGCATGAACCCTGAAAGAGTAAATGCTATATTTACAATTTTATTAGCAGCTTTAATCGCTATATCAATCAAGATGATTGGCGTATTGCTTATCACTGGCCTATTGATCATACCAACAGCAATGGCTCGTAATTTATCGAACAATCCAAAGCAGATGGTTGTCCTATCAATAATTGGGGGATTGCTCTCTGTATTTATTGGATTATATGCATCATTTGAAATAAATACTGCTTCAGGGCCATCAATTGTTGTTGTTGCTCTAATTTTGTTTATCTTATCGTTATTAAGAATCGGTAAAAAGAATTATGAAAAATAAGAAAAATGAATTAACTAAAAATCAAAAAATTGTCCTAGATTTCATTCAAAAAAGCAATAAACCAGTAAAGGCATATTCTATTTTGTCGAATGTTAGTAAAAAAGGATTGAAAGCTCCTCCTCAAGTTTATAGAGCTCTAGAAAAATTAATTGAAGTTGGTGAAGTTCATAAAATTGAAAGCCTCAATTCATTTGTGGCATGTAATTCAAAATGTATTGAACCAAATGGTACAATATTTTCAATCTGCAAAAGTTGTGATCAAACAACAGAAGTTAGTAATGCAGATCTTGCTAAATTTTTATCAGATTTTAAGGATATGAATGGGACTCAATTTAGTGGATTCAATTTGGAATTATTTGGAACTTGCAAATCTTGCAAGACATGAGGTTATCAAAGTAAATTGAAAATTTAAAAGGTGTTATAAAATAACATTTATCTAGACACGTAAAAATTTTTTAACTAAAATTTTTTCAATTAATCATACTAAGGAGTATAAATGAGAAAAAATATTTACTATTCATTACTTTTATCAGCGCTAGTAACGGTCTCAGTAGCTGAAGAAACAAGGCAGGTTGATAAACACGAGCATGGAGTTGGTGAATTAAATATTGCTGTAGAAGGAAATTCTATAGATCTAGAATTTATGATTCCAGGTGCGGATATAGTTGGTTTTGAGTATAAAGCAAAAAGTGAGGCTGATATAGCTTTGGTTAAAGACGCTCTCATAAAATTTGACGAATTTAATAATATTTTTTCAATTCCTAGTGCCTCAAATTGTAATTTAGTTGAAGCTGACATAAGTATTAATCAAGGCGATAATCACAAAGATGAACATAATCATGATGAACACGATGATCATGATGAACACGAAGATGATCATGATGAACACGATGATCATGATGAGCACGATGATCATGATGAACACGATGATCATGATGAACACGAAGATGAACATGATCATGACGATCATGGTGAGCACGACGATCATGACGAGCATGATGAAGAAGCTCATAACGAGTTTGTTGCACACTACTCATTTAATTGCGGAAATATAAAAGAAATTGACAGAATTAGCTTTCCATATTTTACTACTTTTCCAAACTCTGGAGAACTTGAGGTACAATTTGTATCAGAGATTGGTTCGACAAGTTTTGAAGTGGAGGGAGATGAGCCTTTCATAGACTTAAAAGGAAAAATCTAATTGGATGAAAGTATAATTAAAATTGATTCAGTAAGATTTTATTGGTCAAAAAAAAGTAATTTCAAGATATTTGTTCCAAACCTAGAAATTAAAAAAGGTGAAAAAGTTCTCTTATTGGGAGAAAGCGGCTCAGGCAAAACCACACTCCTTTCCCTAATGTGTGGTTTTCTTAATCCATTATCTGGAAATATAAGTATTAACGGTAACACTATTAACCAACTTTCATCTAAAACTAGGGATGAGTATCGTGCTGATAATATAGGAATTATTTTCCAACAATTTAACTTGCTGCCTTATGCAAATGTTGTTGATAATGTTTTACTACCTTTATATTTTTCAAAAGTAAGATCAAACAACGTTTCCAACAAAAAAGAAAAGGTAATTGAACTTTTTAAACAATTGAGATTACCAGATGATATTGCACAATTTAGGGCAAGTAGTTTAAGTATGGGTCAGCAACAAAGAGTGGCAGTGGCTCGGGCACTAATTGGGAACCCATCGCTGATCATTGCTGACGAACCAACTTCCTCACTTGATGCAGATGCGCAAAAGATTTTTTTAAATTTGATGTTTGAACAAATTTCAGAGAATAACTCTACGTTATTGATGGTTTCACATGATAAATCGCTCTCTAATCAATTTGATCGATTAATTGACATAAACGAAATACTCATAAGGGAAGATAAGTCATGTTATTAAAACTTTCATTCAGTTCTCTTTATGCGCGCTTAGTTACTGTGGGTATGACAATTCTTGCAATTTCAGTATCCCTTATGCTTTATATGAGTGTAGAAAAGTTAAGAACTTCAGCATATACAAGTTTTACCGATACAATCTCACAGACTGATTTAATTGTTGGCGCAAGAGCTAGTTCAGTGCAACTGTTGTTATATTCAGTTTTTAGAATTGGAAACGCTACGAATAATATAACATGGGAGAGTTATTTAGACTTAGTGAGTAAAGAAGAAGTTGATTGGACAGTTCCAATTTCGTTGGGAGATAGCCATAAGGGATTTAGAGTAATGGGTACCAACAAAGAATTTTTTTCTCGATATAAATATAGAGGTAATCAGTCTGTAAGTATTGATAAAGGTTATTTATTTGAGGATCTATATGACGTCGTTTTGGGTGCTGGGGTTGCTGAAAAACTAGGATATAAAATCGGTACTTCACTTGTAGTTTCCCATGGACTAAAGTCTTTTTCAGATCACGATGATCAACCTTTTAGAGTATCAGGGATACTTAAAAAGACAGGAACACCTGTAGATAATACCGTAATCGTCAGCCTGGCTGCTATTGAAGCAATTCATGTTGATTGGTCAACTGGAGCTAAAATACCAGGACAACTAACACCTATTGATGAGATACGCGAAATGGATCTAACTCCTAAAAATATCACTGCTGCACTAGTAGGTGTTAAATCAAAATTAACTATCTTTCAACTTCAGCGCTGGATCAATGAGTATCCTGAAGAAGCGATGACTGCAATTCTTCCTGGCGCTGCACTGCAGGAGTTATGGCGAGTAGTTGGAGTGATTGAAAACTTATTATTAGGGATATCGGTGGTTGTAATATTCACAACACTCGTTGGGATGGCAGCGATTATGTTTTCAAGTTTAAGTGAGAGAAGAAGAGAAATGGCAATCTGGAGAGCTATGGGTGCATCTCCTTTCACGGTGATTGGTTTATTAATGCTTGAAGCAATATTTATTTCAATTCTAAGTATTACATTCAGTGTAGTTTTATTATTTTGTGTGTTAAATTTATTACAACCATGGATTGATTACAATTATGGTATCTTAGTAAACATTGAAATGTTAGCTATAAAAGATATGTATGTTTTTGCTCTGTTTATCATTGCCTCAATAACAGTCAGTTTATTACCAGCAATAAGAGCCTACTGGTTTTCTATTAATGATGGTATGACAATTAAATTATGATTAAAAAATTAAAAATCTTTTTAATTATTTTTATTTTTATTCCGCTTTCTGCTTACTCAGCGCCAAAAGAAATAGACTGGGATGACCTAATACCATGGACATCCGTTTTTAGCCCCGGCGAGGTAAAGTTTAATAAAAATCTCGAAGATAAGGAAGTTAAGATCCCTGGTTATGTTTTGCCATTGGATATGTACGGCCGTGGTATTAACACCTTTTTGTTAGTTCCATACATTGGAGCATGCATCCATGTCCCTCCACCAGCGCCTAATCAAATCGTTTATGTAGAAGCGGAGAATCCTTGGGAAGGTCTAGCCTGGTGGGAACCTGTTTACGTAACCGGAAAAATTAAAATTGAAAATCAAAATATTGAAGACCTTGCAATCGTTGGCTATGAATTAGCTGCAAACAATATCGAATATTATCGTGGTGAAACAGGGGTTCACGGATTCTTTGATTGGTAGGATTTTACGAGTCTATTAACTTATCCTTAAAGTACTCAATTATATCTGATTTATAATCAAGAGGTGGGAATCTTCCAATAATATTTGATTGATAGTTCCTTGGTCTATCTCTTCTTCTGAGAAACCCATCTTTAGCTTTTGTATACGATGATACTAACTTTTTTAGAGATGAAATATATAATGGTTTTTTTGGGTCTATATCTCCAAAAACGTAAGTAAAACGCTTATCGGCAGACAGAGAGATTGCACAAGACCGCTTGCAGCAACTCATACAATTTACACCTCTGATGATAACGTCATCTTGTCTTTTGAAACTGTTCACAATTTTTTTTGCAAAGCGCTCGCCTCCTCGAGAATTATATTGTTCTTCTCGTCCATCTCGACAAGTTAAACAGATCGATAAAACAGGTTTAGTGTTGCTCATAAATTGCTAAATTTAATGTTATAATATAACAACTTGTATAATGCTTTTTTTTTAATTACAAGGTATGTTTAAAAAAAACTAATTTTGTAAAATATGGAAAATAGTTCATCGCAAGTACCAGTCACTGTATTAACAGGTTTTTTAGGAGCAGGTAAAACTACTTTATTAAATCGTATTTTAACTGAGCAACACGGTCGTCGTTATGCTGTAATTGTTAATGAGTTTGGTGAGCAAGGAATAGACAATGATCTCGTAGTTGATGCTGATGAAGAAGTTTTTGAAATGAACAATGGATGTATTTGTTGCACAGTTAGGGGTGATTTAATACGTATACTTGGAGGTCTGATGAAGCGTGCAGATCAGCTGGATGCAATAATTGTAGAGACAACTGGACTTGCTGACCCTGCGCCCGTTGCTCAAACATTTTTTGTCGATCAAGATGTTGCAGACCGAACTAAATTAGACGCTATTGTCACTGTCGCAGATGCTGTCCACCTTAGTTCTCAACTAGGAGAACATCATGAGGCTGAAGAGCAAATTGCTTTTGCAGATGTAGTACTGCTCAATAAGATTGATTTAGTTGATCAAAGTCAGATTACCGGCGTTAAGGATCGCATTCGAAAAATTAATCCTTATACAAAAATAATTGAAACAAACAGATGTGCGGCTCCTCTTGATGAAGTTCTTGGTCTTAATGCTTTTAGTCTTGATCGCGTCTTAGAGGTTGAACCTGATTTTTTGGACTCCGATCATGATCATGAACATGATGACGATGTTACCAGTGTTTCTTTTGTTTCTGACACTCCGCTTGACTTAGAAAAATTTGAGAAGTGGTTTGGAAACCTATTACAGACGCATGGTCAAAATATTCTTAGATCAAAGGGCATTCTTGATTTTAAGAATGAAAAAGATCGCTACGTATTTCAAGGGGTTCATATGCTCATGGATGCATCTCCTATGGGTCCATGGCCTGAGAAAAGTATTCGAAATTCCCGGGTTGTATTTATTGGTCGCAAATTAGAGACAATGAATTTGAAAGAGGGCTTCGAAAGTTGTAAATCAGATTAGTTCTGCTTTAGATGAATAACGAATCTGTCATAAAATCCCGCTTTGAAGAAAATGGAAAGGTCTTTGAAACAGGCGCTCCTGTTACAGGTGCAGTTTCAATAGAGAATGCTGTTGCAGTTGGATTTGGAGACGGATCAATAAGGTTTTTTTGGCCAGATAATGATCCCTTAGAAGTTCGAGCTCACTCTGGTGCAATACTAAGCATAGCTTCAAGTAATGATGGGGTCATAACAGGCGGGCAAGATGGTCGTTTTTTAAAAATATCGACAAATGCTGAGGTCGAGGAAATTTACAATTTTGGAACGCGTTGGGTAGATAATGTAGCGGCATATGAAAGTATGGTTTTATGTTCATCTGGAAAAAATGTCTACATCTGGTCAGATGAAAATGATAAGCCAAAAATATTAGAGCATCAAAGTACGATAGGTGGTATCGCAATTGATCAAAATGGAAGGAGAATTGCTGTCTCATGTTATGGAGGAGTAACTTTGTGGAGATTAGAAAAAAACAAATGGAAATCATCAAAATTTGCTTGGAAAGGTTCACACGGTAAAGTTGGGTTTAGTCCAGATGGGAAGTATCTGGTGACAACAATGCAAGAAAATGAGCTTCATGCTTGGCGAATTCGAGATAAAGCAAGTTTTGCAATGTCAGGTTACCCGTCAAAAGTAAAAAGTTTTACATGGGCCGGGGACAACCCTTATCTAGTAACAGCGGGTGCAAAAGAAGCTATATGCTGGCCATTCGATGGTAAGGAGGGTCCAAAAGGACGTAAGCCCCTTTGCATTGCAAGTGGTGGTCAACAAAACGCAACTTTTGTTGAATCATTGCCAGGGGAGAAAGCAGTTTTTGCTGGATTTCGAAATGGCATGGTTCTTCTCTCAGAATTATCAGAACATCCAAATGACGTCCTCATTCAAAATCCTACAGGATCAGAAGTATCAAATATTAGTATTTCACCCGATCGATCACATATATTAGTCGGAGACTCAAAAGGCCAAATTTTATGGTCACCTCTTTGGGAGCAGTAAAATGGAGGGTATGTTTAAGAAAAAAAAATCAAATAAAAGTGCTACTCAAAATTTAAAAAATCTAATCATAGAGAAATTTAGATTAAATGAAGATACTACTGTAAGCATTGCTGAACTAAGCTGTCATGAACCAAATTGCCCACCAAAAGAAACAATTATTACGATTCATAAAGCTAAAGGAATTACTTCCAACTTACGCATTCATAAACCTCTAAATCAGATAAAGAGAGAAGACGTTGAGACATTAAAACGTGAAGAAAATTTTTAATCTTTTCGGTGCCAGTACAACCGTACCGAAAGGATTTTAGCCACTAATGGAGAAAAACATCAAGCCAAGAAAACCTGTCGCGATCACAAAGCTTGATAAAAGTTTAGGGGTTCTAGAAAGTTTAAGCTTTGTGGTTGAAGGAATAATCACGAGAGTCGACTCACCGTTATAGGATTGTCTTCTTATGTACTGAGGCTTCATTTTCGACTTTTTCATGTTTGATAAATATGTACCTAAAAAGCAAGGCTTAATTTTGATAAAAATATGTTCAAAACAAGATAGAAGTGTTTATTTTCAAAAATTTGCTGATATAAGAGACCGATGCAAAATGTCGTCTCAGTAAAGAATTTATCTAAAACTTACAGTAATCAATTTCAGGCACTAAATAATGTAAATATAGATATCAAACAGAATGAAATATTTGCACTACTTGGACCAAATGGTGCAGGAAAAACAACTTTGATCAGTATAATTTGTGGAATAGTAACGCCAAGTATTGGGACAGTTGAGGTTGGTAACTACGATATTATTAAAGATTATAGAAAAACTAGATCACAAATTGGACTTGTCCCTCAAGAGTTAACTTTAGAACAATTTGAAATTGTTTATAACAATGTATCCTACACGAGAGGCTTATACGGCAAACCTCCTAATCCTCAGCATATTGAAAAAATACTAAAAGATTTAAGTCTGTGGGATAAAAAAGATTCCAAAATCAATGAGCTTTCTGGTGGAATGAAAAGAAGAGTCTTGATTGCTAAGGCTCTTTCTCATGAACCTTCAGTCTTATTTCTTGATGAGCCAACAGCGGGGGTTGATGTCGAATTAAGAAAAGACATGTGGGAAGTTATTAAGAATTTAAAAAATAAAGGTGTTACAATAATTTTAACAACCCATTATATAGAAGAAGCAGAAGCAATAGCTGACCGGGTAGCAGTAATTAATAAAGGTGAGATGATAATAGTTGATGAGACTTCAAATTTAATAAAAAGTTTAGGCCAGAAAACTCTAACAATTGATTTACATGAAACAGTTAAGACATTACCTGAATCACTTAAAAATTATAAACTTACTATAGTTAATGAAGGTTTATCAATTGATTACCAATACGATACACAAAGCAAACAAACTGGAATAACCTCTCTCTTGCAAGATATGAAGGAGGCTGGATTAAAATTAAAAGATTTAAATACTGAACAAAGTTCTCTTGAAAAGATCTTTGTAGAATTGGTGAAGGAAAAATAATGAATTTATACGCAATCAGAGCAATTTATTTTCATGAAATGGATCGAATGAGAAGAACTCTTTTTCAAAGCGTGCTTTCGCCTGTGCTTTCGACTTCTTTATATTTCATTGTATTTGGTTCAGTTATTGGGGGTATGATTCCGCAAATTGAAGGAGTTAGTTATGGATCATTCATTGTGCCTGGTTTATTAATGCTGACTTTGTTAACTCAAAGTATATCAAACTCTTCATTTGGAATATTTTTTCCAAAATTTACTGGATCGATTTATGAGGTTCTTGCTGCACCCATTTCCTCTTTAGAAATTATCATTGGTTTTGTAGGTGCCAGTGCGACTAAATCACTTATTGTTGGCGTCATTATACTCATGACTGCAACTTTTTTTGTTGAACTAAAAATTCAATATCCCTTATTAATGCTTTTTCTTCTGGTATTAACATGTCTTACATTTAGTCTTTTTGGATTTCTAATTGGACTACTCAGTGAAAATTTTGAACAGTTGCAAGTTGTACCACTTATCATCGTCACTCCTTTAGTTTTTTTAGGCGGTAGTCTCTATACTGTAGAAATGCTTCCAGAATTTTGGCAAAATGTAACTTACTTTAATCCTGTTTTATATCTTGTGAATGGTATGAGATGGTCTTTTTACGGGGCATCCGATATTAATATTTGGGTCAGTGTAATTTCTTTAGTTGCTTTCTTAAGCATTTGTGTTGCTGGCGTGGCAATTGCTATTACAAAAGGCTATGGTACTAAGGAGTAATTTCTACTAAGCCCCTATCGCTTAATAGTAAAGCAGGTCATTGGTAATGATCAGCCGCTGGAGCGTAACCAGCTAGGGGCACCACTAAAAACCACTTTCTCTGATTAATGTTGATGAAACCAAATTAAATAGATTTTGAAAAATATTATAGTTTTCAGTCTGAATTTTTACTTTACCTGCTGTTTGCCATTGAGCAGTCTCAACTTCAGTACTTGTAGAAAAATTAAGCTGGTATAATGCTTCTTCTGGTCGATAAATAACTTTTCCATCTCCCTTAACTTCACGTGATGCAATTGATCCACCAAAAGTAGATACTAATGATAAGTAAGGAAGTTCTTCTGTCGATGTATTATTTTGTGAAACCAAAACAACTTCTGCTTCATCAAATTCATTATTTTTTGGAACAAAATAACCACTTGTATTACCTTCAAGTTTGTCCAAATCATTTTCGCTTATAAATGCGACAACTTTTGCGTCATTGAATTGAACAATAGAAAATAATTTTTCTTTTATATTCACCCATTGGCCATTATTTAAATACTTAAGATCTTTTATCACCCCACTCATTGGTGCATAAATTGATAGATTTTCATTTTCCTCTTTAAGACTTTTAAGAATTTCAAATTCTACTTTTAATTGGTTTTCTAATATCATGAGGTTGTTCATATCAGCCTCTGATCCGATTCGACGATCCAGTTTTTGTTGTATCATCTTTACACGCTCAATTGCCTTATCAACTTTATTTGATAAGGACGGACTCATCATTGTAATTAATAAATCACCTTTTGCGACTTGTTGATCTGAGATAACAAAAATCTCTTTTATCTCAGAATCTTCTGTTGGATAGATATCGACCACTTCACCACGATCAATTACCGCTGGAAGACTGAGTGAACTTCGCCATGGTACTAACATTGCTGCCAAAAATAATGAAAAAATAAAAATTGATCTCAATGAATACCAATTAAAGCGCATGTACCTTCTAAGTCCCCACCACTGTTTAATTTCTCTCCAAATTGGAAGTAAAATGAACCAAACAATCTCAATAAGGAACAGAATTATGCCAAGAATTTTGAATGTTAGATAATAAACCAATAAGGCAATTCCAATAAATATAAAGAAGCGATATATCCATGTCATCCATGCGTAAATGATAAAAGTCCACCGTCTTTGACTCATGAGTTGTTCGGGTGGTTGGAATTTAAATCCAAAGATCCATTCTCTAATCTGCCATCGACCTAAAGCAAAAGAGCGCGGTTGAAGATTTTCCGCTTTAAGAAAATCTGAGAGCACATAGTATCCGTCAAATCGCATAAACGGGCTAATATTAATAAGAAGTGATGATATCCAGCTTGAAGTTGCAATAAAAAATGAAGCACTTTTAATAACACCTTCAGGGCTAACAGCCCAAACAAATGTAGCAAGAAGGGCAAGGTGCAATTCAGTCAGCATGCCAGCAAAATTAATTAGTAATCGTTTTCTATGGTCAGTTAATTTGTACGCATCAGTAGTGTCAGTGTATAAAAATGGAAAAAAAACGAGCATTGCAAGTCCAATTGAAGAAACTTTGCATTTATAATATGTTGCAACATAAGCATGCCCAAGTTCGTGCAAGGCTTTAACAAAAACAATCGTTATACCAAACAAAATCAATCCATTAACATTAAAGAAATAGGAAAATGTTGTTAAAAATGTTTCATAATTTTGGATTGTTAAAAAAATACCAATAATCCCGAAAATATAGATTATAAGTCTGCTGGTTTGCGATCCAAGAAACAATGCAAGAGGCAAACTGTTTTCAAGACCATTTCCTGGTTTAAATAATGGGATTTTAAAGAACAAATAATTATGAATAATTTTTAACAGCCAATGCTTGTTAAGTTTCTCTTTTTGAACAACTAAAGATTTAACTTCATCGCCTGTTTTTTTAATAGTTAAATTATTGAGATTTAGAAAACTAATAAATTCTTCAATTTCTTCTTGTGTTATAGAAAGATTACTTTTTTTAATTTTTTCAATAAATTCTGTTGTCTCAATTCCACTTGACCAATTTTTAAGGAGATCAAATGCTTTTTTGTTAATCGAAAAGTATTTATTTCTTAAAGAGTCATAAAGAAGCCACGACGCTGAACCGTCCTCTTTCTTTGGTCCCTCACTGAGTTTTAAATCTTGTCGAATAGACGGTACTATCATTTATATTCCCAAAAATTGTCTGCTGGTATTGATTGGAACTCTGAAGATATAATAAAAAAGAGATGTTCGATCTCCGTAAATTTTTGCTGAACCTCGCAATCCAATACGCGGTGGATCAATATTATCCTCAAGGCTAGCGTGTATTTTATAAGCTAAAATATTCTCTGCTGTTAACTCAGGCTTGTAAGAAGTTCTTAATATTTTACCTTCAATCGAGCTTAGTGGACTACTGTCTAAAAACACCTTAACTCTCGCTGATTTTTCAATAAAAAGTGAGTCTTTTGTTGGTAGGTAAATTAAGAACTCAATATCGTCTGAATTTGCTATAGTTAGTATCTTTTCACCTATATTTACAGGACGGCCTTGCCAGTCAATAAAATCCTCAACAACAGCAACGCCTGAAACCTCAGCTTTGATAACTGAATATTTTAACTGTTCCTCAGCATAGGTGACTTGCTTTTTTTTCAACGCAACTTGAGTTGATAATTCAACTAGCTTTGCTTTTGCTTCATCATTTGTGAATGAGGATTGCTTGGCTCTAAGTAATTCTGCCTCAGCAACTTCTAATTCTTGCAAGCTTATTTCGTATTGGGATTTAAAATTGAGATCATCTAATTTTATAAGCTCCGTACCAATATCAACAACATCATTAGTATTTACTAATACTTTTTTTACTACACCATTCACTGGTGATGTAACAACTGACGGATTTTTAGCGATAACCTCAACTGGAGCTACTGCGGATATATTAATTGGCATAAACATTGATAGCGCGATTGCTACTAATATTAGCCACTTTAGCCAACCTGAAAAAATTCTACCGATGAAAGATAAAATTGATCCCCTTGATAAAAATGAGTCCAATGCGTGGCTGAATGTTTCAGCAATGTGTTGCAGTAGTTCTTTTTCTGTATTTGAAACTTTAGTAGATCTTACAATAACAAGAGAACCCAAGTCGCCCTTTGTTCTTGAAATTAATGGAACAACCATTAATTCGTTTGGAAAATTTTCAGGTAAATCTAAATTTGAACTGTCCTCTTTTAAATCATTAATTGAAACTTCTGAAAAAACTCCAGTTTCAAATTTCTTTTTATTTATTAATCTTTCAACAAAAGTAACTGTCGGCGCTGTTCTATCAACAACTGAAATATCTGAAATTGTTTGGACTTTCTGTCGACCCGTAGCAGATTTTGTAAGAAAAAATAAAAAATTATAATCAACAACACTTCTTAACTCATTCGCACAAATAAATCCAAGTTCGGATAAGTTTTCTGCTGTCCGAAATTTTTTTTCAAGAGTAATTAATCTTGCTATTTTTATTGAAGTATTATCATTCAAAACGTTGCTGTCCCACTCATGCCTGGCAGTAATGTATCATAATTTTCGTCAAATTTTGCAGTAATGTCGATGGTTTGGCTTACAGGATCAATATCAACACCAATAGTATGAATTTTGGCGCTATATGTTTGACCATTTTCATCAATGCTGATTTTCATCGGAAAGCCCTCATCAATCCAAGCCAACCATTTACTTGAAACAATCAATTTCGCCTCAAGAATGCCTGAACCAATAATTTCGACCAATGGCTGCTGTCTTTCAATGCTCTCAAACTCATTGACAAACACTTTGGATACTTTGCCATCATAAGGGGCTTTAATTATACATCGATCTGTATTGAGTTTAGCAATCTGTAATTCAGCTTCTGCACGCTTTACATCGATTTCTGATAACTGAACCTCATATTCACCAATGGATCTCATCAAGGCAAGTTCTTGATTGCTCTTTAGAGTTACTCTTGCACTCTCTAATTGTGCTTCAACAACTTTTCGTTGTTCTTCAAAAAATGAACAATCAAACTTAATTAAAATATCAGACTCCTTAAATTCGGATCCTTCATCAATTGGAATTGAATCAACTTTTGCAGCAAGTTCACTTGAGAGCGTTGCCTCTTCAGTTGCAATTACTAAAACACGTGTTGAATATTCTTCTGCTGACGTATTATAAGGCAGTAATATGCAGCAAGCCGCTACTGCAAATGTTACAATTTTGTTCATAAACGTAATTATTAACTTACAAGAGATACAATTTTTTCGCCATAGCTATCTGCTGCTTTAGCATGAAGCTTTAATTGCTCATCTAGTGGAATGAAGGAAATTTCATCGTCTGTTGCTGAGTTTTCTTCATCAGACTCACTTCCTGTTATTTCATTAAGATCAAGCTCAACTTCAATAATTCTTTCTTTTCCATCTTCATCCTCAGCAATAATTTTTAGTTCAAGAACTTGAAGGCTTTCAGTTAAGAATGCTGGAGCCGCTGAGCCTGTTCTTCCTTTTGAAGGGTCAGCCGCAATTTTTCCAGTTTCAGGATCAATTGTAATCCAATCAGGTAGTACGCCACCACCTTTGAGCTCTGCTTTGTATATTTTCACATTTGACTGATTATCGTCAATTACATCAAATGTAAATTGGCCTGCATCCATTTGAAGGCTGCTTAACTTCATTGTGCCTTCAAAATCTGTTTGAGCATTCAAATTATTATTTGCTGTATTACTTGATGCATTATTGTTCTCCCTGATCAAATTTACATTTGCATCATTATCAACAACTACTCTTGCCTGATCAACGGCTCCCCTTGCGAAGTCTTGGTCGCCTTTAATTTTAGCTTTATCCAATACAATATTAATATCTCTGGTATTACCATCCTTATCGAGAGCCACTAATTGAACCTCAACTGCGTCAATACCTTCTGGAATGTCTGCAGTTGTTTCTCCTGTTTCAGGGTTAACTTTAATCCATTCAGGCAAAACTTCACCGTTAGAGAGCTGACCTGAATACAATTCAACATTTTTCTGATTATCATCATTTAGTTTAACTCCAACTTTTAAATCAGACTCTGTATCACCAGAAACTTCACTTGCAACAGCATCCATCAATCTCAACCCACCGTTAAACTTTAATGGTTTTGATAAAGACGCAGTATCTGCAATTGAAACTGTATCAAGTGTGAATCCATCGTTACTGTCAATTGATGAACCCTGACTAATTGTTTCTTTTATAGCTGCTAGAAAGTCTTTCTTAGGTTTAACGATTACTGGATCAAGGTTTCCAAAAGTTTCTTCAGCTATTATCTCGCTATCATTCGAATAACCTGGTGCTGGATGAACAGTAATAGTAAAAGTATGGTCTGCAAATAGTCCTGCGCCATCTATCGCTCTTATAGTAATTGTATATGTACCGGGCTCACTGAGTCTTCCAGTTAACTTGTTATTTTTCAGTCTTAATCCATCTGGCAAACTTGTTTCAGCTTCTGTTTCTGGATCAACAATTTTATATTCTGTGATATCGAAAATACCTCTGTCAGGGTCATTAAAAATTTGTTTATGCTTAATATTTATTTGCTGACCTGTGAATACTGGAGGTAAATCAACAGGATAAACCACTTCAGGTGGATCATTTTTACCAGTTACAGTAATTGCAATCTCCGCTGCAACAGAGGAATCGTTATCTGTTGCGGTATAGGTAAAATATTCGGTAAATACGTCTCCAGGATTAAGTCGCTTGGCTTTGTTTGCTGTATAAGTATAACTTCCATCAGAATTTATGGTTAGATCACCAAATATTCCTGAGAGGGGTTCACCTACCGTACCCACTTCACCTGTTTTATTCTCTCGGCCAGCTTTAATAGTATCAACAGTTAATGTATCTCCATCAGGGTCAGTATCATTTATCAATACACCTTGAGTTGCATCTTTTTCTGTTTGTGCACCTGCATCGATTTCTAATATGTCATCAACGGGTTCGGGTGGGTCACTGATACCTTCAACTGTAATTGCAATTACTCCGGTGTCTGTTCTTGTTCCATCGGACACTGTATAGTTGAAATAATCAATGGCACTATCTCCTCGTTTAAGGACATTGGCAGCATCCTGGTCTGCTGCGTAGGTATAACTACCATCAGCATTTAAAGTTAAAGTACCATAAGTTCCTATCAGAGTAGTACCAACTTTACCGGCACCTCCTTTACCACCACCTTCAACTTGACCTGTTCGCACTTCAGAAATGGTTAGAGTCTCTCCGTCGGCATCCGTATCATCTGCATTAATTGCAAGCGTTGAGTCCTTAGCACGGGAGATTGATGCGTCCCGTTTAACAGTATCCGTGTCATCTACGGCCACTGGATTATTGTCATTGATGCCTGTAACGGTGAATGTAAGCTCAGCTGTTGAAGTTGCGGTGCCATCACTCACTGTGTATGTAAATGTATCAGTTCCTGTTTGGTTTGTTACCAATTGATCTGATTTATCTTGATCCGCAACGTAGGTATACGAACCATCTGCATTAACAGTAAGAGTTCCAAATTCACCCGTAAGTGCAACACCAACTGTACCATCAGTTCCAGTTCCATCCTTTGGACCAGTTCTGATATCAGTAATTGTAAAGTTTCCACTTGTGTCATCCCCATCAACATCTGTATCGTCGTGATCAAGTTCTTGGTCGTCACTGATTAATCTTGTAACCGTTGCATCCTCGTTAACGCTATCTGTATCATCAACAGCAACGATTGCATCGTTAGCTCCATTGATTGTAAATGTGAGCGTTGCAGTTGATGAATTTTTGTCATCATCATCCTTTACAGTATAAGTAAATACTTCGGTAACACTGTCACCTGCATCCAATGCTTCTGCAGCGGCTGTGTTTGGTGTGTATGTGTAACTTCCATTAGCTGCAATAGTCAAAGTACCATACGTCCCTAAAACACCTTGACCAGCAGTGCCTGTATTACCGGTACCACCTGACGAAATATTTGTAACGGCGAGACTTTCTCTATCTCCACCTGTATCGTTTGTTAATACACCACCTGCCTCATTAACTGTTAATGTCTGACTCTCAGTTGCTGTAGCTGTATCTGCTGAACCAACGGGTCCCTTACCGGTTACCGTAATGGTCAGAGTTGCAGTGGCAGTAGCGTTCTCATTATCTGTGACCGTGTAAGTAAATACGTCATTTGCCGTAGCGTTATGTGCCAGTGCATCAGCAGCGGCTTTGTCAGCAGTATACGAATAACTACCATCAGAATTAAGGGTCAGAGTACCATAAGTTCCATCTGTTGATCCACCAACTGTGCCAGCTGATGCACCGGTAATTGCTGTCACCGTCATGCTTGAACCCGTGTCAACATCACTATCGTTTGAAAGTACTCCTGCTCCAGCATTTTTTGTTGCTGTAGCATCTTCATCAACAGCATTCGTATCATTGCTTGCGCTTGGAGCATCATTCACTCCTAAAACAGTAATGGTTATTGTGGCAGTATCTGTACCACCATTGCCATCACTGACTGTATAAGTAAAGACGTCAGTTGCTGTTGCATCTTTTGCTATCGAGTTTGCGTTGTTTGCATTGTAGGTGTAATTACCGGTGCTTTGAATTGTTAACGTTCCGTAAGTTCCTGTCGCAGCGCCACCAACAGATCCTCCTGAAATAGCTGAAACTGTAAGTGTGTCTCCATCTACATCTGTATCATTATTTAAAACGTCCCCTGTATTATCTCCACTTTCATTATTTTTATTACCATCGGTTCCTGAAACCCCGGTTGAGCCATCGCCAACTGTTAATGTTTGATCTTCTGTTATGTATCCTGTTGCAGGATTACTATCTACTGCTGGGTCATCAGCTACAGGAGGAGTATTATTTGAACCGGTAATTGTAATTGTAAGTGTTGCAGTATCGGTATCATTTGGACTGCTTGTATGATCTCGAACTGTGTAAGTAAAGACATCAGTTGCTTGGACACCGTTGCCTAAACTCGTTGAACCGTTTTGATCAGCTATATAAGTATAGGAACCATTTGCATTGACAGTTAATCTACCTTTTGATGTCGTAATTTCTTGACCGGGGTTATAATCATCAGAACCATGTCTGATATTGGTAATAGTAAAGCTACCTGATGCATCATCGGCATCAGGGTCAGTATCGTCGTGATCGAGTTCTTGTGTATCACTTTCACTTCTAGTGATTGTAGATCCAGCGTTTACAGCATCAGTATCAGCAACCGCGGTAATATCATCATTAACACCAGTCACCGTAATAGTTAACGTTGCGATACTTGCATTTTTATCTGCATCATCTTTAACCGTGTAGGTGAATACATCATCAACTGTATCACCATGATCAAGGGCTTCGGCTGCTGCTTGGTTAGCAACATATTCATAGCTACCGTCAGCTGCCATAGTTAAAACACCGTAAGTACCAGTAACAGCCTGTGCAGCATTACCACTATTTCCAGTAGCGGCATGATTAATGCCAGTTACAGCTAAACTCTCAACATCAAAGCTTGCGTTATCATCATCGTTACTGATAACGCCAGATGCTTCGTTTACTGTTAGAGTGGCATTTTCATTGACCGCACCGGTGTCAGCAACCGCTTGTGGACCTACACCGGTTACTGTGATGACTAAATCCGCTGAACCAGTTGTTCCACCATTATTATCACTTACGGTATAAGTAAATGTATCAGTTGCTGTGGCATCGGCAGCGAGTCCATCTTCACCTCTGCCATTTGCAACATATGTGTAACTACCATCTGAATTCAAAGTTAGAACACCGTATGTTCCATTTAATGCTGCACCCACTGTTCCTCCATCAATGCCTGAAACTGTTAAGGTTGAACTAGCGTCTACGTCAGTATCGTTTACTAAAACACCACTTCCAGCACTGACAGTAAGAGTTTTATCCTCGTTAATAGCCCCTGCATCATTACTGCCAGCTGGATCATCGTCAAGACCTGTTATCGTAATCGTAAGAGTTGCTGTATCTGCATTAACCCCATTGTCATCTTTGACAGTGTAGGTAAAAATATCAGTAACGGAGTCATTTAAATCCAGAGCTTCGGCTGCTGCTGTATTAGCAACATAAGTGTAACTGCCATCAGCTGCGACGGTTAGCGTACCATATGTTCCGAGAACACCTTGAGTAGCGTTTCCACTGTTTCCAGTAGAATTTGAACTGATTTCAGTAACTGCAAGATTTTCTGTATCACCACCTGAATCATTACTGATTACACCTGCACCAGCATTTGCAGTTAAAGTTGCATTCTCATTGACACTACCAGTATCATTGCTTGCACTTGGACCAACCCCTGTCACAGTTATTGCAAGTTCAGCCGTATCTGTATCGTTTGGACTACTTGCGTGATCTCTGACCGTATACGTAAAGTAATCTATTGCAGTGGCGCCTGCAGCAAGTGTATCTTCACTTCTATTATTTGCAACATATGTGTAACTACCGTTTGCATTAACAGTTAATACACCATAGGTACCATTTAAAGCTTGTCCAACTGTACCAACTGTTGCTCCACTGCTAGAAGATTCTCTTCCTGTTCTGATTGCCGTAATGGTAAAGCTACCAGACACATCATCGCCGTCTGGATCGGTATCGTCATGATCAAGTTCTTGTGTGTCTGAAACACTTCGAGTAATAGTTGCATCTTCATTCACAGAGTCTGTATCGTTTATAGCTGTTATTGGATCATTTAAACCTGCAATAGTAATAGTGATTGTTGCGGTAGCGTCATCAGTTTGATCAGTAACAGTGTAAGTAAAGGTATCAGTGTTCGTTTCACCAGGATCTAATCGGTCTGCAGCAGTTTTATTGGCTTCGTATACGTATCGACCAGATGAATAGAGTGTTAATGTACCATAAGTGCCATCAACTGGTGATCCAAGAGATCCTCCATTGATGGATTTAACAGTCAGTGTATCACCATCAGCATCAGTATCATTTAATAAAACATCACCGGTATGTTCACCTGATGTATCAGGTGTGGCATCATTTGCGCTGGCATCATCAGCAACAGTCAATGTGGCGTCTTCGTTAATGTAACCGGCATCATTATTACCAACGGGGGGATTATTTGTTTCTGCAGCTCGTGTGACCACACGAATGAAGTCACCTTTTTCTCCGTTATCAGCTGAAAGGGTTATTCGTTTATTGGAATTAGAAACAGACCAACCATCACTGTTCGATGTTAAACTTCCTGGTGCACCACCAGAGTATTCAAAATCCCTTTTACCGATTTTCTGGGCACTCATGGTAGGATAAGCGGAGCTTCCTAGGTCCGTATAACCTGACATGAAAATGGTATTATCGGGTATCGTGAAAACACCGATAATGTCATAAGTAAAGTCAACTATACCTCGTGCACTCGATCCTCGTCGATTGATTTCATCATTCAAATAGACCATGTAAACGTTTACCGGTCCATGTATATCTGGATCCCAACTGTTTGCAGTCACGCCAACATCAAAGTTTAGTGTGTCACCAGTACTCACATTCGCTTTTTCTTGTGTGATGATCCATCGCTTGCTGCTGTCCTGTTGTCCGTTCTTATTACCTGAGAAATTTCCACCACCTGCTTTTAAATTGGTCGCATTATGTTTTTCAACAGCATTTGAAATGGCAGTAACATCATTGCTCAGAGAATGATTATAATTGATAACACTCACATTTTGAGTTTCTACAATGCCAACATGCTTTTCAAGATCCCAATCTCCACCTTGACCTGTAATATCATCAGATGCTGCAATATCTGCTTGCATGATATCAGCAAGTTGTTTAATGAAGATTTCTCCATTTAGATCAGCTGCAACATTACAACCATAAAATAAAATGTCACCCTGCTCAGTTAGACTCAACCCAATAGTTTTTAAAGTGTCTCTGTAAGTATCAAGTGTATCATTGTTTAAGACAGCAGTTCCAAATGCTATTTGCCCAACACTACCGTGACCAATAATATGTAATGCATCAATATCAGACTCGTTAGATAAAATATTTTCAATTTCAGCAAACCCGTCTTGTTCACTTTGTATGATATATACTTCAGTACTGTCATCAAAACTTTCAATTAAAACTTCGATATCATCAACCGCACTGTCGATAAATACAAATTGTTTGGTTCTAGCATTCTGATTTGTACTTTCACGATTAACGAATGGAAGTTTTGTATCTTGATCGGTTTTAAAATTATTTTCTTTTGTTTTTTTGTCTAAGTCAGTCTTATCCAAGTTCACTAAATCATCTATCGTGTCAATTGCTGTTGCAACTGCAGCTCCATCGAGCATCATGCGCGGTTCGAGTGCCTGAATAAGTTTTTTAGTCATGTTAATTTATATAAATAAAATTTAGTAATTTGTTGATAAATATACCTTTTCTATATACAGCAGTAATGCTACCAAATGTAGCAAGATCGCAAAAAAAACCCAAAATGGGCGGTTATATATACACTGAACTTAGTAAAGTTTGGTATTACTTGCGCCGGATACGGTTACCCGTTAAGACAGTATCTTGGTTTTTATTAAAAAAAATAAATGGTCAATCCAATAAAAAAATTATTTATAGTTTTCATATGTTTGGCGTTCGTTGCTTGTGCGCGATCTCCAAAAGTAATTGATTCAGAGTCATTAAGCATTTCAATTGCTGAAGAAATTGCCGAACTAGAAATTGATGCATCTTTAAAAAATATTGATTTGCATACTGCAATTGCAATTGCAGTTAGAAACAATCGCGACTTAAGGATAAGTGTGATGGAATCCGCATTGGCAAATAGACAGAGGGATCTTCAGAAATTTGATATGCTTCCAGATATAGCACTTACTGCAGGTTATTCAGAATTTACAGAACTACAACCATCTACGAGTAAGAGTGTTCTGCTTGATACCGGTTCTGCCCCACCACTTGATGGGACAGAGAGTTATACAATTTCAAGGGATAAAATTCAGGAAACCAGAGGAATCGAATTTACCTGGAATGCTCTTGACTTTGGCCTGTCATACATAAGGGCTGGTCAACAAGCTGACAGATATTTAATTGCTAAAGAATTAGAAAGAAAAGCAGTTCAAAACATTACTCGAGATATCATCAGATCATACTGGAAAGCTCAAGCATCAGAAAACCTTCTTAATAAGCTTAATCCCCTATTAAAAAGAGTTGATGATGCCCTCGCAGACTCACAATACATAGAAGAATTGCTGATTTCAGCGCCAATGGACTCATTGCTATATCAAAAAGAATTGTTAGATGTTCAACGAACACTACAAACTCAACAACGAGCACTAATTAATTCTAAAAACGAATTGGCTGCATTAATGGGATTGTTACCAAACCAAAAATTCACGCTAACTGATAATGAGTCATATTTAACAAATTTAAGTATGGATATTCAAACAATGGAGGAAATAGCACTTATTTCAAGACCTGAGTTGATGGAAAGCAGATATCAAAAAAGAATTTCAAGCAAGGATACACGCGCGGCTATGTTAGCCCTAATTCCAAGTTTAAAATTTAATGCGGCTTATGGTTACACGGATAATGACTACTTGATGAACCAAGATACTACTGAGTACGGAGCATCAATTGGAGGTAATTTATTTGATATTTTTTCTGTCGGTGCAACAAGAAAAGCTTCAAAAGCAAATCAAGAATTGATTGCAGAAAGACATTTAGCAATAGCTATGACAGTTCTTTCACAAGTTCATTTATCAAACATCAATTACGATTTAGCAATCGAGGAATATGATACTGCACAAAGATATTTGGACGTAGCACGAAGAATTAGTAAGCAAGTTCAGAATGCTCAAAAAGTATCAAGATTTGGTGAGCTTGAAGTGATCAGAGAAGAAGCAAGTCTATTAGTAGCAGAATTAAGGAAAGATTTAGCATTTTCAGAAATGCAGCATAGTATTGGTCAGATTTACGCATCAATTGGTAAAGATATACTGCCTGAAAATCATCAAAACCTTTCAATTGAAGATCTAGGCAATAGCATTAAAGCCAATTTAGCTGAGTGGGGCGTAACTTATCAAGCTGCAGTCAATATTCCTTTAAATGATCAAAACCCGCAACTTATAGTCATTACAGACCCTATAAATACAAAACAATCCAGCAACAAATTTAAGATATCTAAAAATACATTTAATATTACTGGTCCAGGTAAATTAAGATACTCGGTAACGCAACAAGACGGCAGTGATTTGCCTCGATGGCTTGCATTCCTAACGTCAGACTTATCGATAGTTGGTAACCCGCCAGAGGATGTATCAGGTATAAAACTAAAAATCTCTGTTGCTAATGCTCTGGTTTCTGCAGAGGACAAATTCATTTTGAAATTTGTTGATGAAGAAACATATCTTGCAAATGAAAGTCAGAAGGCAAGTGAAGAATTAGCGCAAATGAGCAAATTGAGCAACGAAAATAATGAAGGTTTACCCGTTGAGCAGGTGGAAGATACGATTGAGACAACAGCAATTGACGAAGCAATGGAAGCTGAAGAAAATATACCTGAGCCAATGGAAACAGAATATGAGTTTAGTAATGTATCAGCTGAGGATTTAAATAATCTTTTAGATTCAGTTGATCAGCTACTTGAGGGGTCGCTTGACCAATTGAACAATGAACAGGCCGCACTAGAGTTTAATAATCAAGTTTTTGATGAAAGTGTTGATGCTAATACTACTAACGAAGCTGAAGAAAATAATATTTTGCCAACAAAAAAAATTATTCAAGAAAACGAACAGCTTATAGCTGACAATAAGGAACTGCTCTCTGAAGCAACTGAAGCAAAAGAAGAATTAGCTCGATTAATTGAAGAAAATAAACAAAAAGAATTAGAAGATATAAAGGCTCAAGAAGAGCTTGAAGAAAAGTTAGCTAAAGAGGCTGAAGAGGCGTTGGCAAACTTGAATGAACTTATGGATACAAGTATTGACGCTGAAACTAATTCATTCAGCGCTCAAGCGAGTGAAGCAACAGATTTATCTGATAATAATATCTCAAATGGTTCATCAAATGCAGAGTATGCATATATTAAGATCGGATCGTATAAACGTGGAAACTCGGCGAATAGCCTAATGAATTACGTATACGATTTAATGGGCTTTGATACCCGTTTCCTCAAATACGATATTAATGTAGAAAAATTTAACAAAAATGACTTCTCAGTAGTAATTGGCCCAGTTCCAATGGTTGAGGCTAAATCGATGCTAGAAGAACTTGATACTCAATTAAGTTCAGAAAATACCTCAATTGTTGATGCTGAACTAACTTGTAATGAAGAAGTCATTTTAATGTGCTCAATTTAATTCGTTAAATCTTCATAAATATTGAAATAAAAATTCATCATTTCAGTAAAAGTCAACTCTTTGTATTTCAAAAATACATCCACTTCTCCATTGAGTTTTGGGTAGTTAACACGATAAATACTTCTGCCTTTTTTCTCTAAATGTTTCAATTCAATTAATTTCTTACTAGACCGTCTAACGGTTTCACGCGGCATTTTTGCTGCCTCAGAAATTGAGGATAGATTTGTTGGAAGAAGATGTCCACTCTCGTATAGATCTTCTATGGAATTATATTTTAATATACCGTGTCTGTTTTTAAAATACACAGCGGCTGAGAGTATTATGCGATCTGCTGGTAAAAGTGATTTATCGCTTCCTTCTAAAGTAAGAATTCTTACCCAGAAGTGGTATAAATGTAATCGTACTCTGTTCCATTTAGGCTGAGATAATTTTTTTGTATTGATTGAAGTTAGAGGCTTTAAATTGAAATTGATTTTAAAATAATCTTCTAAATTTAATATGAAATCATTTAATGAGCGCATGACTGATTTATAGATATTACTTAATGAATTGGTAAATATATACGCCTGATAGGCGTCAAAATTTACAAGATATCCATATTTTGGGTCTTTAGTTATTAAATCACTTTCTAAAACTGAATTTAAGTATCTTCTCATACTTTCTTTTGGAATATTGAAATGAGTTGAAAGTGAAATAATGGTAATTTTTTTGCCAATGAATTTACTAAACGATGACTGATAAATTGAGTCATTAAGAAAATCCTCTGGATGCATTGCTAATATTTCATTTCTATGTTCTTTGAATAAATTTTCATCATGATATGCGTTTGTAAATGAAAAAAGTATTACAAAAGATAAAATGGCAATTACTTCATCTTGCAGCCTTTGATCTTTTGTAATCCAACCTGTTGGGCTATCTTCCCAATCTGACGGTTCGTGAATAAATAGATTTTGATGACGAGAAAGTTGAATTAACAATAATAGAGCGAGTTGGTCATTGTCCAACTTTAAAGTGTGCTCAATTACAGAGTCTTTAATTTTTTTTAAATTAGAATCCATTTTTAATTATACCCAATATGGGTTTTTTGCTCAAATATCAATAAACATTTACCTATTGAATAATCATCAATGCTGCGCATAATTCTTCCAATGGGAAAAAGCTTAGAAAAAATTGCAAAACAAAAGAAAATCAAATATTTCCTAGTCACATTTGTTGATCTTTTTGGAGTGCAAAGGGCGAAACTCGTGCCAACTCGAGCTATTGGAGAAATGCAGAAAACAGGCGCGGGCTTTGGCGGATTTGCAACATATTTGGATCTTTCATTTTCTGAACCTGATATGTTTGCATTGCCTGACCCAGATAGCCTCATTCAATTACCCTGGCAACCTGACGTTGGCTGGTTGGCAAGTGACCTGGTCATGAATAATAAATTCATGGACCAATGTCCTCGTGTGATTTTAAAAAACCAAATTAATAATCTAGAAAAGTTGAACCTTAAAATGATGACCGGGGTTGAATGTGAGTTTTTTATTTTAAATGAAGATGGCAGTGAAGTCGCTGACACTCGCGATGATGCTTTAAAGCCTTGCTATGATGTGGCCGCTTTAATGAGACGCTTCGATGTATTAAGCGAAATTTGTGACTCCATGATTAAGTTGGGTTGGAACCCTTATCAAAATGACCACGAAGATGCTAATGGTCAGTTTGAAATGAATTGGGATTATACTGACTGCCTAACCACAGCAGATCGTCATGTATTTTTCAAGTTTATGGTAAAATCTATAGCTGAAAAGCACGGGTTGAGAGCAACATTTATGCCTAAGCCATTTACTCAATTAACAGGCAATGGTTGTCATGCACATGTTTCTATATGGGATAAAAAAAAGGAAAAAAACTTATTTCATGACTCTTCTGAACAGTTAGGCCTATCAAAAATGGGTTATCAATTCATTGGCGGTATTATGAAATCAGTAGACTCATTTGCTGCATGGCTGAATCCGTGTCTAAACAGTTATGAGCGATTGAATGCAAAAACAACAAACTCTGGATCAACATACTCTCCCACTGCTGTGACATATTCTGGAAATAATCGCACACACATGATTAGAATTCCAGCTGAAGGACGGTTTGAGTTTCGAGCTGCAGATGGTGCTGTTAACCCTTACTTGCTTCAATCAGGTATTATAGCAATGGGTTTGGATGGATTAAAAAATAAACACAGCCCTGGAAAACGGCTTGATATAAATATGTATACACAGGGTCACAAGCTTAAAAGGGTTAAAAAGCTACCTAACAGCCTGGAACAAGCTCTAAAAAAATTCAATAATGATGCTGTTGTTAGAAAATCAATTGGTACAAAAGTTGTATCAAAGTACCTAAAATTGAAGAAAAGAGAATTAAAGGAATTTAGTCAAGTAAGTGAAGCAAACAAAGCAAGCTGGATGCGTAAAAATATAATTGATTGTTAAATTTATTTTGTACCTAAAACGGTGGCTACCAAGTGAATTCTATCCTCTTCACCTCCATTAATAGCTGTGTGATATTTAGTGTTATCAGTTAAATAAATATTTCCATCAGCAGGAATGTGATGGCCAGTATGTTCAATGAACATTCGAGCTCCGTAGTTGGTTTTGATTGCAATATGAAGTCTTCTTTCAGGATCTCTATGCCAGCTTAAAGTGGTGCGTGGTGGCATCTTAATCACACGACATCTGCCTATATCAAAAAACTCATTTATTTTTTCATATACATACTTGAAGTAAGTATTGTTTAATTTTGGGTTAAAGAGCGTATACCTTGTTTCATCAATGTATGGCTCTCTCTCCATTTCTTCAAATGAAGAGTCTGGTTTTGTCCAATATTTACCCCTAATATTGCCACCAAACCATTCATCCAGCTCTTTCTCATCATAATTAAGACAAATAGCATTTGATTTAAGCATGCCTGGTTTTTGTTCAGAATTTTCGAAAGGTCTGATCTTTATCAAATCGCTAACAGCTTCATTTAATTTATCAACATCAAATGAGATGTTCTCAAGTCTTTCGATATATTGGTTAATTGGCGTGTACATATTTTTTGTTAGTATCCAAATTCAATATAGTATTTTCTATGATAATTAAAAGATCTACAGAGAATGAACCATGCTTAAATTGTCGCAGTTTTTTCCTCAAAATAGAGGAAATTAGGTAAAAATTGCAATTTATTTGTTTGCATTGAACCCTTGGTAAGAGATAAGTAAGAGTTATAACTCAAAAGCTGATTTATGAATTATAGAATCGATAATCTTCAGTATTGTAATTGGAATGAAGATATATTTAAGATTAACAGGCAAGCAAAATTAGATGCCGTTCATGTCACAATTGCATATCATGAAGACTATGATGAAGTTCAAAAAAATATTGACGAATGGGACACTTATTTTGAGAAATTCAATGAATTAATATTTCACGGTAAGTCATATGAAGATATCGAGAGAGCTAATGAGGAAAATAAGACTGCTATTTTTTTTGGTTTTCAAAACTGCTCACCAATAGAGGATGATATAAGTTTGGTTGATGCTGTTCACAAAATGGGAACAGTATTTATGCAATTAACTTACAATAATCAGTCTTTATTAGCTACAGGTTGCTATGAAGAAAATGACAGTGGCGTTACTAGAATGGGAAAAGAAGTTATTAAAGAAATGAATCGTGTTGGAATTATAGTTGATATGTCACACTCAGCAGAAAAATCTACTTTGGATGCAATTGAAATTTCTGATAAGCCAATTGCCATAACACATGCCAACCCTTCTTTCTGGCATGAGGCAAAAAGAAATAAATCTGAGACATTACTCAGAGAATTGAGTCAATCAAATGGAATGATTGGACTCTCACTTTACCCCCATCATCTGTCGAACGGCACAAATTGTACTCTTGAGAGTTTTTGTGAAATGGTTGCCCGAACTGCAGACATTATGGGAGCAGAACACATTGGTATTGGATCTGATTTATGCTTAAATCAACCTGACTCAGTGGTAGATTGGATGCGAAACGGAACTTGGACTAAAACAAAAGATTATGGCGAAGGCTCAAGAGATAATGCAGCTTTTCCAAAACAGCCAGAATGGTTCAAAAATGCTACTGGCTTTGACAATATTGAGAATGGATTAGAAAGTGTAGGGTTTAATAAAGATGAGACAAATGGCATCTTAGGCAATAATTGGTTTAATTTTTATAAAAACTATATTGGTTAATATTATGACAATTAAAGTTCAGCACAGAGATCCAAACCAAATTATGAAGCTCAGTCGATTAGGTTGTTTCCATCAATCTAAGCTATCATTTTTAAGAAGTTTTGTAAGAGAGTTTAAGAATTGGGAGTTTAAAAACGAGATCTTTGAGCTTGATAAAGATGGTTATGGAACTGCTGTATATTCTGTTTCAAATGAGGAACGCACATACTCTCTTGTATGCTTTGCAAACAAATTAGATGACACTGAAAGATCTGATCGAGTGATAGCCACTAAATGGGATGCAGCATTCGTAATTCATGATGGACTTCCTAGTAAGGATGATATTGAAAGACTTCGTGAAAATGTTCCAAAACAAGAAGTGGGAAGATGTTCATTTAAGGAACTTGCTTTATCAAGGGCAAATCGCTCCTTAAGAGTTTTTAACCATGTAATTGATAGCCTATCAAATGGAATTCAACCCAACAAAAAACTACTTTCTGAAGTAGGCTACTTATATAGAACCACTGCAGTTTATGGATCAGGTAAATTTGGATTAGCAGATAGATATAGAATTAAAGATCGTGATGAAATAAATGGTCCATTTAGAATTGAAATGATGCTTGTTTATTTGGTTCGTCAGTTTACGTTTGATCAAGTTAATCACATTGCTCATAAAAAAAATCCTAATAAATCTGTTAAACTAGACCTTGAATTGTCCAGGCAACTTGGTATTGGCAACTCAACTGGGCTTGGAATGGCTCCCTTTATTATTAATCATCCAGCTCTCCTACATCAATGGATTTATGTGAGAGAGGAAGCTTTAAAGCAAATTAGAGAAATTAAAAATGTATCAATCGGTGATATTGAAATATTTAAAAAATTCTTAGAACTTTCAAAGAAAAATATAAAATATTGGAATACAGATAGCAAATATCAAAATATAAAGATTACTCAATTAAAAGAAGATATTAAAAAATTTGAGGAGAACTATCTCTGCAATGTAACTTTTGATGAAGAATATTTTTGGAATGAAATGTATAAGTGGGTTGAGAAGAATTTAACTCATGAGGGCGTAGAGTACATAGTTTCTCTCATGATGGAACCATACGATAACATTATTAATTTACTAGTTCCTCAAATGAGTTCAGATGAAGATCAATATTTTTATATACCTACAAATAGAAGCACAGATCAATTAAAATCATCAATTGAAAAATCTTATCCAGATATAATTAGAATGGACTTCTCAATTGATAAAAGTAATGAAAATTTTTGGTATATTTCAAAAAATAAGGAGGAGCCTCGACTGGCACGTCGCTTTGATGAGCCGGGATCGGAATTAGAGCAACCTCTAGCAATTGCGAGAGATATTAAAGAACTTCATGCAAGATTATCATCTTATAAAAATAAAGAACTATCTAAATTTTTAGAGGAAAATAGCGACCTAAGACATATTGTTAGAAGATGCCACATTGTCGAAAAGTTGCCTTATGCAGAAATTCAAGACAACTCCATTGGTTCAGAGCTGATGCCTATTGATATGCTAAGACTAAAATTATCTTTTTTTGGAGCCCAAAAATTTGATCCTCGATCAGACAAGTGGCTGAGAATTTGCATGTATCAGGGAGCACCATTGATGCACGAAATAAACAAATCAAATGACACATGGATTTACAATTAATGCAATCATCAAGTGAAATTAATACCGTATCAAAGAGAGCTGCAAGAGCGGTTGGTTATTCGTGGGGAGTAGCTGAAGAAGTTGGAAAATGTATAAGTTCAATAGAGATGTTTGGAATTTCTGGAGTAGAAAATTTAAATAATTATTTTAAAACCATTAAAGACATTGAACCAGAAGGTCCAAAGCAAATTGAAAAAACTAATAAATTGAATGATAAAAGTCTCTGCCCTATCTATACAGGATTAAAATTAATTGATAACTACAAATCTGTAGATGGAATGAAAACATTAAAATTTATAAACCTGAATTATCCATTGTTACTTTTACCTTTCGTAAATAAACTTTCATATTTAATTGGTAAGAGAATTGAAATTTCTATTGATGACATCAATGCAGAATGCAATCTAAACACATGTGTACTTGCTGATCATCAAATCAAATCTTTAATTATTAAAAAAGCTAATACAGTGAAAATTAACATTTTAGAAAATGAAGATAGTTTTTCCAGCAAAACTTGGAATGAGCTATATGAAATATCAACAGAGACCTTTGTTGAGGAAACAGAACAATCAAAACAAACTGGGGCTGGGGCCGGTCTTCGCGATAACGATTAATATTTAAAGTTGTATACCAACGTTCTTCAGCTGCAAGTAGCTTTTAATTGCTTGTTGACCTTTCTCACGACTGTAACCTGATTGTTTATAACCTCCAAAAGGAGTTGCGATACTTCCTGTGAACCAACTATTTACGTAAACTTGACCACCATTTAAACGTGAAGCCGTTTTAGTCGCCATATCAACATCTTTAGTAAACACACCAGCCGCTAAGCCGTAATCTGTATCATTTGCAATATGGATTGCTTCTTCATGATCTTCATAATCTAAAACAGATAAGAATGGTCCAAAGATTTCCTCCTGTGCTATTGTCATATCTGGCTTAACATCTGAATAAATCGTAGGTTCAAAGAAGAAACCTTTTCTATCTACTCTATTTCCACCTGAGACTGCTTTTGCACCAGCTTGTAATCCTGAGCGTGCATAATTTTCTATTTTTTGTAATTGCTCTTCAGATATGACAGGCGTTAGATCGACGCCTTCTTCATCACCAGGGCCTACTTTTATTGAAGCCGCTAATTTTGATAACTTCTCAAGTACTTCATCTTTAATGGATTTATGAACTATCATTCTCGACATCGCAGAACAAATTTGTCCAGCTTGGCTAAAAATTCCGACTTTAGTTGCATTAACAACTTTATCAATATCTGCATCCGGTAAAACAACAGCAGCAGATTTTCCTCCCAACTCAACAACAGCGGGCACAGCTCTTTCAGCAGCAGCATGTAAAATTGCTTTTCCAGTTTTTACAGATCCAGTAAAAGTTATTTGTGCAACGTCCTGATGAGCAGTAAGCGCAGCTCCAGCTTCACTTCCATAACCCGTGACTATATTTATTAAGCCTTTTGGAACTTCAGCATTATGAATTGCTTGAGCGAAAAAAGATGTTGTTGCTAAAGGTGTTAGCTCAGCAGGTTTTATTACAGTAGAATTTCCTGCAGCAAACGAACACGCCAAAGAACGAGCAATCATTGAAATTGGAAAGTTCCATGGAACAATGTGACCAGATACTCCATATGGTTCATAGATCGTATAATCCATGACCTGACTGTTTACAGGAATAGTTTGGCCTTCTATTTTATCTGTTAAGCCACTGTAGTAATCAAAGTAGTTTGCCGCATCAACAAATTCATATTCAGAAGAGGCAAGCAGTTTCCCATTTTCAGCACAAAGTAATGCCCCACCTTCTTTACTGACCTTGCGAAGCTCTTCAGCAATGCGTCGCATAAGTTTTGCTCGTTCCATCGGATTCATATCCACAAGAATACGAGACTCGTAAGCTTTTTTTGCGGACTCTACAGCTTTATTAATATCTTCATCTTTACCACAAGTTATCTCACCAATTATTTCCTCGTTTGCAGGATTTAAAACTGGTATGAGGTCTTTGCTTGAGGAATCGGTCCATTCACCGTTTATATAGTGCTGGTATTTTTTCATAAGTTAGAGTCTTTCTTGTTAAATACTGATCTATTTTCATAATAAGGTCAGCTTTAATTTAGTTTAAAAATTCCTAGATTCCCAACTATTTTTACCTTAGTCTTACCGACATGAATTCAAAAAAGTCTGATTTTGTTAAATTTGAACAGGTCGACAAAAGTTATGATGGAAAAGAGCTTGTAGTTAAAGGACTCGACTTAGATATTGCAGAAGGAGAGTTTCTTACCTTACTTGGTCCATCTGGATCTGGCAAAACAACAACTCTCATGATGCTTGCTGGCTTTGAAACTCCAACGAATGGAGAAATATATTTTGATGGACGTCCAATAAATAATATTCCTCCACACAAACGTGGAATTGGTATGGTTTTTCAAAATTATGCTTTGTTTCCGCATTTATCAGTTTATGAAAATTTAGCTTTTCCTCTCAAAGTAAGAAAAGTTGATAAATCAGAAATCGAAGAAAGAATTAATAAAACTTTGAAAATGGTTTCATTAACTGGTTTTGAAAACAGAATGCCTGCACAATTATCTGGTGGTCAGCAACAGAGAGTTGCTGTTGCTCGCGCGCTTGTATTTGATCCAAAACTAGTATTAATGGATGAGCCTCTTGGAGCTCTTGATAAGAATTTACGAGAGAGTATGCAGTATGAATTAAAGCATATTCACGAGTCATTAGGTGTGACTGTTGTTTATGTCACACACGATCAGGGTGAAGCATTGACCATGTCAAACCGAATTGCTGTTTTTAATGACGGTAAGGTTCAACAGCTTTCCGGGCCAAATGAATTATATGAAACGCCTGTGAATTCGTTTGTTGCAAGTTTTATTGGAGAAAATAATACTTTCACTGGAACTGTGAAGGAAATTGCATCTGGCTCAGCAAAGATTGAAACTGATTCTGGTGAAACAATTGTTGCTAATCCTATTGCCGTGAACTCTTCAGGAGAAAAATCCAGAATTTCTCTTAGACCCGAGCGAGTGAGTATTGACCCAAATGAACAACTTGAAAATAAATTCACAAGTGAGATCCGCGAAATTATCTATCATGGAGATCATACCAGAGTGCGAGTAAATCTTCTTGGTAATGATGACTTTATTTTAAAAGTTCCAAACGCGAGCAGTGATTTAAAGCTTAACGTCGGCGATAAATTAAACCTTGGCTGGTCATCTCATGACTGCAGAGCTCTAGATTACTAATTCTTTGATACTACATGTAGATTCAACATTAATTTGTTGAAAAATAATCTTTTTTTTTGTTGCGTTTTTGCTCAAGGCCTTGTGTAATATTTCTTTATATAAAAAAAGGAGACGATTAATCATGTCTAGATTAACTAAACTAATCTCTTTGGCTGCTTTATTAGTGGCTCCATCTATGGCTACAGCCGCGGAAGTAAACGTGGTGTCATGGGGAGGCGCTTATACAGAAAGTCAAAAGCTAGGTTACGGGGACCCATATCAGGAAATGAGTGGCGTCCAAGTAAACTGGATCGACTACAGTGGAGGTTTGAGTGAAATTAAAGCTCAAGTCGAGTCTGGAGCGATTACTTGGGACATTATCGATGTGTATGCACGTGATACAATTATCGGATGTGACGAAGGATTGTTTGTAGAATTCGATTTCGATAACGACTTCCCTGCTGGTGTTAACGGTATGAAAGCAAGTGACGATTTCTTTGCTCCAATGCCTAGTGATTGTGCTGTGGGTAACATTCTTTATTCATGGAACTACGCTTACAACACTGACAATGTAAATTTTGACGGAAGTTATCCAGATTCTATGGAAGACTTCTTTAACCCAGATAAATATCCAGGAGTAAGATCTATCTACTCTTCAGCTATGTCAAACTTAGAGTTTGCTCTAGTTGCTGATGGTGTTCCTGCATCTGATGTGTATGACTACATGGAAGACAATGGAATTGATAGAGCTCTTGATAAGCTTACAGATCTTTGCACAAACCCTAACGGTGGATGCATTTTCTGGTCAGCTGGTGCACAACCACCTGAACAGTTAGTTTCTGGTGAAGCTATCATGGCTACTGGTTGGAATGGACGTCACTTCAATGCCATCGTGAACGAAGGTTCACCAATGAAAATGGTATGGGATGGTCAGATCCTTGACTATGAGTACTTCGTACTTGTTAAAGGTGGACCAAACCAAGAAGAAGCTATGAAAGCTCTTCAGTACTTCACTAGTTCCGAAGGTTTAGCTGGAAGTGCTAAGCACATTGCTTACGCTCCTTTCCGTATCTCATCTCTTGATGTGATCATGGCTGATGAGCCGTGGTTCTATTCTGAGCAAGCAGGTGCTGTTGAGATTATGCCTCACATGCCTACTGCTCCAGCAAATACTGAGAACTACGTTCTTATGAACCCTGAGTGGTACGCTGATAACAACACTGAGATCAACGACGCTTGGGAAGCTTGGAAAGCTAACCTATAAGGTTTAAACTTGGGCAACCTATGGGTTGCCCAAGTACCTCAAATTAAGTATCCTTTTAAATATGACTGCCGAAATAAGAACCTCGGATGGAGAACTTCTATCCGTCAAACTCAAAAAAGTTGAGAGAAGACGCAGAACTACTGCTTTTTTACTGGCCGCTCCACTCCTATTCTTCATTGTTTTTGCATACGTAATTCCTATTTTTCAGATGTTGGGGCGAAGTATTGATAACGCTGAAATGAACTCGTTTCTTACAGAAACACACGAGGTTATGCAGACATGGGATGGCAGTGAAATGCCTGGCGAGGATGTAACCTCAACTTTTTATTATGAATTGAAGACTGCTGTAGAAAATAAATACCACGGTAAGATTGCAACTCGTTTAAACTATGAAAAAGGTGGCTTTACAAGTCTGATTAAAAAGACGTCACGTAAACTTAAAAACTTTGATGAAAATGCTAACTTTCTAGACCAATTCATTGATGTTCATAAAAAATGGGGTGACATTGAATATTGGCAAGCATTAAAGAGAGGAACTGACGCTTATCATTTTCGAAAATATTTAACGACATTTGATTATGAACAAAAGTTTGATGGCTCAATTGAAAGGATTCCTGAAAAGCTTAGAATTAATGTAACCTTGTGGTTGCGAACAATATTTGTTGCCGTTGGAGTAACTTTCTGCTGCTTTATTTTAGCTTACCCGATTTCACACTTACTTTCAGTCTTACCGACTCGTTATTCAAATCTATTGATGATTTGTGTTCTATTGCCTTTTTGGACGTCTCTGCTTGTTAGAACATCCAGTTGGATGGTTCTATTACAAAAACAAGGAGTGTTAAATGACACCTTAGTGTCGCTTGGATTTGTTGCAGATGAATCGAGACTTGAGCTCATGTATAATATGACAGGCACATTCATTGCAATGACACAAATCCTATTGCCATTCATGGTTTTGCCTCTTTATAGTGTAATGAAAACAATTTCACCAAGTTTAATGCGCGCTGCAACGTCAATGGGTGCAACACCTTTTCACGCTTTTAGAAAAATATATTTTCCTCTGACATACGCGGGAATTAGTGCAGGATCAATTTTAGTATTTGTTTTAGCGATTGGTTATTACATAACACCTGCATTGGTTGGTGGAGCAAAAGGAATTTTAATTAGTAATAGAATAGCATATCACATGCAGCAATCACTAGACTGGTCTCTTGCAACAGCGATGGCGACAGTTCTTTTAATAGCAGTGCTGGTGGTATACTGGCTGTACAATAAGATTGTTGGCATAGATAACATGAGGCTTGGATAATGGCATTACCAAAATATACAGAAATGAGATACAGAGTTTGGCACTACTCTTATTTAGTAATTTGTACTGCAGTTTTCGTATTTTTGATTGCGCCTCTTTTTGTGATCATACCACTATCATTCAATGCTGAGCAGTATATCCACTTCTCTGACGGCATGCTTGCATTACAGCCTGAGGCATTTTCACTTAGGTGGTATGAAGACATGATTTATGGAACTAAAAATCCATGGGGAATCGCAGCTCGAAACAGTGTTTATTACGCTTTTTTCTCAACTATTGGAGCAACTGTACTTGGAACTGTTGCAGCATTGGGCCTAAGCAGTCGTTACATGCCTTACAAACAATTAATCATGAGTGTATTAATTTCGCCGATGATTATTCCACTAATTATTTCTGGCTCAGCTATCTTTTTTTCACTTGCAAAATTAGGATTAGCTGCAACTTTTCCTGGAATCGTCATTGCACATATTATTTTAGGTACACCATTTGTTGTAATAACAGTTACCGCAACCTTGAGTGGATTTGATGACAGTATTACGCGTGCAGCATCAAGTCTCGGCAGCACACCAACTAACACTTTTTTTAAAATTACATTACCTCTAATAACGCCCGGTATAATCTCTGGTGCTTTATTTGCATTTGTAACTTCTTTTGATGAAATCGTTGTAATTCTTTTCGTGGCTGGAGGAGATAGAAATCTTACAACTATACCACTTCAAATGTGGACTGGTTTAAGAGAACAGCTCAGCCCAACGATCATGGCTGTTGCTACATGCTTAATAGTGCTTTCAACATTAATCCTGATTGTGACTGAGTTGTTAAGGAGAAGATCTGAGAGGATAAGAGGAATTTCAGCTCAATAAAAGTTACGACAAGTCGTTAAATATACTATAACTCAAGTCCATCTTTTTTTAATACTCTTAAAAGATCATTAAATCTGTCTTGCCCAAAGAAAAACTTGTCTTTATAGACTGTTAATGGGACTCCATGATGACCTGCCTCTAATTGTTCCTTTTGGTTTAATTTTATTTCATCAATCAAACTTTGCTCAGCTTCTGTTCGTTTTTTTTCAATATCATTATGATTTAAGCCTAATTTTGATGACGACTCAGAAATTGATACATCAGAATTCCAATTCTTCATGCCACTCCAAATCTTACTTGAAACTTCTACGGCAAAATCAAGTTGTCTATCTTTTTCTATTGCCTGACAGTAATGACATAATTTAAATATACGTGGCTGATCATCAGAAATTTTACCGGTTAGCATATTTTGTTTTATTGGATCTGGATTTGGTGTTTTAAATACCATGCCTAGTTTTTTTGACTGTAAAAAATAATCAAATCGTTTTAGAAGAAAATATGTAAATAAGTTCTTACCTTTAAAGAATTCTGGTTCTCTTATTGCTAACGGATAGACTTGTTTAAAATTTATATCAACACCGTGCTTATCTCTTAACAAAACGATACGTGGTAAGATTAAATAAGAGTATGGGCTTCTAAAAGAGAAATATAAATCTACTTTCATATCTAAAATATTAACCTTTCACATCCAGTATCTTTAAGAAGATCATTCACTTTTATCTGATCATTATCTTCAAGCATTTTATATTCTTCGTTAAGCCACTTTAAACACTTTGCCTGGTAAGGAAATGATTTTTGTTTCCACAGACATCCATCAATCTCTGTTTGCCATTCTTTATCGCCATTTTCTATTGCTTTAGCGTTTGCTAGTTGTGCAGGCACATAACCCTTACCAATTTCTGCAAGTAATTCCTTTACCGTTGACGGTAAAGTATCAATTGATCCCCATTGTTCATCATCTACCTCAATACCAGATTGATCTTCAATTAAACCAACCCACGCGACTGTCCTAAGAGATACTTCATGACAAATTTCTCTTGGCGTGGGATCAAAGTTTACAAGTTGAGACAGTTGACCATACATTGCAAAATCACTTGATGAGGGTCTATTGCTTATCAAATAAGGTGTTGATGTGAAATGTTTCTCAAGTATACCCAATAAACGTCTGAAACTTGCGTCTATGATAGGAGCTGTATCATTGTTGGAACCCACTACCCATAACCTGTCTATCTGCCTTTTGCTTATCATTCCCTTTAAATTATCTAGCATTTCATTTGGCATCATTCCTACGGTTTGAAGAGGTAAAATTGTTCCTGCATTTTCAGCATCTTTTTGATCATGCCATCTATAATGAAACATATATTTCGTCCCCCACTCATCAGCAAAATCTTCAATTAAATAATTTATAAACGCAAGTGCAGGATCAGATGGAATAGTGCTTCGCCTACTAACCTCTTTATCAATCCTTCTTATTAACGGAGTCGAATCTGTTACAGCTTTTAAATTTCCATTTTCATCAGGTAGGATAAATGTTGGCAGTAATCCAGGCTTGGGCTTTTCAATACCCTCTTGATCAAGATATTTTGAAGGGTCTCCCCAAATCATTTTATGAGGAATGCGTTTATACCTAAGATATGAGAGCATCTTACGCGTATAGGGTGAGCCAACACCGCCGAGAACAACTAATGGATTTGGTAAGCTCATCATTATCCTCCTACTTCTGAATTATTTTTGAACCAGTATCGGTTAGATCTTTTGACTGTTTCATATTTCTCATCAACTCCATAATATCAATTGGTACTGCAACACCTTTTTTGCAAGCCGGTCTATCTTCCATCATCTGCATCCATCTTTTTACACCTTCAAGACCGTCGATATTCACACCTGACCATTTATATGTTCTTACCCAACACCAATTTGCAATATCAGCTATACTAAAATCATCAGCAAGATACTCATTTTCTTTTAAGCGTGTCTCCATAACTTCAAACAAGCGTCTTCCTTCGTTTTGATAGCGGTCAATTGCTGGTTGTATTTTTTCTCCAGGCCAATAACGAAAGAAAACATTGGCCTGCCCCATCATCGGACCAATTCCTCCCATTTGAAACATTAACCACTGAATAACTTTTGAACGTGCAATTGACTCTGTAGGCAATAATTTGCCTGCTTTCTCAGCTAAATAAATTAGTTGTGCGCCGCTTTCCATTATTGAAAGGTTATCGTTTTCAGTATCAACTATGACAGGGATACGCCCGTTGGGATTCATTGCTAAAAATTCGGGCTTCTTTTGATCACCAGCTTGTAAATTCACAACATGAACATTGTAAGGTATTTCCAACTCCTCAAGAGCTACTGAAATCTTATATCCATTTGGTGTAGGTGAAGTATATAATTCAATCATTAATTTCTTTTGTTTCAATGTTTAATTGGCCTGCTAATCCTGCTTCGCGGTGCTGATAAGCTTCAAGATATTCTGGGTCACTGGGCATCATATTTTCACCCATTATTTTTCTTGAAGGCCATTTTGCAATAGCAACAACGTCCCATAATTCTTCAACTTTACCGACCGCTAAACGTTTTACATCTGTATGTAAAACTAATTCCCCTCCAATTTCATTTAGATGTTTATCCATGAACTCAGCATAAATTGTGTAAGCCTCTCTTCCGGTTAAGTTGGTTTCTCTCCCATCTTTATATTCCGCTTTCTCTTTAAACTTGAGAAGATTGAGCATGTATATTGGTTCATTGTCATCCGTATTTTCAAAAAAACCTTTCATTTGTTCTCTATTTGGAAAAACACGATTCTCTACTTTCATTTCTGTTTCCTTTCAATGGTCGAGATAAAAAACATTAGAAGTGTAACAAATAACATGACGCTTGTCCCAACTAAACCTCCTGGGGCAGTTGAAGTGAGATAATCCGGATCTAAATTATGTATCGTCATCGTTATAATTCTTAATATGTTATCAAATACGAAAACTAGCCAGGCTAATGATAAAAGGCTTTTATATTTTATAAGAATTATAATTGATATAAAAAGTACTACGATCTGTGATCCACCCCATAAAGAACCTATAAGATAAATTACAGTATTAGGATTTAAATTATTAACCTCCGGAAAAATTATAATTGAAGCAATTGAATTTAAACCAGCATCTTGAGCGAACATGTGAGTAAACGATCTGAACGCTACTAATGCGAGATATAAATAAAAAAACCAAAGTGCAAACTTTAAACCCTGATAATTGTTGTTTGCTTCCGTGGGTAATAGGCTGATGAACTTCATTTAATTTGCAAAATTGTGATTTCCCATTTTTTTACACACGTCATTAAACTGCGAAATTGTTTCATTGATAATTTCTTCAACGCCTTTGATCTCATCAATTAAGCCCATCGATTGACCTGCCAATGCTGGTGCTGCGTTCATGTCACCCTCAAAATAAAGTTTCTTAATACCAAACATTGCGGACATATCCATTTCACCTTTTTCATAAATACCGTGAGTGAAGTCAGTTTTAATTGCACGAACACAAGGTTTGGATTTTTTATTTAATATGTAAGTTCCTTGTTCGTCTGAATCTAAAATTGCTTGCTTATAATTTTGATGAACCGGACTCTCTTTAGATGATACAAACCTAGTCCCCATTTGTATTCCCTCAGCTCCTGCTGCAAATGCTGCGGCCATTCCTATGCCATCAACTATACCTCCAGCCGCAACCATCGGTATATCAGAATGCTTTCTAATAGACTGCAATAATACATAAAGTCCAACTTCTTCAGGATTTTTAAATCCGCCCCCCTCAGTCCCTTCAACTACTAAGCCATCCACACCAGCTTTTATCGCTTTTAACGCACCTGCCAAACTTGGTACAGCATGAAAGACTTTAATGCCTGCATCTTTTAATATGTGAATATATTTTGCTGGATCACCAGCAGATGTAGTTACAAATTTTACTTTTTCTTCGATAACCAAATTGATCATACTTTCATCACGTAAAAAAAGAATTGGAAGATTCACACCAAAGGGTCGATTGGTGAGTGTACTCATTTTTTTGATTTCCTGCTTACACTCCTCAAGCTCACCTGATGAAGTTTCAATAATTCCAAACCCTCCAGCATTAGAAACCGCTGAAGCTAATGCACTTCTTGCAATCCATCCCATTGGGGCCTGTATAATTGGATATTTAGAACCAAGTATTTCTGTAATTCTATTCACGAATTTTATATTTTTAATAAAGCCTAAAGTATTGACATAAACACTGTCAATAGATAATTTTTATCTATGGTAATTACACCAATTGTTAACGATGGACGCATCAACAGAAGTAAAACAACATTAAATAAAATTGTTGCAGCCACTATTTCTTTATTAAGAAAAAATAATAACGGTCAAATACCAACCGCTCAGGAAATTGCTGTAAAATCTGGAGTTGGAATAAGAACTGTTTTTAGACACATTGACGATATGGAAGGATTAATTGAGGAAGTAAATCGTCGTTATCTACACGATCTTGAGAGCTATATTGCAAAAAATAATCCAAAACAAAACAGCAAAGATCAGAGAATTGAACATGTAATTAAAGAGCGTTTTTATTTATATAACACATACCAGCACGTATTTAATTTAACTATTACAAGTTTAAACAATTCTAGTGCAATAAGAACAGGATTTATAAAATTTAATCATATTTTGAGACAGAGATTCGAAGATTTAATACCTGAAATTAAAATGATTAACAAAGATAAACAAAATCTTATTGATACCCTAATTTCATACGCAGCATGGTTTCGTATGACCAAATTTAATAATACGAAAGAAGAAAGACTTATTGAAGAGTTAAAGTTACTATTTTTAATGAAACTTAAGTAAGAAAATTATGTATCAATCAACAGTTAGAAAAACTTTATTATCTCTAATTTTTATCGTCATTACAGTAATTATTCTTTTGCCATATATTCTTAAAAACTTGGGTTTACATCCAGACTATGAGGGAAATACATTTGATTTATCTGGAAAAAAAGCTCTTATAATTGCAACAAGTCATGGGGTTTTAAATTATCCGGGAGAGTCATCTGGTAAGCCCTCGGGTCTCGCGAGTTCTGAATTAACTGCTCCCTATTTCGAATTTATAGATGCTAACATAAGTGTTGATATTGCAAGTATCAAAGGTGGAGAAATTCCAGTGGATCCACAAACAACATCATATTTCGTGAGGTCTTCATCTGATAAAAGATTTTATAAGGATGCTGAAGCGGTAAACAAACTTAACAATTCAATCAATATTAATGAAATAGATTTCTCTGTGTATGATATTGTATTTCTTGCTGGTGGATGGGGAGCTGCATATGACTTGGGCTTTTCAGATACCTTAGCTGCAGGAATTTCTAAAGCATATTACTCAGGGAGTATTATAGGTGCAATTTGTCATGGTCCTTTAGGGTTAATTAATTCAAAAGATAAAAACGGCAACATTCTCATTGCTGGAAGGAAAATGACTGGTGTAACTGACAAACAAGTTAAAGAACTTAATATTACAATGACACCATTACATCCAGAAGAAGAATTAAAAAAAGCAGGCGCATTGTTTGAAGCTAAAACCAAATTTCTTGACCAGTTTGCTTATCATGTAGTTGTTGATGATGAAAAACGATTTGTAACTGGCCAAAATCAAAATTCAGGCCATGAAACAGCACAAAGAATTATGAAAATAATAGAGGAGTCATCATGAATAAATTTTTAATTATTCTAAATACAATAAACGGATTTATATTTATTGTACTTGGTCTTGTTTGGATAATATCCCCTTACGATGCTGGAGCAAATTTTGGTATATTAGTAATTCCAGAAGGATTAGGTCGAAGCAGTCTAATTGGCGATGTTGGAAGTTATTTCTTTTGCATTGGTTTGATGATGATACTTGCAGCTTATACTCTAAAAAGTATTTGGTTTTATGCTCCTGCAATGCTTTTAAGTGTTACAGCAATATTTAGAGTCATATCGTGGGCAGCGCATGATGCAACTTTTGCAACACAATTTATTATTATTGAAATTGTTCTTGTTGCAATATTGCTTATTACATCCAGAAAGGTTTCTGGTAATTAACTATGAGGAAAATCTATTATTTCTTAATAGTTGCAATCTTAATATTTGTTGTTGGGTTCTTTGGAATAAGAAATACATCAGTTCAAAATTTCTTTATCGACTTAATTTTTGAGTCTCAGTTAAATAATCAAGATAAATTAGTTACCTTTGAAGGTGATTATATTATTGGACTTGTCTGTGGATCACGAGGTCCATTACCTGGTAAAGGAAGAGCTGAGCCATGTATTATGATCAAAACACCAGACCATATGTTTATTGTGGATACCGGAGATGGAAGTAGGCAAAATCTAATAAATTGGCAGATAGATCTAGGTAATTTGGATGCCGTACTGTTTACTCACCTGCATTCAGACCATATTTCTGATTTGGCTGATTTTCATCTTTATTCATGGGTAACTCAAAATAGAGAAGGAAAACTTCCTGTTTATGGACCAGAGGGAACACAATTAGTTACAGAGGGCATAACAAGGGCTTACGAGCTTGATTATGAATGGAGAACGCTGCATCATGGAGAGGAAGTAGCACCATCTGATATTGCCGGCTTTGATACAAAAATAATAGATTTAAATAATCCAGTTATTTTTGACGATGGCAGTCTGAAGATAACAGCATTTGAAGTTGAACATCTGCCAGTTTATCCCTCATTGGGATTTCGCTTTGATTATAAGGGCAGATCAATCGTAATTAGTGGGGATACGGATTACAGTACAAATTTGATTGAACAATCAAAAAATGCTGACTTACTTTTTCATGATGCTTTGTCATATAATATGATAGGTAGAGCTGAGGATATATCAGAGATTATACAGCCTCAACTTTCAAGAGTTTTTTATGATATTCAGGGATATCACGCCTCACCTGTTGAAGCTGCGCAAGCCGCAAATGAAGCAAATGTAAAAGAGTTAATTTTTTATCACCTGATACCAGCTCCTGATAGTTTTATTGCTAAAATAATTTTCGTAAAAGGGGTAAGCGAAGTTCGACCTGATAACTGGACATTAGCTGATGATGGCACCATAGCAATTTTACCAGTTAATTCAGAGGATATTACAATTACAAATATCGAATAATGATTAAAAAAATATCTCTTTCAGTTTTTTTTATTCTTATTCTTGCTTTAATCCTATGGACATACAAACTTCAAATATTTCTTTGGTCACTACCAACTATATTTGAGTTCACAAGACCAGTTGCTGAAAACCGTGAGGTCATTTGGCCAGACGGTCCATCAGAAAGAGATCCTGCCTTAGCTGATAAACCAAATATTATTTTAATTCTTGCAGATGATTTGGGCTTCAATGATGTATCGCTTTATAATGGCGGTGCTGGAGATGGCAGTTTAATGACACCAAACATGGATCGTATTGGTTTAGAAGGTATAAAATTTAATAATGGTTATGCGGCAAGTGCAAGCTGCTCTCCTTCACGTGCTTCAATTATGACTGGTCGCTATTCAACAAGATTTGGATTTGAATTTACCCCTGCATTTAAATCACTCATTACTATTACAAAATGGGGTGAAGAATTAAACGATACGGGTTTTCCTATAATTTTTGATGATGAAGCTGAACTTACTGCTTTGGATAATGACGGTAATATTGGATACCCAGGAATGCCATCTAGTGAAATAACTATTCCAGAAGTACTAAAAAATGAAGGATATTACACTGCAATAATTGGAAAGTGGCATCTAGGAACTGCTCCAAGTTATGGTCCAACTGATCAGGGGTTTGACGACAGCCTTCAACTAATGGGCGGACTTTATCTTCCAGAGAATCATCCAGATGTTGTAAATGCTAGAACTGGGGAAATTATTGACGAGATGGTTTGGGCCAGTACTCAATACGCTGCACGAAATAACAAGAGTGAACCATTTGAACCTCGTGGATATATTACTGACTACTACACAGATGAAGCAATCAAAGTTATTGAAAAAAATAAGAACAGGCCCTTCTTTTTATACCTATCTCACTTTGCGCCTCATAATCCACTTCAAGCTCTTAGAGACGACTATGATCATTTTCACCATATCGACGGTGAATTCAGTGAAGAATTAAAAGTATATTCTGGAATGTTAAAAGCTCTTGATAGAAGTGTTGGCAGAATATTAGATACACTTGAAAAGAATAATCTAGCAGATAATACACTAATTGTATTAACCAGCGATAACGGTGGAGCTAACTACATTCATTTATCTGATATCAATAAACCTTATCGTGGATGGAAACTAACTCATTTCGAAGGTGGTTTGCATGTTCCATTTATGGCTAAATGGCCAAATAAAATTAAACAAGGAATAGAATTTAACGCCCCTATTCACGCAAATGATATTTTACCAACATTTGCTGCTGCAGCTGGAGCAGAATTACCAGATGATAGAATTATTGACGGAGTAAACTTATTGCCCTTTTTACAAAATCACAATTCAGACATGCCTCATGAAACACTATATTGGCTACAAGGTCGCCTTCAAACTGTTCTTCACGAAAATTGGAAGCTCATTACTGATCACCGAACTGGTAAAGACTGGTTGTTTAATGTTGAAAGTGACCCCTATGAGAGAATTAATCTTGCAAGCGAAATGACTTTAAAAGTTGAAGAGCTTAAAAGACTATTAAATGATCATAAAAAGGTTCAACCTCCTCCACTATATGATAACACAATGTCTGTTCCTATATTAATTGATAAACACAATGGGTATGCATTTCAAGATGGCGACGAGTTCACTTATTGGGATAATTAAATAGTATTTTTTTTAAAATTTAATTAGACGATTGCTCTATTTGCTGTAAAATTTTTTTCTATATGAGCGCAACAAATTCACTCCTAAGATTTTGGGAAGAACAAATGGGAATGTCACACCGCTCAAGTAAGCACTTTTTCAGAAAGACCCCGTCTCATTATCATATGATGCTCCTTGTAATGTCAGCTCATCAAAATAAAGAAAAGCTATGTGTTGAAGAATTAAAGACAAAGCTCTTTCATACATCTCGGCCTAAGTCATCTATGATGATTAATGAGGCTTGTGACAGAGGTTTCATACATTTAGAGAAAACAGAGAACGATAAAAGACGAAAAACAGTAAAACCAAGCTCTGAATTGATAAAAGAATTTAAGAATTATCTTAATTCAATGAAAAATATCAATTGGAAGTCTGAATAATAATTTCAAGAAAAAATTTTTTCAAAAAAATTAGACATCTCTCGCCATGAGTGCTGATCCGCATGCGCATCGTAGAATAATCCTGAGTTTCGATCATTAGCTTCAGGATTTGTAAAAGCATGTCCAACATTGCCGTAAGCATGAATTTGCCAATTTGCTCTTTTTGAATTTAATTCATCAGCTAAATCAATCATATTTTGTGGAGTGGCCATAGGATCATCGTACCCATGTAGAATTAAAATCGATGAGTCAATTTTTATTGATCCTTTTAATTGCTTTCCTGAACTTGCCGTTGGTGCGTCATATAATCCATGAAAACTTACAACCCCTTTAACATCTTCACCTGCCCTAGCCAAATCAAGTGCACATTTTCCTCCAAAACAAAATCCAATTGCTCCGGTTTTGTTTTCATCAACTCTATCAAAATTCTTGAGGGTTTCAAAAGCATGGATCATTCTTTGTTGAAGCAATACTCGGTCAGAATTAAATTCATTCATCAACTCCATTGACTCTTGGGGGTTTGAACCTCTTCTTCCCTGTCCATATAAATCCATAGCAAATGCAAAGTACCCAAGCTCAGCAAGTTGTTCTGATTTCTTAATATCAAAATCAGAATGGCCTCCATAAGCATGACATACGAGAACTCCTGGTCTTGGTGTATCAAAACTATCTTCATAACTTATTGAACCTTCAAATTGCACACTAGAATTTGCAGAACCATAAACTAGTTTTTCTGTTTTGATCATAATTATAGAATACCCTCATATGAGTTAATGTAAAGTTGCTTCATTTCATCAAGACTTATATCACGTGGGTTTGGTCCAGTGGATGGATCTTTCAAGGCCATTTCACTGAGTAGTTCAAAATCAAATTCTTGATTAAGCTCCTTCAGTGTATGGGGGATAGCGAGTTCATCTCTAAGCTTCAATATCCACGACAGAAAACCATCAAATGTAGAATTTTCTAATTCTAAGTATTTTGTTAAAAGTTGTATCCTCTGACTTATAATCGGTTTATTAAACTTAAGTACATATGGCATAAATATTGCATTTGAGAGACCGTGATGAATATCATTAACTGCATTTATAGGATGTGAAAGAGAATGTATTGCTCCTAGTCCTTTTTGAAATGCAGTTGATCCCATTGATGATGTTACTAACATTTTTGATCTTGCAAATATATCATCTGGATTTTTATAGGCACTTAGAAGACTATCTTTCACGTTCTTTATCCCTTCTAGTGCAATACCATCCGCCATAGGATGAAAACCTCTAGCACAGTATGCCTCTAAACAATGAGCTAATGCATCCATACCTGTTGCAGCTGTGAGATGAGGTGGAAGAGACAAAGTTAGATTTGGATCAAGTATTACAAGGTCTGGTAAGAACGAGGGATGAAATATTATTTTTTTTGTCTTATCACTTTCGTCCAAAATAAGTGATGCGCGGCCTGTTTCAGAACCTGTGCCAGCCGTAGTTGGTATCGCAATTACTTTTGGAAGTTGATCTGTAATTGCCCTTGTCCAATTATCCCCAATATCTTCGAAAAACCATAGGTTTTCCTTTTGTTTTGTCATAAAGGCAATTGCTTTACCAGCATCAAGAGAACTTCCTCCACCAATCGCTATTACACCATCGTTATTGTTAGACAAAAAGTGTTCAACGCCGTCCATTACGTTCTTACCTGTTGGATTTCCTTTTATATTTGAAAAAATTGAGTGTTTGATTTTATTATTTTTTAATAATTCAGTAATTTTTACAAAGTTTTTATTAAAGGTAAATTCTGGATCGGTAACAAGTAAAGGATTTTGCATGCCTTGAGCTTCTAAGGCATTTGGGATCTCTAGGGAACGGCCTAAACCAAACCATATTGGCGTAGGATAATTCCAGCTAACATTATTAATATCACTCATACTTTTCTATAGCGTTGGCGGTGTGGTTTTTTTTGTAGTACCAAAAGCATAAAAACTTATAGCAATGATAATTACCAAGCCACCCATTAAAGTTATGTTTGAGGGAACTTCGTTTACTCCAAATAAAGGTATCCAACACCAAATTACTCCTCCCACAACTTCTGTTAAAGAAAGTAACATAAATTCTGCTGCAGGCAGATAGCGCGCACCTAAACTTAAAAGTATAAGTCCAATCCCAACTAAAGTTCCGTGTAGCATACTTAATAAAATATTTTGTAACGGCATTGAGTAACTGTCAGCAAATAAAACAATCATAATCATTGAAAAAAGCGAGCAGGCAATACCAGCAATAATGATTGTCGTAAATTTAGGTGTGTCTGGTTGCCATCTGAGTGTTGTTGCAAATATTGCAAATCCAATAGAACAGAATAAACCAAATACCCAACCTAAAAAGGTTCCTGCATACCAGTCATTATAAGCCATTAGAAAGATTCCAAACAAAGATACAAAACACGCGATCGCAGTTGTGATGCCAATTTTTTCTTTTAGAAAGATATATGCAAATAGCCCTGCAAATAATGGTTGTGTACCGATCATAAATAATGTGGTAGCCGCAGAGGTATAAGTCATTCCAAAAATAAAAAATATAAAAGCTGCAGCAAGACCAATACCGCCCAATAAACCAGATGATCCAACTCTATTAAAATTATGATAGAAAGAAATTCCTTCGTTATAAATCAAATATATCAACAAAATTGTTGCTACAACTATACCTCTATAAAAAAGGTAATGCCATTGATAGACCTGAGCATCTACCATATACCTAACAGTAGGAGCTCCAAAACTCCATATCAAACCAGCAGATAGTGCCAGTATAAAACCTATTAAATATGTTTTGTTATTCTGCTCTGTCATATAATCTACTGCAGAATATATAAATAATAGCCTTATGACACTATAAATGACTACAGAAAATGAGATAACAGCATTGGGTGAGTTTAATAAAAAGTTCGAAAACACTTACGAATTATTCAAGAAAAACTTAGAAAATGATGAGGAGGTGGGTGCATCATTTGCCGTTTATCAAAATGGGGAAGTTTTGGTAAACCTTTATGGCGGCTATCGGGATCGTGATAAAAAAAACAAGTGGGACCAAAATACAATAGTAAACATCCATTCGACCAGTAAGGGAATTGTTGCGATGATTGTTGCTAAATTGATTGATGAAAACAAACTAGATTTAGAGAAAAATGTTGCTGATTACTGGCCTGAATTTGCGAACGGTGGAAAAGAAGGTATAAAAGTAAAGACATTACTCTCGCATCAAGCAGGGATGTATGGATGGAGACAACCTATAGATGAAACCGATTTTTACAAATGGGACTATGTAGTTGATCTGCTGGCACATCAAGAACCATATCACAAAGCTGATGAAAAAATATGTTATCATCCAAAAACGATCGGTTTTTTGGTTGGTGAATTAATTAAACGGGTAACCAATAAATCAGTCGGTAAGAACTTGGAAGAGTTACTGAATAGTCCTCTTGAAACTAAATGTTTTATAGGTACACCTTCAGCATATCATGACAATATTGCTGAGCTAATTAGCTCTGAAAGCCTAAGGAAAGCTTTTAGCGATCCTACAAATGTAGATGAGTATCTAATTACTGCGTTTCTTAATCCTGCAAACAGAACAAAAACAGCAAACACAGCTGAATGGCGACTTGCAGAAATTCCAGCTATGAACTGTCACTCTAATTCAAAATCACTTGCAAAAATTTATGATTTTTTCTTATCACATTTATCAAATAAATTTATTTCATCAAATACCTTTGAAACCCTTACTACAGTTGCTGTAAGTGGAGACGATCATGTAATGAAGTCACCTATGCAGTGGTCACATGCAGGTTATAGTGTCGGTGGTGGAAAATTATTTGGTAAAAGCAGTAAAGCATTTGGTCATACTGGATGGGGCGGTTCTATGGCATTTGGGGATCCTGAAAATGGAATTAGCTGCGCATACACAATGAATTTATTAACTGGATCCATGCTCGGTGATCAAAGAGCACTTAAATTAGTTGAAACAATATATGATGCCCTATGAAACTAAGTTTTAGATCAAAATTGTTTTACGGTGGTGGTGATTTTGCCATTAATATAATGTGGCAACTGACTGTCTTCTACTTACTATTTTTTTATACAGATATTTTTGGATTATCGCCTGCAAACGCTGGCTTAGTTTTCTTTTTAGCGAAGATCTGGGACGCATTTACTGACCCGATTATGGGGTACATTGCAGATAATACTTCGACCAGATGGGGGAAATTCAGACCTTATATCTTGTTTGGATCAGTCCCCGCACTAATAATGATTATTCTATGTTTTACCTCACCTGATTTGTCACAAACAGGTAAATTTTACTGGGCACTATTTACATACATTACATTTACAACTTTATATACAATCATTGCTATTCCAGTTGGATCACTCATTCCAGCGATGACTCAAGACAGAGATGAAAGAACATCGCTCGCATCATTTAGATATTTAGGAGCCAGCTCTGGATCAATTGCCGTTGCAGTTCTAACATTGCCTCTAGTTGGCCTTTTTAGCTCACCACAGTTTGGATTTCCAATTGTAGTGGGTTGTTTGGCAGTCCTTGGAGCTATTTTTGCATTTCTGTGTTTTTTTAATACTAAAGAAGTTTATTCAAAGCCATATGAAGAAACCATTGGTATTAAAAAAGTTACTAAAATGGTATTTAACAATTATCCATTACATTTCGTAATATTGGCACTTTTAACAACTTGGGTTGCAAATAATATCAAGCAACTAACAGTTGTCTATTTTGTAAAATATAATCTTCAATTAGAGGCTTACTTTAGTCCAATTTTACTTGGCGTGATTTTACAAATTATGTTTGGTGCATATTTAGTTAACTTAATAAAACATAGGTTTGAAAAAAAGACTTTATTCATGATTGGAACATTTCTTTACGTAATCACAGATTTAATAATCTATTATATTACTGGTTATGAAAACTTTTGGTTATTAGCTTTTATTGCAACCTTTGGCTTCATTGGTTTCGGTATGGCAGGTGTCATGGCCTGGTCAATGATAGCTGATACAATCGAGTATGGTGAATGGAAATCTGGATTTCGTGCTGAAGGAGTCTTAAACGCAGCTCACGTATTTGTTTTTAAATTAAGTGTTGGTTTTAGTGCATGGCTTGCTGGAGTAATTCTTGAAAGCACAGATTATGTGGCAAATGCAATGGATCAAAGTCCAGAAACATTGAATGGTCTATTTATTATGGGATATATTTTTCCAGCTGTCGCCGGAACTATAGCAATAATAGTTACTTACTTTAATAAGTACGATAGTAACTTTTATGAAAGAATATTTTCTGAATTAAAACAAAGACAAAATTAAGTTATGAACACGGTCTCGATTGGTGAGGGCTTTGGCAGAGTTAACCTCATTGGAGAGCATTTAGACTATAATGGTGGACATGTTTTACCGTTACAAATCAAGAACTCAATTATCTGTGAGATCGTTGAAAATAAAAATAGTGAATCTATTTCAATAGTTTCAGATAAATATAAAGACTCTTTAACTTTTAAGAAACTCGAAAAAAGAAATAATTGGGCAGATTTCGTTATTGGATCATGTCTTTATTTTGAGAAGAAGTTTTCAGTTAAGATTAACAATATCTCAATTTATATCAAAAGCAGCCTTCCATTGGGAGTCGGTCTCTCTTCCTCTGCTGCAATCACCGTAAGTACTTTAAAATCGCTAAGTTGCTATTTTCAAAAAAATTTAGCAGATGAAGATTTAATTAATTTAGCATTTGAGGTTGAAAATGATTTTGTTGGTGTGGGCGGTGGAGTTATGGATCAATTTGTATCGGTCTTAGGAAATCATTATGAAGCTCTTTTTCTTGATACCTTTAATAAAAATTATGAATTGATACCAATTTTTCAGGATTATCAATTTCTAATAATTGATAGCAACACACAAAGGATTTTATCAGATAGTAAGTTTAACAAAAAAAAAGAATTATGTCTCAATGCCGCAAAAAAAATGAAAATTCAAAACCTCTGTGCAAAAACAAAAATTGATGAATATGATATTCAATTACTTTCAGATGAAGAGCTTAATGTTAGTAAACATGTAATTGAGGAAAATTTGAGAGTTGTAAAAGCAGCTCAATATTTAAAAGATAATAAAGCTGAAGAATTTGGAAAATTAATGACAGAAAGTCATATTTCTTTATCACGACACTATAGAGTTTCAACTGATAATTTAAATAAGTTGGTTGATCTATCTAATTCCTTTGGCGCTTTAGGATCTAAACTTACTGGAGCCGGTTTTGGTGGGGCAATCGTAACTTTAGTAAAAAAAGAGCTGGTTGAAGAACTTAAAAAGTATATTCTTGATGGGTATCCAAATGCTAAATTTATATAATTATGAAACTTAATTTACCAAAAGACTTTATATGGGGTACAGCGACTGCTGCTCATCAAGTAGAAGGAAATAATACAAACTCAGATTTTTGGCTGCTTGAAAATACAAAAAATACCACATTTGCTGAACCGTCAGGAATTGCTTGTGATCAATTGAATAGATATGAGGAAGATATTAAGCTTATGTCATCTCACGCAATACAGTCCTATAGACTATCTATTGAATGGGCTCGTATCGAAGAGACCGAGGGAGAATTTTCAAATGAAGCAATTGATCATTACAAAAAAGTTTTGGATTGTTGTCATGAAAATAATCTTCAAACGTGCGTCACATTCCAACACTTCACTTCCCCACTTTGGTTTACAGCTAAAGGAGGTTGGGAAAAAAAGGAAAACGCAGATTTATATGTTAAATATGCTGAATTTGTAACAAAAGAGCTGGGTGACCATATAGATACGGTTTGTACAATAAATGAGGCAAATCTAACTGCATGTTTTGCACACACATTTCCTAGCTACCCTGAACAAGGAATGAAAACTATCATGCCATTTATTGACGATGCTGCTAAATCATGCGGGTCAACTCTAGATAATTTTGGCCCTTTTCTATTTGGCCATCCCTATAAAATACGTGACTGTATGATGGCGGCGCACGTAAAAGCGTTTCCAGTTATCAAAGGTCTACTTACAAAAAATCAGCCTGTTGGTATTACACTTTCAATTATGGATTACCAAGCAGCAGAAGGAGGCGAACAAACACGAGACATTGCTCATGCTGAAACAGTGGATGTGTGTTTGGATCAAACTAAGGACGACGATTTCATTGGTATTCAAACGTATACACGTCACACCTATGGTCCTGAGGGCATCATGAAACCTAACGTCAATGATGAAAATATGCTTGTTATGGGATATGAATATTATCCCGAGTCATTAGAAAATGTATTGAGGTATGTTGCTCCAAAAATAAATTGCCCAATGATTGTGACTGAAAATGGGATTGGCACAGATGATGATAATCAAAGAATAAAATATATCACTACAGCATTAAAAGGACTTCAAAGCTGTTTAAATGACGGTTTAGATATTCGAGGTTATTACTATTGGTCATTTCTGGACAACTTTGAATGGATATATGGCTACAAACCGCGTTTTGGTTTAATCGAGGTGAATAGAGATACTTTAGAAAGAAAAAGTAAAGAAAGCCTAAAATTTTACGAGCAAATTATCAGAAACTCTCAATCCTAAATTTCATTACTCTCTGCCTGAGTAAGAAAACAACCATTAATCAGCCATTCACCGTCTTCTTGTTGCTGCATTGAGTAAATTGCAGTTACGAATTCACCCTCAGGATCAACTAAATATACTTCTAGGGAAGGTACTCCATCTCTAAGTGATATCTTGCCAAAGTTCACACTTTTGGGACGATAAACGGCCTGGTACTGACCTACAACCATTTCACCAAACGCTTTTGGACTTGGAAATATTTTCTTAATAATTGGCGATGCGAAAGAATAAGCTTTTTCGAAATCATCATTTTGAAATGCTTGCAGCTGCTGACTTACAACAGAAATAATCTCTTGTTCATCCTCATCAGTAAGTGAAAATGCAGATGTGCTTATTAATAGGACAACTAAAAGTGGAAGTACTAATCCTTTGACAATCTTAGTCGTCAACATCGGCGAATATTTTAAGCTTTCTTGCTTTTAATATAAGAACAGCTATAGCAATCAATAAAATGGCACCACCCTCGTAAAGCAACATGCTTGGATCCATAGTTTTGCCCTGTAAGATTATTAAACGTGCAACAGCAGTAATAGCAATAAACAGCGGTATACTTATTCTAATTCTATTTAGTGTCCAATATTCTCTAATCATTTGAATAACTTCGAGATAAATAAATAACAAAAGTAAGTCTGCAAGTTCAACGAGATTTTTTTCATACATTGCGTATATTTCATAGCCAATAGCTATAACTGTAGCAAAAATGATTATTACCAGAGCTATTTTTTCAATGTATTTAATTGTATCTATCATAAAATCTCAAAAAGACCTGCTGCTCCCATTCCGCCACCAACGCACATTGTTACAACACCGTATTTAGCGTTTCGTCTCTTACCTTCGATTAAAATATGTCCTGTCATTCTAGAGCCGGTCATACCATATGGGTGTCCAATAGAAATTGATCCTCCGTTCACATTTAATTTCTCATTATCAATTCCTAGCTTATCTCTACAGTATAAAACTTGAACTGCAAATGCTTCGTTCAGTTCCCATATATCGATATCGTCTACCTTTAAGCCGTGTTGCTCTAGGAGTTTTGGTACAGCAAATACTGGTCCTATACCCATCTCATCGGGCTCACAAGCTGCAACAGAAAGTCCTCTAAAAATTCCCATAGGTTCAATATTTCTTTTTTCTGCTTCTTTAAGATCCATTAACAAACATGAAGATGCTCCATCTGACAGCTGACTAGCATTGCCCGCAGTAATATATTTATCAGGTCCCATGACTGGTATTAAACCAGCAAGGCTCTCAAGTGTAGTTTGTGGTCGATTACATTCATCTTTATCAACTGTTACTTCTTGTTCTGTAACTTCCTTTGTTTCTTTGTTCATTACATCCATTTTTGTCGTTAAAGGAACAATCTCGTCTTTAAATTTTCCTGCAGTTTGAGCTGCTGCAGTTCGTTGTTGACTTTGTAGTGAATATTCGTCTTGGTATTCTCTGCTTACTTTGTATCGATCTGCTACAACATCAGCAGTATTAATCATAGGCATCCATAATGCTGGACAAATTTTTTGAAGTTCAGGCTCAATAAGGTGTTTCATGTTCATGTTTTGCTGTGTCATTGATATTGACTCTACTCCCCCACCTATAGCTACTTTAATTCCATCAACAATAATTCTTTGAGCAGCTACCGCTATTGATTGTAAACCTGATGAACAAAAACGATTTATTGTAGTACCTGGCACAGTTACGGGGCATCCTCCTGCAATTGCAACATTTCTTCCAATGTTATGACCTGTTGCTCCCTCTGGTTGTCCGCATCCAAAAATTACATCTTCTACTTCACCAGCTTCAACTCCTGCTCTTTCAATAGCATGTTTAACAGTATGGCCACCCATTGTAATGCCGTGAGTTTTGTTAAATCCACCTCTCATAGCTTTTGCTAATCCAGTTCTTGCAGTTGAAATTATTGCAGCTTCTCTCATACTATTTTGCCCTTATAAATATTTAGAAAACCGTAAGATAGACTTTTTATATAAAAAAAAAAGTTTAATTTTATTTAAAAAATACATCAAAAATACCCTCAATTTTGGCAAATATTTTTCTTTATTCTGCTTGACCATATCCGAATTGAAGTCTAGAAAGTCGCATTCTTTGAATTAGGGAGATTCTCTATGGTCATGTTAAAGACAGAAGTATCAGCACCAAGCTGGGTACCAGAAGGATACAAAAAACTTGGATGGCATGCTGGCTTCGATGTCTTAATTGGACCAATGTATTTTAAAAAAGAAGAAAATAACCAATATAAATTCATTACTAAAATTTTGGATAAGCATCTCAATGCTCATGGTATTGCGCATGGTGGCTACTCTATGTCATTAGCAGATATTTTCTTAGGATCTATGGTATTTGCTGCATGTGGAAAAAAACCTTGCAGTACTATTTCACTGAATTGTAACTTTGTAAGTCCAGGTCTTCAGGATGATATTGTTGAATGTGATGCTAAGGTTACAAGAACTACGAAATCACTCGTCTTTATTGAGGGTAATTTGATCTCTCAAGATAAAATTATTTTATCTGCTTCAGGTATTTGGAAAATATTAAATCAATAATAATTCATAAATCGATCAAGGCTGATATAAGTTTTCATATCATTAATCTTATTAGTTTTAAGTAGTCTTCTTACTTCTTGGACTGAATATATTTTTGTCTCTAGAACCTCATCTTCGTCAAAATTTGTCTCACTCTTCTTATAGCAATGAGTTAGATAGCAGTGCACTAAGCAAGTGTTATATGCTGGGGTTGAAAAGTATTTGCCTATCATTTTCCAATTTTTTCCATGATAACCGGTTTCTTCAATTAATTCTCTTTTAGCGCAACTTAAGGGCCTTTCTTCTGGGTCAATAGTCCCTGCTGGGACTTCAAGCATAATTTGATCTGATCCGTATCGATATTGTTTTAGCAAAACTACAAATTTCTTATCAATTATTGGAACAATACAAGTTATACCATTGTGTACAACAAGATCCCTAATAGTTTTGTTTCCATTTACCCATTTAACTTCATCAAAATGTAAATCAAAAACATTCGCTTTAATTTTTTTCTTGGTTTTAATAAATTTTGCTTTTTTTAGAATCATTTTTGAAAATCTCTCATATTAATAAATTCGACTTTTGAATGATGCTGTTCAATTAGATTTATCAGGTCATTCGGAGCTATCGACACTGTTGATGTATTGA
>CACEZK010000003.1 GCA_902564025.1 uncultured Pelagibacteraceae bacterium
GAGCCAACAAAATTTGCATCTAAAAATATCCAATTCACTAAAGGAGGGATTAGTATGTAAAGTAAGTATAAGCCAAAAATTGTGAGCAAAGAATTATACCAATTAGAAAAAAGATTTTTTCTAAGCCATCCCATTGCTCCTAACTCGATAACTGGAGGTCCTATCTCTTTGTTGGTAGCGCTCATTTATCTTTCACCATCAACTTTCATAAATCTGTTAAACAGATTCATAATTAAAGATGTGAATAGGCTTAAAAATAGATATACACCCATCACCATTCCAATAATCTCAATTGCTTGACCGGTTTGCATTAATGCCGTTCCAGCAAATACTAAAACGAGATCAGGATATGCAATAGCAGCCGCCAAGGAAGAGTTTTTAGTTAAGTTTAAATATTGATTAGTTAATGGAGGTACAATCACCCGCAAAGCCTGAGGTATTATAATTAGTCGAAGTATTAAATTTTGTTTAAGTCCTACTGATTTAGCAGCTTCAGTTTGTCCCTTCGATACTGCCATGATACCGCCTCTGACTACCTCTGCAATAAATGATGCTGTATACATGGCCAAAGCAAAAGTTAAGGCAACTAATTCAGGTATTAACTTTACGCCACCTTTAAAATTAAAACCTTTTAATTCAGGATATTCAAAAGAAACTGGAAACCCAGTTGCGGCTAAACTAATAAAAAATGTACCTAAAATTAATGCTGTTGATACATAGAAAGCTGGAAATCTCTCTCCAGTTCTATTTTGTCTGCGTTTTGCCCAAATGAATATTCCTATTGAAATTATTATTGTTATCCAAAGTAAGTAAAATATTATTGATGACCCTTCACCAAATACTGTGTCAGGTATAAACAGCCCTCTGTTATTTAGAAAAAAAGAGTCGTAAAGCTCTAAACTTTGTTTTGGTTTCGGAAGCGCCCTTAAAACTGCAAAGTACCAAAAAAATATTTGAAGAAGCAGTGGAATATTTCTAAGAATTTCAACGTAAGCCTCTGCAATCTTTGCAATCAACCAATTAGATGACAAACGCATGATGCCTACAGTAAATCCAATTATTGTTGCAAAAAGAATTCCAATACCGGCAACCAGTAAAGTATTCAATAAACCGACAATAAATGAGTCAAAATAAGTAGATGTTGGAGAATACTCTATAAGAGTCATACCTATATCAAATTGAGATTCAACACCTAAAAAATGAAAACCACTTGCTAGTCCTCTTTCAAGCATATTGCGGGCTGTATTGGTGACTATGTAATAAATACCTAGTGCCACCAAGCCTAACGTAATAATCTGATAAAAGAATCCTTGAACACTTCTATTAAATAGAAAACTACCAATTTTTGATTTATCCGTCTCCATAACAGCTAAAAACTATATATTGATTTGAATTATTTACACATAAAAAAAGGGGGCCAAGAGGCCCCCTTTAAAGTGATCTTTGCTAGAAATTACTTTTACTGTTATCTAGCAGGAGGAGCATAAAGCACTCCACCATTTTTATAAGAGGCATTAGGTGATCCTGCTCTTGCAAGGCCTACCGGAGTATTTTCTCCAACGTGTTTTTCATAAACATCACCGTAGTTTCCTACTTTTGTAACAATGTCATAAGACCAGCTGTCACCTAAGTTCAAGCCTGCTCCTGTACCACCTTCTTTACCGCATAGTCTTGCAACTACAGGGTTTGAAGTTAAGGCACACTCTGTCTTAGCATTTGATTGGGTTAAGCCAAATTCTTCAGCTTCAATCATAGCGTTCAATGACCATCTAACAACGTCAGCCCAGTCTCCATCACCTTCTCTAACAACTGGTCCTAAAGGTTCTTTAGAAATTGTTTCTGGAAGAACAACGTGTGCATCTGGGTCAGCTAGTTTTGTTCTTTGAGCCGCTAAACCTGATTTATCAGTTGTATAAGTATCACAACGACCTTCGTCATAAGCATTTACAACCTCGTCAGCTTTTTCAAAAACAACTGGCTCATAAGCCATGCCATTTGCTCTAAAAAAGTCAGCCATATTTAATTCAGTGGTAGTACCAAGGTTAGTACAAACACTTGCGCCATCTAGTTCCATTGCACTAGTAATGCCTGAGTCTTTTCTAACCATGAAACCTTGACCATCATAGAAGTTAACGCCCGCAAACTCTAAACCAATTTGAGCGTCACGTGACAATGTCCAAGTAGTGTTTCGTGATAATACGTCAATTTCTCCAGCTTGAAGTGCAGTAAATCTCTCTTTTGCAGTAAGAGGTACATACTTTACTTTATCTGGATCACCAAAAATGGCAGCTGAGACAGCACGACATACGTCTACATCAATACCACTCCAGTTTCCATCCGCATCTGGGTTTGAAAAACCAGGAACTCCCTGACTTACACCACAGTTGAAAAATCCTTGTGATTTAACAGTGTCCAAAGTTCCAGCAAACGCAGCTGGCACCATCAACACTGAACAAACTAATCCAAGGAAACTAATTCTCATTGTATTCATAAGTGATTAATCCTTTTTTGATTTAATTAATTAAATAAAGGAAAATATAATCACAGTTTTAATTCGAAGAGAAACAAATAAAACAGAAACAAGAAAGGCAAATTGACACCACTATATATTGTGTCATTTAATTACCGAACCACAATTGATCGTGCTGCAGTTATTCGAATGTCTACCTCTTCAATCGTTTCATCTATCATTGACAATGCAAAATCTAATTCCTCAGTGCTTAATTCTGCAATAAGATCATCAATTCCCTCTTTTCCAGCGCCGCATAATGAAGATTTATTGCACTGTAAATACCACCTAACTGATTGAACAAGGTCTTTTTTTACTCCGTCTCCAAACTCATACATGTTTGCAACATTGTATTGAGCTTCTGGCACACCTCTCTCTGCAGCAAATAAATAATACTTAAATGCTTTTTTATAATTCGGCCAAAATACCCAATGATTATCATAATACTCTCCTATTGCGTATGCTGCTCTTGGGTCATTATCATTTTCGTAAAGATCTAAAAAAATCTCATAAGCTTTTTTATAATTTGACTCATTATCATCAATACAAAAGTCATCAATCTTACATAAATTTATTGAAGAAGCATCATTATACAAAAGTCCTAGAATATACTTTGCATCTGTGTTTGACTCATTATTAACAATATTTTTTAAAACATTAATTGCTTCTTCTTTTTTTCCCGTTGCAAAGAGATCATAAACATTTTCAGCTTTTGAAAACATTGTTGAACTTAGTATTAGTGTAAATGTGGTTATTATAAATAATTTATTCATTCTAATAGTGGCGCGCCCGAGAGGATTCGAACCTCTGACCCACAGCTTAGAAGGCTGTTGCTCTATCCAGCTGAGCTACGGGCGCTTACTTAAAGTTATCTGCGTACGATTTATTTATAACTTTCCTCTCTGAGGTTTCAAGAACTTCGTAATCAATTCCATTTTTTTTTGCGTAATTAACTGCTTCTTCTTTGGATGAGAACTTTAATTCAATTTGGGAAATAGTACTACTACCACCATTCCAACCCATCATAGTGTCTTTCAATTGATTTTTTTTGTCTGAAAATTTTAAAACCCACTTATTAAACTTTGTTCTTCCGGACTGCATAGCAGTTTTGGCGGGTTTATATATTTTAGCTTTCATATTCTCTATTCTGATCCATCGAGATTAAGAAGGCCTTTATAAAGTTCAGGTCTTCGATCTCTAAAGACCCCCCAAACGTTTCGTAAAGTTTCAGCTTCGGATAAATTGATCTTCCCAATCAGTACTTCTTCTTTATCTCTACTTCCTTCTGCAATCTTATCGCCAACATGATTTGTTATAAAGGAACGACCATAAAAATAGTTTTCAATATCAATTCCTTTCTCAGTTCCAATTCTATTTGAAGCAATGACTGGTATTTGATTTGATGCGCTGTGACCAATCATTGCTCTTTGCCACATGTCAGAGCTATCAAATCCATCATCTTCAGGCTCTCCCCCAATAGCGGTTGGATATAGTAATAATTCGGCACCACTTAAAACCATTGACCTTGCAGCCTCTGGAAACCACTGATCCCAACAAATGCCAACTCCAATCTTAGCGTATTTAGTGTTCCATACTTTGAAACCTGTGTCTCCAGGATTAAAATAAAACTTTTCCTGGTAGCCTGGTCCATCAGGAATATGAGATTTTCTATATTTTCCTAATATACTTCCATCTGCATCTACGATTGCAACTGAATTATAATGAGCCCCATTGGCTTTTTCAAAAAAACTCACTGGCAAAACAACTTTCAGCTCTTTAGCTAATTCAGAAAACTTTGTTATTGTTGGATGGTTGTCAAAAGGTTTTGATAATTCAAACAGTTCTTCTTTTTGGTCCATACAAAAATATTGTGACTCAAATAACTCTTGAATTAAAATTATTTGAGCTCCTTTGGAAGCGGCCTGTCTCACAAGATTCTCAGCATTACTCACATTCATATTAGTATCATTAGAGCAAGCCATTTGCGTTGCTGCTACGGTTACTTCTCTCACAATTTACTCCTTGGTTGCTGTTGTGTGATGCAGTGTACACCACCTCCTCCCAAAAGTATATGAGACCCATCAAGAGTAACTACTTTTCGATCAGGAAATGATCTTTTAACTATTTCCAAAGCATTTTGATCTGCCTTTTCATCACCAAAAATTGGAAGAATTACAGCAGAATTTGCAATGTAAAAGTTGATATATGAGCATGGTTCATCATCATTTGGAATTATTCTTTTATAAGACATCTCTAATTCGATTACGTCTAAACCATTTCCATTTGCATCTTTTGAAGTTTTTAAAGTTTCCAGATTTTCATTTAGTAAATCATAATATGGATCTTGTTTATCTTTACATGTCATGGCCATAACTCTTCCAGGAGAGATAAAACATGCAACATTATCCACATGACCATTTGTGCCTTCGTCTGTTCCATGCTTTAACCAAATAATATTTTTAACACCAAAAAAATTCTTAAGGTTTGCTTCAATTTGTAATTTTGAAAGATTAGGATTTCTATTTTTATGCAATAGGCATTGTTCTGTTGTCAATAATGTTCCATTTCCATCTACATCAATTGAACCACCTTCAAGTACCATATTGTTTTTAAAATATTGAGCGCTAGATTTTTCAATCATCATTTTTGCCACTTTATCGTCAAGCTCATAATTTTCTTTGTAACCCCAACAATTAAAATCTGAGTCCACGCCTGCTAATTTATGATTATGATCCAGAAGAAATATAGCACCTGAATCCCTTGACCATGCGTCATTGATAGGAAACTCTATAATATCTATTTTTTCACTTAGTAGACTTTTTGCACTAGCAGAGTCCTTTGGATGAACAATCATTTTAGTTTTTTCAAATTGTGAAATGGTATTTGCAACTTTCGCCCATGCATCTCTTCCCTTATGATAATCAAAATGTGACCAAGATGATGTTACATCTGTTGGAAATGTCTCTGTTGGCCATTGCATCCAGCAACACTCATGAGGAAACCATTCAGCTGGCATTATGAAAGAATTTTTATTAGGAAAGCTCATTAAAAATCTCATTGGTCGGGGCGGCAAGATTCGAACTTGCGACCCTCTGGTCCCAAACCAGATGCGCTACCAGACTGCGCTACGCCCCGACGTTGTTTTTGTTTTATTTTTTAAATATAAATAGATGAAAATAAGGATTAATTAACAATTATCCACGGCAAAGTGGTATAGCGCGGTTTAAATCAGAGCATACAAACGTGTGCCCTGTGTTTGCACAGTGCTTGAATAATTGTTTTTTGCCTATTTCTAAAAGTCATATTTATTTATAAAAAAATTCAAACATATCAGGCGGTAAATTATGGTATTTCCATAAATAAGTCCATACATCAATATGAATTATTATCGCCTTCTGTGACTAAGTCCACAAATTTCAAGTTAGATTATTTAAAAGTCTATTTTGTATAATCCATAGATTAAACCGTTAGTCTTTTTGTTTTCGCTGTGAGAAGGCTCAAACGTAATTTGGCTTCCTAATCTAAAGGCGCCAAAATTTAAAAGGTGTTTTTCATACCCTAAGTCAAAGTTGATTTCGCGGCCTGATGGCTCTAATTCGATCTGCTTGAAGTTAAAATTATGTGTTCCATCACCGTTCATTGATCCGGGTAAATTTAATCTTGCCGACCCACTTTCTGACCTAAGAGGCTGGCTAATATTAGCTGAGATTAAGTCATTATTTGAATAAACACCTGAAGCAACCAAACCAACATTGAATTGTGAAGTGATGATATCATTAAAATCACTAACTAATCCATACTGGTCGTCCTTATTATTTGTAACTCCTAAATTAGCTAGACCCGTTATATGTATATTTTGATAAAGATGCCTATTAAATATAATGCCTGTATGAGCTGTTTCCCCTGATAGATTCCCAAAAGCACCAGAGCCACTCAATCTTAAGACAGAGTCATCTTCAATATTCTGTCCAACAAAAAAAGTGAAATCATTATATTTATCAAACTCATTTGTAATACTTGCAACAAAGCCTTTTTCAGTGAGATCAAGATTATTACTTTCCCCAATGTAACCAGCTATATTTAAAGTAATGTCTTTAGAAAGTTTTATTTGATCCCCGAATACTTGTCCATTTTCAGATGCCTCTGTAATTGATAAAAAACTATTATTGTTGTTGTGAGCCGCTAAAACAGAAAAAGCATTATTGCTTTGTTTTAATCCCAGTAACTTATCAATAGAGAAATTATTACCAAAATAAAATTTTTGATTTCCAGAAGTTAGTGAAGTATAAAATCCAATATCATCGTTTAAACCGTTTTCATTTTGGTCGTAGCCAGCATTTGCAAAGGAAAAACTATATTTTTTGGAGTCAGAAATAGTACTCCACTGATCAAATGAAGATTTTTTCATTTGATTGTATAATCGGCTTTCTCTTTCACTTACAACGAGATCACCTAAATTAAATTCAAATCCACCCTGAAGTTGATCTCTAAAGACTGCTGTTTCGTTATTAAGGTACAGTGAATCGCCAATATAAGAAGATAACAACAATCCAGATCCAACAAGTAGCATTTCATTTCCATTTACTCCAGCTACTTTATTAATTCCAATTGGTTGCAATGCCTTATGAAGATCAGGATTTCCATGACCGTAAAGATTACTGTAAGAATGTGTCATACCGTTGTAAGCCGACTCACCGTCATAACCTCCGCAGTAATTTGAAAATTCATCATTACCAATCAACCCATCTCCATTATTGTCCTTAAAACATTTTTGAGAATCGAACCAAGAATTATCGGAAGTGAATAAAAGTCTTTTTGTGATTAGTTCAGGTGAATTATCTGGAAAAGCTTCAAATAGAATTGCAATAGCCCCTGAAATCTGAGGGGTTGCCATCGACGTTCCAGTTTTAGTAGATACCCAACTTGAGTAACCAGCAGCCCCATCATAAACATCCGTGCCAGCAGTTATATCAATACCGTCATGGACAACACAATACTCTGCTGTTATTCCACAGGGTGCAGAGTATAACAATTTAGATCCATCGCTGTAAGTGCCAACATTAGATACAACAATCCATGCCTCATTCAATTCAGGAAACATAGCAGGTAAGCTAGCATCCGCTCCTGCAAAGTTTGATGTTCCTCCCCATACAGTGCTCATAATATTATTATTGTCATTATCATTTGCCCAAACAATAACTCCCGTTTTTTGAAAGTTATTGTATGCCTCAATCCATTCGCCAACTTGAGCCACAGTGAAGTTCGCACTTTCACTTGCAGAGAACCATTCAGCTAGACGTTTATAATTTGAGCCAGATCCATATGTTGCAATAGTTTCTATTGGAATATCGTTAGTCCAACCCCATGAATTATTTTGTACTTTTGCACCATTAGCAATGCCATCTTCTGTAGCAAGTTCCAGATGTTGCGGGCCAAAGCAATTAGTTGCATTATCTCCATCGCAATAAATAGTTGAGCCAACACCATCCCCTCTGTTAGGAGCAAAGTCGGCAAAATGTAGTGAAGCATTATAAGCAACACCCATCATGGATGTTGGTAGGTCTTTTGAACTACTGGTATATCCAGTGGCATAATTGTCCCACCATTGATATGAAGAAACGTTGGCAGTATCGCTTGGTTTATTTTGAGAGTCATAGCTTCCAAGCGCTGTTGTGGCTACATGACACCCATGACCTCTAGATGAATTATTCCACTGACTTGCTGTAACATAGATTGGATAGGTGTATGTGCCATAAGTTGTAACTGTTTTATTTTTTAAGTCATAATGATCAAAAACCTCACTGCTATATGCTCCAGAAGATGTGCTATAGCATAAATCATCATCAATCACACTTATCGTCGTTCCAAGTCCGCTGAGACCATAACCGTAGGCATCGTTTACGCCTAATTGAGTGAAAGGATGAGGTGAGTCTTGAAGACCTTGAACTAGATTAAAAATACCTTTATTTATGTACCCCGGTCGATTGAGGCTACTCTCGTATTCAATCATAAGGTCAGTATCGCCCGCAAGATTTACAAGTTTGTATTCATTGTTAGTCAACCACCCATCGGCAATTGTTTGATTATAAGTTTTTGTCGTTCCAGAGAATATAGAACTTTTGCTTGTATCATTAGCGACGAAAGTCATAACTCCTAGACTTGCCAGCGGAACAATTTTTGAAATATTTGATTTACTGTTAGGCATACACGCAGAGTTGGTTTTTTCATCACCACATTCCCCATCAGCAGCACATAAACAAGCTGTATTCAATGTTTCAAAATTATCTACTTTCTCGTGAGACTTATTTTTTTTGTTTGTGAACAGCGCTAGAAAAGATCCCTGCAGCATCTCTTGATTGGTAGAAAAATCTTTAGAGATTTTGTTCAATTTATTGAGTGATAAAATATAATGTGTGTATACATATTGAGGTTTTAATAGTGAGCTATTTTTGAATAATTTTAAAACCGAAAGTTCTGTATTTAAATCTGAGAGAAGATCTAAATAATTAGCATAATATTCGGAGTCAGGTTTTTCTAGTTTATCAATTAAAAATTTTTGTTCTTTAACGTAATTTTTGAAGTTCTCAAATGTGTTCGAATAATCTTTTAGAGATATTGATGATGATGCATTGCCAAAAGAAAATAGAAACAAAAATATAAGAGTAAAGATTAATCTCATTTTTAAAAAATCAAATTTAAATATTATAACCTATTTTTTAATGAAATAAGAGACCAAATTATAATAGTAATCAAAATAATACCTTCTTAGGGGTAAGAATACTCTTATTACTAATTATTTTTCGATTAAATGTTAAAAATTTACCTAAGAAAATTTAAGATTATTTCATTTACTTCATCTGGCTTCTCCTGTTGTACCCAATGACCTGCATTTTTAATTATATGATTTGAGACAAGGTTTTCATGTAGGGCTGGATTTATCAAACTCCATTTAGCCACAGGATCGTGCTCGCCCACAATAAAACATGAAGGAGGCGATATTTTTTTCTCATGTGTATCTTTTGTAATTTCCCAATTTTTGTCAATGTTTCGATACCAGTTAATTGGTCCGCGCATTCCTCCATTTGTAAATTCTTTAAGATAAAAATCAAAATCCTCTTCTGACATAAACTCAGGAATTTTATTATGTTCACCAAGTGAGTCTAAGAATGTCATCTCATCTGTATACGGCTTAGGTTCAAAAGTTTGTGACTCTTCTCCATCGCTTGTAAGAGAACTATATACTGCGATCAAAGATTTTCTCATGTCTTGCTCTAATTCTTTCTCGACACGTCCTTCTTCTTGAAAATAAATCATATAAAAAAATACATCTTTGAATAAAAATTTCATTGTTTCAATTGGAGGCATTTTTGAAACCAAATATGGCACGCTCATTCCACAAACTTTATTAACTCTATCAGGATGATACAATGACGTATTCCAGGCAACTGGCGCTCCCCAGTCGTGTCCAATTAATGAAAAATTATCTTCTTTCATCTCATCTGCTATAGCAATAATATCTGAAGTGAGCTCCATAATATTGTAAGCATCGATTTCAGTTGGCTTTGAAGTTTTTCCATAACCTCTCATATCTGGCACTGCTACTTTGAAACCGTTTTTAACTAAAAAAGTAATCTGATTTCTCCAAGAATACCATGACTCTGGCCACCCATGCGCCATTACAACTAATGGACCCTCTCCATCAATATATGTATTAATTTCGATATCCTTATTTTTAATAATTTTAAAATTTTTCTTTTTAAACATTGTTAAGATGGATCCTTTTTTCCGTGATTTCTTAAAATTTTAAAAATCCCATCTGATGTAAAAATAATTTTATCATCTATAAATAAATTACACTTCATAAATAAAATTGATTTTGTCTCTCTAGTAATTTCTGCAAAACCATATACCCAGGATCCTTTTGGAGCGGGACCTACATAATTAGCATTTAATTTAGCAGTTAAGCATGGGAATGAGTCCTTTTTCCAAGCAGTATACCCCATAATTCCATCTGCAAATGCAATGAGTGTGCCTCCATGCGCTATACCAGCTTTATTGCAATTAATTTCCTCAACCGTAAATCCTTTATAAAAAATTCCATCGAGTTCTAAATTATAGAGAAAACCATTATTTTTTGAGAACGGTCCAGGATCAGTATCCTTGGTATAGTTTTTTATATTTTTTAATATGTCAGTTTGCATTGCAAAAATATATTTGATTAATGATGAATGATAAATATATAATTGATCGAAGATTATGGGGAGCTATTGCTGAGAGGTTCCAGATAATGGAACGACCCAAAACCTGATCTAGATAATGCTAGCGGAGGAAATATGCAAAAAATATCAATAGTTTTATTTTTCTTTATTTATTTAAACAGCTCCTTTGCCCAAGAAAAATTAGTTGTTGGAACCTACGACTCTTTCTCAGCTGATTGGGGGGCAGGACCCATTATAGAAGGAAAGTTTGAAGAAATTTGCAATTGCGATCTTCAATTCATCTCAACCAGTCAAGCAGGCACTTTAAACAATGAGATTTTTCTGAATGGAAAGGATGTGATTCTTGGAGTAGAAATGCACGAATTTGATTATTCAATTGAAGATTGGCATGAGTATGATCATGGTTTCTTTTCGTTTGTTTATGACAGTAGTAAACTATCTAACCCACCCAAATCTTTTGAGGAGTTGGTAAATCGTAAAGATCTCAAAATCGTTGTACAGGATCCTCGTACAAGTCCAGTTGGCATTGGTTTGTTAAGATGGATGAAATCTATATTTAAAGATGACTTCTCTGTTAAGCTAAAACAATTAGACCAGAATATAATAACATACACACCAGGATGGTCTGAGGCTTATGGAATTTTTCTTGAAGGAAAAGCAGACCTTGTTTTGAGTTATAGCACTTCACCATTTTATCACCAAGAATATGAAAATGAATACAAATACAAGTCACTTAATTTTACTGAGGGTCACTTAGCCACGAGGGAGATTGTTTACGTTCGAGAGATGTCAATGAAACAAAAACTTGCAAAAAAATTTATAGATTTCATTATTGAGGATGAAATTCAAAAAATAATATCTTCAATGAACATTATGTATCCATCAGTTGATAAAACTGAACTAGTTCCAGATAAAATGAAAAATTTGATAAAACCTAAAGAAATTGATTATAAAGTATTTCTAGAGTCTGAACCATTAATTGAAACTTGGCTTGAGACTATTGCAGGCTAATATAAAAGATCTAATTCCAATAGGAGTTTTTTTTCTCGTTTTAGCGGCAGTTGTGTTGCCTGTATTTAGTTTAGTTTATTATTACAATTTTAGTTTCACACTTAATTTCTCAAATTATTATTTTACCATTATTTTTTTTACAATCTTTCAATCATTTGCCTCTGCCTTTTTTTCTCTAGTAATAGGTTCCGTATTTGCACTTTTATTAATAAGGCACAGGCATCATAAAACCATAAAACTTATCGTAAATTTTTTGTCAATTTTATTTGTATTGCCAACAATACTGTCAGTATTTGGAATCCTAACATTTTACGGACAATATTTTTCTATTTATGGAATAATTGGCATATTACTTGGTCATACAATTTTAAACACTCCATTAATAACAAGAATTATATTTCAAAGTCTAAATGATATCAGTTCAAATGAATATATGCTTGCAAAACAAATGTCTTTGGACAAGTTAGGAATTTTCTTTGCTATTGAATGGCCTATTATAAAAAAAAATATACCCAGTCTCTTTGTTATTGTCTTTTTTATATGCTTTGTAAGCTTTACCCCAGTTTTAATTCTGGGTGGAAGCCCAAAATATTCAACTTTAGAAGTAGCGATTTATTATTCTGTAATTTTTAATAATGATTTTGATGCAGCCCTAAATTTATTGCTAATACAATTATCAATTTGTCTTTTCATATACGCTGCTTTCTTTAAAAATTTTAAAAGTTCAAATTTTATAATTGATGAACAAAGAAATTTTTATGAAAATAAAAAAAGGGGATTTTCTTTCTATTTTGAAATTATATTTATAATACTGATTTCTATTTTCATTTTTTCTCCGATATGCTTCATAATCTTAAATGGATTCAATAAAGAACTAATATATATATTTTCATCATCATATTTATGGCATGCAATAAATAACACATTTGTGATTTGTTTTTTTTCGGGAACTATTTCAGTTTTTGTAGCTCTCAACTACCTTAATTTGATCTATCGCAAAAAATATTTTACAGAAATATTGATTTATTCACTTATTATATTTTCGCCAGTTGTAATGGCTGTTGGATATTATATTTTATTATTTAAAATCAGCTTGTTTGATATACCGAATATTCTTATTGTTATCGTTCTAAACGCAATTTTTTCACTGCCATTTACATATAACTTTCTAGCACCGTCTTACTTTAAAGTTACACATGAGAATGAAGACATCTCAAAAAGTATCAACATGTATGGACTACAGAGATTTCTAATTATTGATTTTCCTAGACTAAAAGTACCAATAATTACCGCTTTCTCAGTGTCTTCAATACTATCTGCAAGTGATCTCGTTATCATTTCCTTTTTTGGTACGAATAGCTTGTCAACTCTAACTCAAACAATATATAGACTTATGGGAAGTTATAGGATGGATGAAGCATATTCAGTTTCTCTAGTATTGCTAATGTTTTGCATCTGTTACTTTGGAGCTTCATACGTATTTATGAAAGGTAAGTTATGGAACACTCATTAGATTTAACCTATCACTGGGCTGGTTTCTCAGCATTAGTTGTCTTTGTCATCGCTTATGCATTTGTGATGGCAGAAGAATTCACTCATTTAAGAAAATCAAAACCGGTTGTACTTGCGGCTGGCTTAATATGGGGAATGATTGCAATTGCATATTCCAACACTCCTCATTACGAAATGGTTGAACATGAAATTAGACACAGCTTTCTAGAATATACAGAACTTGCTTTTTTCCTCCTAGTTGCAATGACATATATAAATGCTCTTGAAGAACGCAATGTGTTTAATTCTCTTAAGTCGTGGTTGATTAAAAATCAATTTAGTTACAGACAATTATTCTGGATTACAGGCGTATTAGCATTTTTCTTGTCTCCATTAGCTGATAATCTAACAACTGCTTTAGTGTTATGTGCGGTTGTAGTAGCTGTAGGTTCATCAAGTCCTAAGTTTGTTGGATTAGCCTGTGTGAATATTGTTGTCGCTGCAAATGCAGGTGGTGCATTTAGTCCTTTTGGCGATATTACAACTTTAATGGTATGGCAAGCTGGTCAGTTAGACTTTTTACAATTCTTTGCTTTGGTTATTCCATCTGTTGTAAATTATGTTATTCCTGCAAGCATAATGCACTTTTTTGTTTCAGATCATAAGCCCGATGTTGCAGAGACAAGCGTAACAATCAAATATGGCGGAAAGACAATTATTCTACTTGGTCTTTTAACAATTGTGACTGCTGTAAGTTTTCATAATTTTTTACATCTTCCTCCAGTGTTTGGAATGATGACTGGTCTGGCATACTTACAGCTCTACAGTTTTTATATTAAAATTAGTGTTAAAGACATTGAGGAGCAAAAATATGACTTCTTCGAGAATGTTGCTCGTGTTGAGTGGGATACATTATTATTTTTCTTTGGTGTAATTCTGTCTGTTGGAGGCCTGGGCTTCATAGGCTATCTAGAATACGTATCAGAATTTATGTACACTGACTTGGGCGCAACTACTGCCAATGTCTTAGTTGGCATACTCTCAGCTATTGTAGATAATATTCCAGTGATGTTTGCAGTATTAACAATGGAACCTGCGATGCCAGACTCACAATGGCTGCTTGTTACTTTAACTGCTGGTGTGGGCGGTAGTATGTTGTCTATTGGATCTGCAGCAGGTGTTGCTTTAATGGGTCAGTCAAGAGGTATGTATACTTTCTTTGGTCATTTAAAATGGACACCAATTATTGCAATTGGATACTTTGCAAGTGTCTATGTGCATATATTGATAAATTTTTAATTCAGAATGAGAGTTTTTTTAACTTTTTGCCTTATATTTCTCTTAAACACAGGATCCTCAATGTCAGAAAATGCATATAGTTATTCTTTTAAAGATATTAATGAAGAAGATGTAATTAACCTGTCAGACTACAAGGGTAAAACGCTTGTCGTTGTAAACACTGCAAGTTTATGTGGTTTTACTTATCAATACGATGGGCTACAAAAACTTTATGACGACTATAAAGATCAAGGCCTGGTTGTATTGGGTGTCCCATCAAATGATTTTGGAAATCAAGAATCAGGTACAAATAGTGAAGTAAAAGAATTTTGTGAAAGTACTTTTAGTATAACGTTTCCACTTACAGAAAAAAATGTTGTCAAAGGTAAAGATGCTCATCCATTTTTCAAATGGTCCAAAAAAGAATTAGGTTTTATCGGAGGAGTTCCTAGGTGGAATTTTCATAAAATTATAATAGGCAAAGATGGTAATGCAATTGCAGGCTATACGGCATTAACTCGTCCGTCCTCTAAAAAATTTATAAGTGAAATAGAAAAAGCTCTTCAGCTTTAATTCTTTTAATTACTTATGAGCGATCTTTTTATTATTCTAGGAAATCAGCTTTTTGATCCAAAACATCTAAGTAAATATAAAAAGAATAAGATATTCATGTGTGAAGATCTTGGTCTGTGTTCGTATGAAAAACATCATAAGCTAAAAATTCTTCAGTTTCTCTCCTCTATGAGAAGTTACCGAGATTTATTAATAAAGAAAGGTTTTTCAGTTGACTATTATGACTGTCAAAACAATTTTGAAAAAAAGTATGAAGATAAATTAGAAAAATCTATAAAAAAACATAAAATAAATAAAGTAAGCCACTTTGAAATTGAAGACACGCCATTCGAAAAACGTATTAAAAAATTTATTATTCAAAAAAATCTTGAGCATAACGTAATACAAACACCTATGTTTCTTAATTCACGCGATAATTTTAAAAAATATCTGTCAAAACAAAAAAAGCCTTTCATGGCAACTTATTATAAAGAAAGTAGATTAAAATTTGACTTACTAATTGAAAACGGAAAACCTGTCGGCGGCAAATGGAGCTTTGATAAAGATAATAGAAAAAAACTCCCACAAGACCTAAAACTTCCAAAACAACCTAAATCAATTGAAACCAAACACACAAAACATTTAAAAAACTTCATAGAAGAAAAATTTAAAAAACACCCTGGTAGTACAAATAACTTTTGGCTACCAACAACACATAAAGATGCTTCAGATTGGCTGGACGATTTCATTAAAAATAAACTGAATTTATTTGGAGACTACGAAGACGCAGTAAGTCAAAGAGATAATATCCTGTTTCATAGCGCATTAAGCCCACTTATTAATATAGGATTGATTACACCCCAAGAAATAATTAATAGATTAAAAAAATATAAAGGAAAGATAAGTATAAATTCACTTGAGGGATACATTAGACAAGTTATTGGATGGAGAGAATTTATGAGAGGTATTTATCATAACTACTCACCTAAAATGGAGTCATCTAATTTTTTTAATCATAAAAGAAAACTCAAAAATGATTGGTATACTGCTGATACAGGTATACCCCCTTTAGATCATTCAATTAAAAATGCTCTTAATTTTGGTTGGACGCATCATATTGAACGGCTAATGATACTGTCTAGTTTAATGAACTTGTGTGAAATACACCCAAAATATGTCTATAAATGGTTTATGGAAATGTTTGCTGACTCCTCTGAATGGGTGATGGTGCCAAATGTCTATGGGATGGGACTATTTAGTGATGGAGGCATCTTCGCAACCAAACCATATATTTGTGGTTCAAGCTATTATTTGAAAATGATGGACTTCAAAAAAGGAGAGTGGTGTGAGACTGTCGATGGTTTATATTGGAGATTTATAAATAAAAATAGAAAATTCTTCAGTAGCAACCCAAGACTAAATATGATGGTAAATGTATTTGATAAAATGAAACAGGATCGAAAGAAAAGAATACTACAAAAGGCAGAAATTTTTATCAAAGAGCATACAAGCTAAGCGAATTTATTTACTCAATCGCATTATCTATATTCATAAGTATAGGTCTTCCATCATGAGCTGTACTTAGGGGAATAATTTTTCCATCATACTGCGCGCACAAGGTTGGAGCACTTCTTTTCTGATTACCTAGATTGACCTCAAGATCAACTATAATTAGCTTTGCATCTTCAAATGTTTTTAAAATTTTCATATTGTCCTCCTAATAAAAATATACAAATACAATAAAGATAGATCCAAAAAGCTGTGAAATAAATAAAACTACTGAGAAAAAATGAAGCATTTTAAATTTTTTTTCAGCCTCAACGATACCACCTTTAAATTTATCTCTATAAATATTGATTCTAGGAGTTAGATAAATGAGATTGATTAAAAAGAAAGCAGCGGAAACCAACGATATAATTAGAAAATCAATTATACTAATAACAAAAAAAACAGCACACGATAAAATAGTAATGATTAACCCATAAATGAACATTCTGGGGAAAATAACTCGTAATAACTTGCCTGCCTCATTTTCATTTAAAATTGAAAATACAGATGGGGTTACAACAGACATAAAAAAAATCATAAATCCAATAATTAAAGAATGTAGAAAAATTCCAAATTCCAACATTATAAACTTATTTAGTATTATCTTTTGAGAGTATTTCCCTTGAATCTGTATAAGTCTCTTTATGGTCTTTTTGATCAATAATTGTTACAAATTCATGGTTAACATCACGGTGACCCATCTCATCGTTTCTAACAGCAATGATAACATCTTTTAATTTTGCAAACTGTGATAAACCCCAATAATCAATTGCTATCTGAGGTGCTTTAACGTTTTCAATATTTCCATTTTCAATTTCATCTAAATATTCTGTGTAACTTATAATTGCTTGCTCCTCAAAATATCCCACAATCCTATGGCAGGTACGAGGTGAAACTAAATACATTACAAAATAAAGATTAAAAAATATTCCTTGCACTATTATCACTAAAAATCTCTCAAAAACTGATGGCTTTGCAATATTAATAAAAGTCATTAAATGCATTCTTTCGTTCTCAGCTTCATCTAAAAGTGTTTTGATCCAGCCTCTATCTTGCTCCATATTTCTAAGGCTTTTTAAGTGATTAAGCATGCCGGCGACCATTCCAGGGACAGCTGCTACAGTCTCTAATATAACCGCTCTGTGCCCGTAACGTTTTTTAAAGAAAAGATCAGCGAAAAGACGGAGGGCTTTTGTAAATAATAGAGCTATGCGGTCACTATTGTTTACCGGTTTATAGTGCTTAAACATTTCGTTCATACTAAATAGATAATATTTATTTGTAGAAATTAAATACTATAAAACGGATGTTTTACTGACATTTTGTCACAGATAAGACCATAAAAATGGCGGTCCCTACGGGATTCGAACCCGTGATCTTCTGGATGAAAACCAGATATCCTAACCGCTAGACGAAGGGACCTTATATCTTATTTATATATCTAATAATCGGTCTAAATCAATAATTGATTAACTATTTTGTGATGCGGAAATATCAATAATATGTATTTGAGGTATTTTTTTACCCCCCCACTCATTGATCTTTATTTTGCCGAATAAGCAAACTGATGAACCCTTATTTTTTATTAATTCTTCTCCAAGCTGTGTTTTTGCACTTCTAAAAGCCATCGCTTCAATAAATTTTCCTCCATCAGATTTAATAAGACATTTAAAATGCTCCTCACCTATTTGATCAACGGTCGCGAGTATCACATTTTTAAAAATAAAAGATGGTTCAGGATTCTCTGATCCAAAAGGACCAATTTTTTCAATTTCCCTATGAACATCTAGATTGATTGCTGATGTGCTTAAAATGTCATCAGCAAATAAAATCTTACTATCTTGAGTATTTATTACTTTATTGGTCAATTGCTTTTCAAAAAATTTTTCCAATTCTTCTATCTTTTTAGAATCTATTGTTAATCCAGCTGCCATAGAGTGTCCTCCGCCTTTTTTAAGCAAATTACTTTGAACAGCAGAAATAACTAACTGTCCTAGATCAATGCCTTTTATTGAGCGTCCGGAACCTTTAGCTTCGCCATTGTTTATCGAGAAAACAATGCTAGGCTTATTAAACTTATCTTTAAGTCGACTTGCAATAATACCAATTACTCCCTCATGCCATCCTTCACCAGATACGATCAGTAGTTTGTTTTTTAGTTTTTTATCATCAACTTGGGCGATAGCTTGATCTAAAACATAACTTTCTATTGTACGTCTCTCAGAATTAAATTTATCTAAATCGTTTGAGATGCTATCGATTTTATTTTTTTCGCTTTCAGTTAATAAGTCTGTGCCAAAGTTCGAAAAACCTAATCTTCCGCCAGCGTTGATTCTTGGGCCAATCTTGAAACCAAGATCATGAACAGATACTTTTGATTTTATATTTGATTTTTCAATCAATGAATTTAAACCTGGATTTAATCGTTTTTGTATTACGTCGATTCCCTTTGAAACTAGAATTCGATTTAATCCTTTTAGTGGAACAGCATCGCAAACTGTTCCTAAAGCAACAAGATCTAACAAAGCAATAAGGTTTGGTTCTTTTAGGTTATTTTTTTTAAACCAATCTTCACGTCTTAATTTACGGTTAAGACCGATAATGAACATATACGTTACACCTACTGCAGAAAGATAGTTTAATCCTGAATTATCGTCCATTCTATTTGGATTTATAATTGCTGTTGCTTTTGGTAGTTTTATTTCTGGAATGTGATGATCTAAGACAACAACATCCATACCCTGCTCTCTCGCATATTCAATCTCAGAAAAGGCCATTGTTCCGCAATCGACGGTAAATATTATTTTCACATCTCTTTTTTTAAAATTTGAAAAGGTTTGTATACTTGGACCATATCCCTCAGTAAATCTATCAGGTATATGAAATTTTAGACGTATTGAAATTTGTTTGAAATAATTAATTAGAGTTGAAGTTGATGTAGAACCATCAACATCATAGTCACCAAATACTGCAATTCGTTCTTTATTAATTATTGCCTGATAAAGTCTCTCGCAGGCTTTTTCCATGTCTGCTAAAACGTATGGATCAGGTAAACTTTCTTTTAATGAGGGACTTATATAAGAAATAATATCGTCTAAATTTATTTTTCTAATACTTAGTAATTTCGCCACTAGCGGGCTTACTTCGTAACTTTGCGAAATATATTCCGTATCTTTTTCGCTATATTCTTTTAAAGACCATTTTTTATTTGTTAGAGAAAAAAAATCTTCGTCGAAAGAATCTTTTCTCATAGTTCAATCTTTTTTGTGATAAGTCTCGATATACTGAGATGAGGCTTCGCCAGTTCTTAGAACTAGTGAATGGGTTATGTAGTGACTGCTGTCAGATCTTACTCCTCTAACCATAGTACCTTCTGTTACACCTGTAGCAGAAAAGATAATATCGCCATGCGCAAGTTCATTAAGATTATATTTTTTTTCAAGGTCTTTAATACCAATCTTTTCAGCTCTGTTTTTTTCATCGTCATTGTTAATTACAAGTCTAGTTTGCATTTGACCGCCAATGCATTGCAGTGCTGCAGCAGCTAAAACTCCTTCAGGAGCTCCGCCGATGCCAAGGTAAATATCAACTGGATTATGTTCTTGTGTTGTCATAATTACTCCTGCTACATCGCCGTCAGGAATAAGAACAATTTTTGAGCCGATTGTTCTTAAAGATTCAATTATATCATCGTGTCTGGGTCTTTCTAATACACAGGCAGTAACTTCACTAATTTTAACTTTTTTAGCTTCCGCAATACTCTTTATGTTATCTTCGACAGCTGCATCAAGATCTATTACATCTTTAGGAAGACTACTACCAACTGCAATCTTATTCATGTAAGTGTCTGGCGCATAGAGCAACCCTCCTTTTTGAGCTGCAGCTACTACAGATAATGAATTTGGCATGCCCTTAGCTGTGATTGTGGTTCCTTCTAAAGGATCTAACGCAATATCAACTTCGTGATTTCTGCCTGTTCCTACTTCCTCGCCTATATAAAGCATTGGCGCTTCATCTCTCTCACCTTCACCAATAACAATTCTGCCATCAAAATCAATTGCGTTTAAAGCTGTTCTCATTGCGTCTACAGCAACTTGATCTGCTGCTTTTTCGTCACCAAGCCCTATTAATTTAGACGATGCAATTGCAGCCTTTTCAGTTGCAGCTACAATTCCTGATGCATATTGAGTTGATATTACGGTCATAACGAATCTTCAATTCTGATAAATTTAACAGATGAGCTTACTTCTGGTAATCTTTTTATCTGCTTAATAGATGATAAAAGCGAAGATTCTTTAACTGTGTGAGTTATCAAAATAATTTCAGCAAAATTTGACCTTTTCGATGGCTTTTGAATTATACTTTCAATCGAAATTTTTCTTTTTGATAGAGCTTTTGAAATTTTTGCCATTACCCCGGCTTTATCTTTGGCTGTAATTCTCAAATAATATGGAAATGACAAATCATCAATTTTCTGGATTTTTAACTTCTTTCTCTTTTTCATTGATACGCCCAATGGATAATTATAAGTACCTCTTATAATGTCCATAAGGTCTGACATAACAGAGGCTCCCGTTGGTCCAGCTCCAGCGCCAGGGCCCTCAAAAATATTTTTTCCAATTACTAAGTCATTTACAACAACAGCATTAATCTCGTTACTCACTTTTGCAATATCTGATTTTAGTTTAACAAAACAAGGATGAACTCTTTGTTCGATCTTACTTAATTTTTTAGAAGCTACTGATAACAATTTTATTGAGTATCCTAATTCTTTTGCAAAAACAAAATCATATTTATCAATCTTAGTAATACCTTCTATAAAAGTAGCTTTAAAATTTACAGGAATGTCAAAAGCAATACTTGATAACAGTGTGATCTTATGAGCTGCATCAATTCCCTGAATATCAAATGTTGGATCTAACTCAGCAAAACCTTTTTTTTGAGCATCATTTAATACATTTTTAAAATCTCCCGCATTATTTTCCATCTTTGTTAAAATGTAGTTACAAGTACCATTCAAAATACCATAAATTTTGTTTATTTTATTAAGTCGCAAATTTTCTCTTACAGCTTTTACAATTGGTATACCGCCAGCAATAGCTGCTTCATAATTGAGACAAACATTATTTTGCTCAGCAATTTTAGATAACTCATTTCCATGTACTGCAAGCAAAGCTTTATTAGCGGTAATTACATGCTTGTTATTTTGGAGTGCTTTTTTAACAACTTTATATGCTATTCCCTTTGAGCCACCAATGAGCTCAATTAAAATATCTATATTGTCATTTGTTGCTAATGACATGGTATCAGTAGTTAACGGAAGAGACTTAACTGATAAACTTCTTTTTTTTCTCAAGTTCTTAACAGCAATTTTAATCACATTGATATTTGCAGTTTTTTGAGAGTGAGTTTTAAAATTTTTTAATTGTTTGAGAAATCCCGATCCAACTGTTCCTAGTCCTGCTATTCCAACACCATAAGTTTTACTCATCGATTTCAACCTTTTCTGGTACGCTCTCTAAATCTGGTTTCTCAGCATTTTCTTGATCATTTAAAATTAATTCTGCAGCATTTGGGTTGATAAAAAACTCATAAAAAGAAAAATTATTTACTGATGAGCAGGCATTGAAAGTTAATAAAAATAAAAATAAATTAAAAATAATTATTATTTTTTTTCTCATTCTAGTCCTAACCTCTCATCATAATCATTCATAAGATTAAAATTTTGAATTGCTTGTCCAGCAGCTCCTTTTATCAAATTATCTAAAACACTGACAATACATAATTTATTTGCTTTATATCCCTTTTTTAATCCTATGGCTAAGTTATTGGTACCAACTACGTCCCTAGAGGAAGGAATTTCATTCATAGGCAGCAATTGTATAAAGTGCTCATCATTAAATCTTTTTTGTAATATATCGTAAATATCATTTTGAGATACCTCATTCGTGTCAATATAAATGTTACTCAAAATACCTCTTTCAACAGGTAATATATTAGCTGCAAAGAAAACTTCAGTTCTAATATTTTTAATTTTACTTAGTTCTTGGTTTATTTCAGCTATGTGTTTGTGATCACCAATACCATAGGTTCTGATATTTTCATTTACCTCTTTAATTAATTCTTTTTTCCCCTTTGTTTTACCTGCACCTGAATATCCTGATTTTGAGTCAATAACGATATCGTTAGTTTTAATTACATTTTGTTTTATCAGTTCAATTAGTGGGATTAAGATGCTAGTTGCATAGCAGCCAGGGTTTGCAATATGCTTACATTTTTTTATTTTATCTCTATTAAACTCTGTTAATCCATATTGGAATTTATCGTTTACCTCAAAGTTGCCATGTTTAAAGCCATACCAGTTCTCATACTCATTTTTGTCATCAAGTCTAAAGTCAACTGAAAGGTCAATTATACTAACATCTGATTTCAATAGATCGCTTCTTTTATGAAGAATTTCATTTGGCAAGCAATTAAATACATAATCAATGCTACAAAAATCTATTTCTTCATAGCTTTTGTATTTGAGTGGTGTTTGTATACCAGCAGCGTCATGGATTTGAACTATCTCACCTGCTGACTTGTTTGCAGATAAAGCCTCAATGCTGACATAGGGGTGCTTGAGGCAAATTTTGATTATTTCATGCCCTACAAATCCACTAGCACCTAATATAGCTACGTTAATCATAATAAATTTTTAATTTTATAATAGAAGTTTGAAAAAAATTATCTTTTAGAAAATTGGAAACGTCTTCGCGCTTTACGTCTACCATATTTTTTTCTTTCAACAATTCGAGAGTCTCTGGTAAGTAAACCTTCAGTTTTAAGGACTGGTCTTAAGTTTGGATCTAGCAAAGTAAGTGCTTTTGAAATTCCATGTCTGACAGCACCGGCCTGACCGGACATTCCACCGCCACTAACTGTAACTGTTGTATCAACATTCATTTTTTTATTTGTCAATTCAAGCGGTTGATTAACTAGCATATTTAAAACAGGTCTCAAAAAGTATTTATCAACATCCTTGCCATTAATTAACATTTTTCCGGATCCATCTTTCATCCATACTCTTGCAACAGCATTCTTTCTTTTACCTGTAGCATATGACCTTCCTAGATTATCCAATATGGGTTTAGCCAGATTTTCTTCTACATTATTATTCATAATGTCGGTCATTTAGACTACTTCCTTCATATTATATATCTTAGGGTTTTGCGCTTCGTGAGGGTGTTTGTCACCGATGTATACCTTCATATTAGATAGCTGCTTTCTTCCAAGTGGTCCTTTCGGTATCATTCTTTTAACGGCAAGTCTAACTAGTCGGTCAGGGAATTTTCCTTCTAATATTTTTCTAGCATTAATACTTTTAATTCCTCCAGGATATCCGGTGTGTCTATAATAGGTTTTGCTATCAAGCTTTTTACCTGTAAGTCTTATTTTTTCAGCATTAATAATGACAACATTATCGCCGCAATCCACATGTGGTGTGTATGTTGGCTTATGCTTACCTCTTATAATATTCGATACATTTGTGGCAAGTCTTCCTAAAACGATATCTTTTGCGTCAATTAACAACCATTCTTTTTTTATGTCTTCTTTTCTTAAAGACTTAGTTTGCTTTAGTATCTTGGATGTAGTCATAGTGTTGTTTATTAGACAGTACCCATTAATATGTCAACATCTTATATTTATTTAATCATTTCAATTATTTAATTGATGGTATCATAATACTATTTCAATTATAACGCTTTACATAAGTCTTAGAGTGTTATTCAATATATTGTCGAGTTTAAAGCAGCTTGCGGACTTAAACAGCTAAGCCACCAGCCGCACATAAATATTATGATGCGGTTTTTTTGTTTGCTGCGAAACTCGTAAAATTTAAATAGAGGTAAAAAAATGGCAAAAAACAAATTTAATCCAGCAGACTCCGTAAATCCTGAAACTATTGCATTGCATGGCGGCGATTATAGAAGTGATCCTTCTACTACTTCAGTAGCTGTCCCAATTTATCAAACAACATCATATCAGTTTCATAATACTGAACATGCGGCCAACTTATTTGGAGCAAAAGATTTTGGTAATATTTATACAAGAATAATGAATCCAACAGTAGATGTTCTTGAAAAAAGAGTTGCAGCAATGGAAGGTGGTGTAGGAGCATTATGTGTTAGTTCAGGTCAGTCAGCTTCAATGCTGAGTATACAAAACTTAGTAAAAGCTGGAGATAATATTGTTAGTTCAACAGACCTGTACGGCGGAACATGGAATTTATTTGCTAACACCATGAAAGATCTAGGAATCGAAGTTAGGTTTGCAGACCCAACGGATCCTGAAAGTTTCAGAAAATTGACAGACGATAATACTCGTGCATATTATGCAGAGACGCTGCCTAATCCAAAACTCAAAGTCTTTCCAATTAGAGAAGTGGCTGATATTGGAGATGAATACAATATTCCTCTCATTGTTGATAATACTGCAGCGCCAGTCATATGTAAGCCAATTGAACATGGTGCAACTATCGTTGTACATTCGCTTACAAAATTCATAGGTGGCCATGGAACGACTATCGGTGGAATAATTGTTGATAGCGGTAAATTTGATTGGGCTAAAGACCCGAAAAGACAACCTATGTTAAATAATCCTGATCCAAGCTATCACGGAATGATATGGACAGAGTTTGCTAAAGCTGTTGGTCCTATTGCCTACATTGTAAGAGCAAGATTTGTTGGACTACGAGACCTAGGTCCCGCTCTTCCACCTCAAAGTGCATTTCAAATAATACAAGGTTTAGAAACCGTGTCATTGAGAATGGAGAAGCATTGCTCTAATGCAGCAAAAGTGGCTGAGTATCTATCTAATCATAACAAAGTTTCAAGAGTAATATATGCTGGTCTTGATGAAGGCGAAGCGGGTGAAAGAGCTAATAAATATCTAAAGGGAGGTCATGGAGCTCTCTGTGGCATTGAACTTAAAGGTGGTAAGGCTAGTGGTGAAAAATTCATCAACAACTTAAACATGTTCTATCACGTAGCCAATATTGGTGATGCGCGAAGCCTTGCAATTCACCCAGCATCAACTACTCACTCTCAATTGTCTGATGAGGATATGGAGTCTGCCGGTGTAAATCCAAGTTATGTAAGACTTTCTATCGGAATTGAACATATTGATGACATTATAGAAGATCTGAAAAATGCATTGGATGCGGCATAAGCTGTAATTAATAGCCTCTTCAAGATAAGTTCTCTTGAAGAGGTTTCTTACTGAACATCCACATAGTAATAGAAAGTAAAAATAAAATAATAGCATTACCTTGGTGAGCAAGTGCTAAATGCCAAGGAATATTTTGAAAAGTCATTAAGATTCCAAGTAGAATTTGTATTGCAAAGATTGCATTAAATAAAAGTAATAAATAACCATCCTTGATGAATTTATTTTCTTTAAAGTAAATATAATTTATATAAATAACTAATAAAAGTAATAATAATGCAGAAGTTCGATGAATAAATATTATATATTCTTTTGTTTCAAAAAATTTAATAATACCTTGTAAGTTATTATTTTCGATCAATGGAAAAATATTTCCATCATACATTGGCCAAGTATTATATAATAAACCTGAGTGTGTGCCAGAAACAAAAGCGCCATAAGCAATTTGTGAGAAAACAAATATTAACAAAAATAAAAATAAATACTCATTTTTTAATTTGTAATATGATTTTTTAACATTAATGAATTTAATATTATCTTCTATAAATATTTGAAAAGTAAGGCCGAGGATGAAGAAAGCCATTGTTAAATGCATTGCTAGTCGATATTGACTAACATCAACTCTTCCAATTAAACCACTTTTGACCATATACCAGCCAATTACAGCCTGCAGTCCTAAGAGCAAACCAATTAAAAATATTCTTATTACATATTTTTTATGAATTTTATTTTTAATTAACAAAAAAATCAGAGGTAAAAAATATATTACTCCAATAAGCCTTGCAAAAAAACGATGAAACCATTCCCAAAAATAAATAAACTTGAACTCATTTATTGTCATTGAACTATTAACAAGCATAAATTCGTCAATTTTTTTATATTTATTGAATTCTAATTGCCATTGAGCCTCAGTAAATGGATACATTACCCCTGATAGTGGCAGCCATTCTGTTATCGATAGACCGGAGTCTGATATCCTAGTGTAGCCTCCAATCAGTATTATCGTACAAATAGATATAGATAGAGAAAGTAGCCAAATTGAAAATATATTGATTTTCGGTGTCATAATTATTACATATTTAGTATGCTAAAAACAAAGAAGTTATTAAGTATTATAATCTTTATATTAATGATGTTTTTATATTGTCTATTAGTTATGGCTTTTTTAATTAAAATCAACTTTAATAATTGGTTAGTAGAACTTGTTGTATATTTTATTTTGGGTATTATCTGGGTTTTCCCGTCAATGTATATATTGAGACCATTCAAAAAAAGATGATTACTAAAAAAAATAAAACAGTTGCTATGAAAGAAATAAGAAAGAGAATTGATAAAGTCGATTCAAAATTAATACCGTTGATGGTAAGAAGGTCAAAATTAGTAAACAAAGCGCTTGAACTTAAAACAAAAAAATCCGAAATTGTTGATGTAAGAAGAATTAACCAAATAAAAAATAAAGTAATAAAACAGACAAAAAAACTTGAGGGTAACCCGAAATTAATAAGTGAGATTTGGTTATCTATTATAAAAAATTTTATTGATTTTGAGAGAAGGAATTTTAAAAAGTGATTACTTGCTATGAGGTGGCAATTTTTTTTCTATGAACCACTCATGCTTTTTTGTTGCAGGGTTATATTTTTTCATTCTTAATTTGTCTTTTGCTTTCAAACCTGAAGTTGGTTTCTTTGCGTAATAATAAAACTTGCTATCAGTTTTCTCTTCAGGGACAAGACGAACTTTAACAGTTGATTTTTTTGCCATTATTTATTATCTAAGTTTTTTTTTAATTTTACTAAGTCCTCTAATACACTCATTAGTTTTCTTCTTTTAGAATCATTCATAGAATGATGAGGTGTCGAACTAATGTTTGATTGGTCATTATTATCTTTTTCATATTCTGTAAAGATTTTATTTTCTGTTTCTACTTTAATTAGTTTTTTTGTACCATTTTCTTTAATTACTTTTTGTACTCCTCTTATCGTATAACCATCATTGTAAAGTAAACTTTTTATCCCTTTGAGCAATTTAACATCTTCAGGTCTATAGTATCTTCGACCGCCTCCTCTTTTAATAGGTTTAATTTGCACAAACTTTGTTTCCCAAAACCTTAGGACATGCTGCGGTAGTGAGAGGTCTTTGGATACTTCACTAATTGTTCGAAATGCCTCAGGTGACTTTGAACTCATTTAATTTATACCTTCTATATTCAATTTATTTCGTGAATTTACTTTAGACTTCAAAACATTTGACGCCCTAAAAGTTACTACGCTTCGCGCAGTTATTGGTACTTCTTGGCCAGTTTTTGGATTTCTACCAATTCTTTCTTTTTTTTTCCTGACAACGAACGTCCCAAAAGATGAGATCTTCACATCATCACCTTGGATAAGACTTTTTAAAATTTCTCCAAAAACCGAGTCAACAAGTGTGGCAGACTCGTTTCTAGAAAGACCTACATTCTTGAAAACAGCTTCACTGAGTGTAGATCTGGTTGTAGTCTTATCCATAGGAAAAATTATATAAAATTAGTGACTTATAACAATAAATAAATACTTTTTTTACCATTTAAATGGCCATTCTACTTCTCATTTCTTTCACGTATTTCTTTATTTTTTCGTTTACGTCATTTGCAAGCAAGGAATAAATGATATCCGCAGCGTATGAGACACCCTTAAATTCGGATTGTCCATGACATTTAACTACCAAAGCATTCAATCCCATTAAAATACCACAATTATGCACCCTTGGGTCAAGTCTCTCCTTAACTGACCTTAAAGCAATTGAAGATAGCAAATATCCAATCTTAGAGAATACTGAACTTTGATAAGCGTTGTTAAGATGATTTTGAAAAAGCTTTGCAGTTCCTTCAGCGGTCTTTAATGCAATATTTCCTGTGAACCCATCTGTAACAACTACATTTGTTTTTCCAATTGAAATATCGTTTCCCTCGATGTAACCAAAATAATTGATTAAATTTGATTTATCGAGCTCTTTTAGAATATTTGAGGCTTGCTTAATTTCTTCATTTCCTTTGATATCCTCACTTCCAACATTTAGGATACCAATGGAGGGCTTATCTATTTTAAGTAATATTGATGCCAAACTTGAACCTAATACTGCGTTATCTACAAGGTATTTTGAATTCAATTTAGTATTCGCACCAAGATCTAAAACAATCGACTCACCTTTTAGGTTTGGCCAAATTGATGCTATAGAGGGTCGTTTTATTTCGGACAATGTCTTAATGTTTAATAATGATAAAGTCATTAATGCTCCGGTATTACCAAATGATAGGACCGCATCAGAGTTATTTTCCTCTACTGATTTTATTGATAAATACATGCTTGATTGATTTTTTGATTTAATTATTTCAGATGGTTTATCCTCCATGGAGATACTGTCCTGACACTCAATTATTTCTGAGGCAGCTTGTAGTTTTTTAAATTTCTTAATTTTTTTTACTATTATTCTTTTATTTCCGTATAAGTGAAATCTATAATTTATGTTTCTTAGTAAAGATTGTTCAAGCCCTTTTAAAATTTCATGAGTTTTTGTTTCACTGCCTAACATATCAACAGCTAATTTAAAATTTTGGACTGTATTATTCATTAAATTTTAAATATTTAAAATTACAGTCAATGTTATCTTGTTCTGATTTACTTTCAAAATAAAATATATTTTTAATAATATATCTTGCAAAAACAGTTGAAGTCTTCTCATGAGCAATATTTCCCTTAAAGATATTGTTTAAGATCGCTTTTTCTAGCAATGATTTATCCTCTTCTTTTTTAAGTAGATCAAAGCCCTTATTGTATTGTGACAATCGCCCATAAAATGCTCTGATAAAAATCTTCATTTTCTTATTTACCGCGATATCACCAAATCCCATTTCTCTGAGATTATTTTCAAAGTCATTAAACATATAATCAAAGAGTTTCTGAGGTATTTCCGACTTATTTATTTTTTTTGCTTTATAAAAATAAAAAATCATAAAGGCATGAAATATAATAAGATCAAATCTAGTTTCAAAGCTATCTTCCATTCCATAATCAATATAGAAGAACTTTGATCTCGATATTTCTACAATATTCTGATAAATTTTTTTAATTAGATTATTATTGTCTTTTACTAACATGAATATTTTTAAATATATTTATTTATTAACTATTTTTATATTTATATATAGTTGCACTCCTATAAATAAGCAACATGGATATCTGTTGGATGATTTAGTAATTTCTGCAGAAAAAATATCAAAATTTGAGGTTCAAAATACTACAACAAAAGAAATATTTAATGCAATGGGTTCACCTTCAATAAGAATAGATGATGTCAATAATGTTTGGATCTACTTGTTATCACTTAAGGAAAAAAACGTTTTTGAAAAGGATGCTCTTCTATATCAAAATATACATAGGTTTGAATTTAACGAGAACGGTATCTTGATAAATAAGGAAGTGCTTACAGCAGAGGACTTTAATGAAATAGCATTCTCGCCAGAAGTTACTAAAGTTAGAAGGGACGCCTACAGCATTACAGACCAGCTCTATGACGCATTTACTAGGGGTCAGTAAAAAACTATAAAGCAGCCAATAGCAATAATGCTACAATGTTTGTAATCTTAATCATTGGATTTACTGCTGGTCCTGCAGTATCTTTGTAAGGGTCACCAACAGTATCTCCTGTTACAGCAGCTTTATGAGCTTCAGATCCCTTACCTCCAAAATTACCATCTTCAACATACTTTTTTGCATTATCCCAAGCTCCACCACCAGCAGTCATTGATATAGCAACGAATATACCTGTAACAATCACACCAAGCAACATTGCTCCTACTGAAGATACGGCAGCATTTTGATCTGCTACAATTGATATAATTAAAAATAGAATTATTGGTGACAAAACAGGTAACATTGATGGAATTATCATTTCTTTGATGGCTGATTTTGTCAGCATGTCTACTGATCTAGAATAATCAGGTTTAGACTCTCCTGTCATAATGCCTGGATTGTCAGCAAATTGTTTTCTAACCTCTTCAACAACAGCTCCACCTGCTCTACCAACAGCCATCATTCCCATTGACGCGAAAAGATAGGGTAATAGACCTCCAATCAACAATCCAACAACCACGTATGGATTTTCTAAACTAAAATCTGGAGTTAAACTTGACACTAATTTCAAATCCTCCACATATGCAGCAAACAAAACTAAAGCTCCCAAACCTGCAGATCCAATTGCATATCCTTTTGTTACTGCCTTAGTTGTATTACCTACAGCATCAAGTGCATCGGTAGTTTTTCTTACATTTTCATCTAAATTTGACATTTCGGCAATGCCTCCGGCATTATCTGTGACTGGACCATATGCGTCTAATGCGACAACCATACCTGCTAGAGCTAGCATTGCTGTTACAGCGATGGCTATTCCAAATAAGCCAGCTAATTGATAGGTAGTTACAATTCCTACTACGATTACTAATGCAGGAAGAGCAGTAGCTTCCATGGAGACCGCGAGACCTTGAATAACATTTGTTCCATGACCAGTGGTTGATGCTTTAGCCACACTTTGAACTGGTCTATAATTAGTACCAGTATAATATTCTGTTATCCAAATAAGAAGTCCAGTAATAACGATGCCAATAATTGAGCATATGTAAAGTGAACTTCCTGTAAACGATGTATTGCCAAATGTAAATTCCGCTGACATATCACCTAATACAAATAGCGTTATGGGATAAATAAATATTAGAGATAAAATAGCTGAAGCAATAAAACCTTTATACAATGCACCCATAATGCTTTGTGAAGAACCCAATCTAACAAAGAAAGTACCGATTATGGAAGCAACTAAGCAACTGCCTCCAATTGCCATTGGATAAATGGTCATCATGTAAGCAGTTTCACCTGTAAAGAAGATTGTTGCCAAAACCATTGTAGCTACAATTGTAACTGCATAAGTTTCAAATAAATCAGCTGCCATTCCAGCACAATCACCCACATTGTCACCAACATTATCAGCTATTACCGCAGGGTTTCTTGGATCATCTTCAGGTATTCCAGCTTCAACTTTACCCACAAGATCTGCTCCAACATCCGCCCCTTTTGTGAATATTCCACCTCCAAGTCTCGCAAAGATAGAAATAAGAGATGCGCCAAAACCTAATGCAACAAGTGCATGTTTGAGAGTTTCGTCTGAAACTGAATAAGAATCCAAAACTGCATAGTAAACTGATATAGACAATAGAGCTAGTCCAGCTACAAGCATTCCTGTAACCGCCCCAGCCTTGAAAGCAACATTAAGTCCTTTTCCCAAGCTCTCACTAGCCGCTTGAGCAGTTCTAACATTAGCTCTCACAGAAATTATCATTCCTATATAACCTGCAGCACCTGAGAGAATTGCTCCAATTAAGTAACCCCCAACGACCCATAAATCTCTAAAAAACAAATATAAAAGAACACATATGACTGCGCCAACAATGCCAATTGTTGTATATTGTCTATTAAGATATGCTTGAGCGCCAACTTGAATTGCTGATGAAATTTCTTGCATTTTTTCGCTTCCAGCATCTGATTTTAAAACTGAATTTCCAGCCCAAAATCCATAGATAATTGATAGAATACCAGAGAAAATTACTAGATTTAATATACTCATGTCATGTGTCCTTGATTATTTGTTTCTGGTGGAGAAAATGCCAAAAATTACGTAAATATGCAACTTTTATTTTATTCTATATTTCTTTGAGATTATCAAGTACTCCGTTTAAAAGTGCAGCCTCTTTATTTCCAAAAAAATGATTTGATATCAACAAATACTCAGAAATAAGTATTTTCTTTGATATCTCGTTTTTTACAGAAATTTCATATATCGCACATCTAAAAATTGATAATAATAACTTATCAAAAGAATGGAACTTTTCCTGATTATTTAGAGAGTTTTTTAATATTAAGTCTATTGCTTTAAGACTCGAATATACTCCATTGTAAATTTCCTTAGTCAGCAATAATTTTACGCCATCTAATTTATTTTTAAAATCAGCATTTTCTATTATATGAGACATCAATTCATCAAAAGGTAGGTCTATTCCTTTAATGTTGATTGAATTTTCATAGAGAGCCTGAACAGCTAAGAGTCTCTGATATGATTTAATATCAGACATTAAAATTTAATTATTTAAAACTGATATTGCTGCCAAAACTGCCTCTTTTGCCCTGTTAAGTTTTTTTGAAGACCTATCAATTGCTTGTTTGAGACTGGTACAAGTTAGAATAGAATTTGATACTGGTATTCTTTTGTCAATAGAAATAGATAAGAGTGAATTTGTAATTGCATTAGCAATAAACTCATAATGGTCTGTTTTGCCTTTTATAATACAACCAACTGCAATGACTGCATCATACTTATTTTTCTTAAGAAGAACAGATATTTGAACAGGAATTTCCAATGATCCATTTACTTTATATAAATCGTAATTGCATTTATGTTTTTTTAACTCTGATGTTGCGCCACTTAAAAGGCCATTTGTTATTTTTGGATAAAAATTTGAGGCTACAATCAGAAATTTATATTTTTTACTCATCTAAGTTACTTAAAATTTTAGTCTCAATTATTTCAATGTCAAAAGCTTCGAGGCCAATAAATTTCCACTCTGTATTAGTAAGGAGTATCATTTTTTTTACCCCAATTTCAGATAAAATTTGCGCACCCATTCCATAAATTCGCAATTCATCGCTACTAGATTGATATTGGATATCTGTGTTTGATTGTTTGGTGATCAAGCTATTAATTATAGATCTGCCAGTGTCCCTTATTAAAATAATTACACCTCTTTTTTCTTTTTCTATTAACTTAACTGCCTTATGTAAGGATGCATCATCGCTTCCATAATTACCAAATAAATTATCGAAGTAATCTGTAACATGTACTCTAACTAAAATTGGTTCACCATCACTCACATTTCCTTTAGATAAAACAATTTGTTCAGTGCCATCGTATTGAGTCTCATATATTTTTATGTTAAATTTTTCTCCTGTTGCTAAGTTTATTTCTGAGTCATAGGATTTTTTAATGAACTTATCTTTGTCTCTTCTGTGAGAGATTAAATCTACAATTCTACCAATTTTGATATTATGTTTTTTTGAAAATTCTATTAGATCAGGAACTCTCGCCATAGTGCCATCATCATTCATAATTTCACAGATAACACCAGCGGGCGTGTGACCACTTAGCCTAGCTAAATCAACTGAAGCTTCAGTATGCCCAGCTCTCATTAATACGCCACCGTCTTTAGCAACCAGAGGAAAGACATGCCCTGGACTTATTAAGTCGTTCTTTGTCCTTTTCGGATCAATTGCAGTTTGTATTGTTACAGCTCTATCTTGTGCAGATATACCGGTTGTAACACCTTCTTTCGCCTCAATGGATATTGTAAATGCTGTTGAGTCCCGCGCATCATTATTTTGTGACATTAAAGACAAACCGAGCTCCTTTACTCGATCCTCAGTTAAGGATAGGCAAATTAAACCTCTTCCATGCTTTGCCATAAAATTTATCGCTTCATGGTCAACTTTTGCTGCAGGAACAATTAAGTCACCTTCATTTTCACGATTTTCATCATCAACCATGATTACCATTTTACCTAATCTTTGGTCTTCAATGATTTCCTCAATGGATGATATAAATTCATTATTCATAAATAATATGCTTCTAAAGACTTTGCGTAACATATCTTGCCAGCATATCAACTTCAAGATTTATTCGATTACCTATTTTTAATTTGTGTAAGTTAGTTCTATTCCATGTATAGGGTATGATATTTAGACTAATTACATCTCTTTTTATATTATTAATTGTCAAAGAAATACCATTTATCGAAATAGAACCTTTTTTAGCAACAAGTTTTCTTACTTTTTTTGAAATTTTGAATTTTAACTCATATGAGCCACCAATTTTTTTTGAGGAAATTAATACAGCAGTTTCATCTACGTGTCCGAAAACAAAATGTCCACTAATTTCATCGCCAACTTTGAGTGATTTTTCGATATTAATCAAATCACCTATTTTTAATTGATCAAAATTTGTACAGCCTACTGTTTCCTTTGAAACGTCAAAACTAAGTTTTGTCTTTTTTGTTAATTTTTTCTTTGATATAACAGTTAAACATACCCCATTACAACAAACAGAACTTCCTTTTTTTATATCTTTGAATTTAAGATCAGTATCAAGTATAAGCCTATAGTCTTTATATTTTTTAAACTCTTTTACAATACCTGTATTTTCTATAATTCCTGAAAACATAAATTATTTTTTTTTGTAAATAGATAATTGATCATTATCAATTGTTTTTGTGTTAATTAAATTAAATTTTTTTAAATGGTCAACTTTGTTTATATTTAAATTTGAGATAGCATTTATACCATTATTTCCCATAATTTTACTTGCCCTAAACCAAAAAATTTCATCAATTAAATTTTCGTTTAAAAGTGAAGCAGACAATTTAGCACCTCCTTCAACCAATATTCTCATATATCCCAGTTGAGAAACTGTTTTGATGACAGTTTTTATATCTAACTTGTTGTTAACCTCTTTGATTTTTATATACTTTATATTCTTAGATTTAAGAATTCTTTTTTTTACTTTGTCTGAATAAAAAACATAAATTTTGCGATTTTTTTTACCAAAGATTTTTAAATTTTTCTTTAAATTAAGTTTTCTATCTAGAACAAAGATATCAGGAGATAAATTACCCAACCCTTCAAGCCGACAATCTAATATAGGATTATCTTTTCTAATTGTGCCAGTTCCTACAATCATACATTCATTTAAAGAACGTAATTGATGACCGACCATTCTCGAAGTTGAATTAGTAATCCATTTACTCTCGTATTGATTTGTTGCAATTTTTCCATCAGCTGTTGATGCAATTTTGAGTGTAATGAATGGCTTATTATCTCTAATAGAGTTAAAAAAAATATTATTTAATTCTTTTAATTCGCTGCTAAAATTTTTAATTACTACCTCAATGCCAGCTGATCTTAGTTTCTTTACTGAATTGCTGTTTACCAGAGGATTTTTATCTATTTGCGAGATAATAACTTTTGAAAATTTTAACTCTATGATTTTGTTGACACATGGTGCTGTTTTGCCTTTATGTGAACATGGTTCAAGTGTGCAATATAAATGGGCGTCTTTAATGTCTTTCTTGTTTTTAATTTGATTTATTGCGTGAATCTCAGCGTGAGGGGTACCTGCTGGCTGGGTCCAACCCCTTGACATAATTAAACCATTCTTGACAATTATTGCACCAACAGGAGGATTTGGATATGTAGATCCAACAGCTCTGAGTGCCATTCTCTCTGTAATTCTAAGGTAATTTTTTTCACTCAAGTTTTAACCTATTCTTCGGTCGAAGAAATCACACCTAAAAACTCTTCAAAATCTTTTGCCTCACGGAAATTTTTATAGACTGACGCAAATCGAACGTAGGCTACTGAGTCAATGCTTTGCAATCCCTCCATAACAATTTCACCTATTACGTCTGATGAAACTTCTGTTTCACCAAGACTTTCAACTCTTCTTACAATACCACTGATCATTCTATCAACCCTCTCATTATCAACGGGTCTTTTTCTTAGGGCTATTTGTACTGATCTTTCCAGTTTGTCACGATCAAATGGTACTTTTTTTCCAGATTTTTTATGAACAGTCAGTTCCCGTAATTGAATACGTTCAAATGTTGTAAAGCGTGCTCCGCAAGCTGAACAAAATCTTCTTCTTCTTATCGCAGAATTATCTTCTGTGGCACGAGAATCTTTAACTTGAGTATCATTATTCCCACAAAATGGACATTTCATATTATCACCTAGTTATAAATCGGAAAATGATTGCAGAGATTTATGACTTTCTCTTTTACTATTTTTTCAACTTCGCTATTACCATCCGGGTTTTGTTTTAAGCCCGATAAAGTTTCAAGTATTAGATTCCCAACAGTTTCAAATTCCTTTTCCTTAAAACCTCTTGTGGTTGCTGCTGGAGTTCCTAATCTGATTCCTGATGTTATTTTTGGAGGCTTTGGATCTTTTGGTATTCCATTTTTATTGCATGTAATGTGCGCTTCCTCAAGACTTGTTGAAGCAGCATCACCTGTCAGGTCCATTGGAGTTAAATCGACCAGTATTAGATGCGTATCTGTGCCGCCAGAAACAATTTTGAGGCCACCATCTACTAGAGTCTGACTAAGAATTTGAGCATTTTTAATAACTTGTTTTATGTATTCCTTGAATTCTGGTTTTAGAGCTTCACCAAAGGCAACAGCCTTACCTGCTATTACATGCATTAAGGGTCCACCTTGATATCCTGGGAAAACAGCTGAATTAAATTTTTTGCCTAAGTCTGTATTATTTGAGAGTATCATGCCACCTCTAGCACCTCTTATAGTTTTGTGTGTAGTTGAAGTTACAACATCTGCAAACTCTAGAGGGTTCGGATACTCCTCAGCTGCTACTAGGCCTGAAAAGTGAGCCATATCTACATGCAGATATGCCCCCACCAAGTCACAAATTTCACGAAATCTCTTGAAGTCAATTATTCTTGAGTAAGCACTTCCTCCTGCAATTATTATCTTTGGCTTATGTTCTTTCGCAAGCGCTTCAACTTCATCATAATCAATTAGTCCTTCATCATCTAAACCATACTGAACTGCATTGAACCATTTTCCCGACATAGAAGGAGCTGATCCATGAGTTAAATGTCCTCCGGCATCTAAACTCATACCTAAAATAGTATCTCCTGGTTTTATAAGAGCTAACATGACCGCACCATTAGCCTGTGCTCCTGAATGAGGTTGAACATTAGCGAATTCACATTTATATAATTTTTTTAATCTTTGTATTGCTAGGTCTTCAGCAATATCAACAAATTCACAACCTCCATAATAGCGAGCTGCAGCATACCCTTCTGCATATTTATTTGTTAATACAGATCCTTGAGCTTCTAAAACAGCTTTTGAAACTATATTTTCAGAAGCAATTAACTCAATTTGATTTTGTTGTCTTGAAAGTTCTTTGTGTATTGCTTCATGAATTTCGTTATCGATTTCTTGAAGTGGAGATGAAAAAAAAGTCATATAATTATCCTATTTTATTTATTCTAGCAGTATGTCGGCTACCCTCAAAGTCCGTATTTAAAAATGTTTCAACAAGACTTAAGGCTGTAGCTTCATCTATAACACGCGCGCCTAAAGTCAAAATATTTGCATCATTATGTTCTCTGGCTAATTTTGTAACTTCACTGTTATAACAAAGAGCAGCTCTAATCCCAGGTTTTTTATTTGCTGCCATTGCCATTCCTTGGCCAGTTCCACAGACTAATACACCCTTGTGAGCTATTTCATTTAAAATGTCATTTGTGACTTTTGAAGCGAAGTCAGGATAATCAACTGGATCTTTCTTCTCTGGCCCTCTATCAATTACATCAACACCACAATCTATTAGACGCTTTATTATTTGATCTTTTAGATCAAAGCCTGCATGGTCTGAAGCAATAGATACTTTGGTTTGTTCACTCATATAGGATATTATTAAACTAATTATACTAAATATTGTATATAAAAAAATACAATTATTAATTCCAAAGAAACTTTTTTTGCAAGACCTTTTTAAGCGTAATAGGTTTATCAGTCATTATGCCATCAACATTTATATCTATTAGATCTATCATCTGTTTTTCGTCATTAATTGTCCAAACATGTATTTTTTTTCCAAGACTATGAACATGCTCGACTAGATCACTAGTAACAATTCTAAAGCCCATATATGTCATAGGTATTTGAAGACATGGAATACTATTATCATAAAAAGAAAAAAATCTATTAAGAAAAAATAATATGGTCTCACTCTTAGTCATTGATGAACATAGATTATCTTTAAACTCATTTCTCAAAATATCTATCTTAGTATTACTAAATGAACCAATACATATCCCATCAATATTTTTCATAGATTTTAATTTATCTTTCAATAAGTATGCAGACTCTAGACTTTTGGGTTCAATATTAAAATTTATCTCAGGCCAAGAAGATAAGGCCTCGTCAAGTAATGGGATTGTATGTGTCTTAAAAATTTTTATATTTTTTAATTCTTCATAATTTAAATTTTCTATTTTTGCATCTACGCCAAGGATTCTTTTTAAATCTGGATCATGAAATATTATTAACTTATTATCTTTTGTATGCCTCACATCTGTTTCGATGTGCCGATATCCTAAATTAATTGAATTATTGAATGCATCTAAAGTATTTTCACAAAAATCATAGGAACCACCACGATGTGCGAATGGAATAAAATTATAATTGTCTAAAAATTTAAAAGACATATATATACTTAATTATGTTACTTAATTTTATAACTATATTAGGCTTCAATTTTATCGTCATCACTATTTTGTGGATATCATCCCTTAAAACTAGAAGAGCAGATTTTATTGATATTTACTGGGGTCCTAGTTTCTTTTTTTCATTTCTGTTGGCTCTGGTAATAAATAATTCATTTTCTGTTACTGAAATAATATGCTTATTTCTAATAACAATATGGGGTTTCAGACTTGGTATCTATCTTTTAATTAGAAATGTTAATAAGACTGAGGATATTAGATATGTTAAAATTAGAGAAGCTAGAGGAGATATTGGTCTTTATTTAACAGCTTACCTAATCCAAATAATTTTAATTCCAATTATATCATTGCCCCTGATCAGCATTTTAGACACTAGTATTGATCTAAGTTTTGTCCATTGGGTAAGTATATTGATTGCACTTTCAGGAATTCTTATTGAAACAATAGCTGATATACAATTATCCAAATTTAAATTAGATCAAAATAATATTAATAAAGTTATGGATAAAGGGCTTTGGTATTATTCAAGACACCCTAATTATTTCGGGGATAGTCTATTTTGGTGGGGTATTACAATTTACTGTTTTGCATTATCCAATAATTTATTAATTTTTATTGCTCCAATAATAATGACTTACTTATTACTTAGGGTTTCTGGTGTGACTATGTTAGAAAATAGATTATCAAAAAAGAAGGATGGTTATACTGAGTATATAAACTCTACTAGCTCTTTTATAATATTGCCAAAGAAAAAATCTAAATGAGTGTATCAGAACTTAAATATCCAAAAAATAGGTTGCGACGAACTCGTCAAGCTAAATGGATTAGAAACCTTACTCAAGAAAGTATGCTTAGTTCAAACGATTTAGTATGGCCAGTTTTTGTATGTGAAGGAAACAATATCAAAGATGAAATTCAATCAATGCCTAATGTTTATAGGTATTCGATAGACAATTTAAATGAGGTCTATGATATTGCTAGTGAGCATAAAATAAATCTTATAGCTGTATTTCCGTTCACACCTCAGGAGCTAAAAACAAAATATGGAGATGAAGCACTAAATCCAGATAATTTAGTTTGTAGGTCTCTTGAAAAGCTTAAAAGTCATAAGTCTGACTTTGGTATTATGTGCGATGTTGCATTAGATCCATATACAGATCATGGCCATGATGGATTATTAAGCGATGAAGGTAAAATTCTAAACGACGAAACTAATGGTGTTTTAGTTAAACAATCTATCCTGCTTGCTGAACATGGTGCAGATATAATTGCCCCTTCAGATATGATGGATGGCAGGATTGGCATGATTAGAGACGAATTAGAAAAAAATAAATTTGTGGATACTCTCATTTTGTCTTATGCAGCAAAATATTCATCAAGCATGTATGCGCCATTTAGAGATGCTGTTGGCTCATCCAAGAATTTAAAGACAAATAAAAAAACTTACCAGATGAATATATTGAATTCTGATGAAGCAATCAGGGAGGCATCAATGGACATAGCTGAAGGGGCCGATATGATAATGGTAAAGCCTGGAATTAGCTATTTGGACATCATATACAGAATTAAGAATGAACTTAAGTATCCCACATTTGCCTACCAAGTTTCAGGTGAGTACTCACTCATTAAATTCGGATCACAACAAGGTATAATTAACGAAGAAACTATCGTTATAGAACAATTGTCTTCATTCAAAAGAGCAGGAGCAGATGCAATAATTACTTATTTTGCTCCTGAAGTTTCAAAATTTTTAAAACTAATTGATTAAACGTTTTATTAAACTTGATGTATCAAGTTTATTTCCGCCTAAATCTTGAATATCGCTATAGAATTTATCGACAATTTTAGTCACCTCTAAATTAATGCCATGTGTATCTGCTTCAGCAAATGCAATTGAAAGATCTTTTCTCATTAAATCAACTGCAAAACCAAAGTCGAATTCTCCCGCTACCATTGATTTAAAACGATTATCCATTTGCCATGATTGTGCTGCGCCCGATGAAATTACTTCCAATACATCATCAGGGTTTAAATCGGTCTGCTTCATAAAATAAATAGACTCTGATAAGCCTTGAACTAGTCCTGCAATACAAATTTGATTAATTATTTTCGTTAGCTGACCAGATCCTGAAGCACCCATATATTTTATTTTTTTTCCATATGATCCTAATATTTCAATACTTCTTTCATATGCCTTCTCTGAACCACCAATCATTATACTTAATTGGCCTTTTTCCGCTCCCGCTTGTCCACCTGATATTGGGGCATCAAGGAAACTAACGCCTAAATTTTCTAAGTTTTTTTCTACTTCTCTTACAATTCTTGGTGATACAGTTGAATGATCAATGAATATTGACTTTTCTTTAAGTGAGTTTAGGCATCCTTTATCTATTGAGGTTATTTCTTTTAAATCTTCATCGTTGCCTACACATGAAATAATAAAATCATATTTTTGATTAGTTTCTGATAATTTATCAATAACTTTCCCTTTATAATTTTTGATCCAGTTATCACATTTACTTTTTGTACGATTATAAATAGAAACATCATGTTTTTTTGATAAGTAACCAGCCATTGGAGAGCCCATTTTTCCAATCCCAATAAAAAGAATGTTATACATTGAAAATATCCATCATTCTTTGCATAGAGCTTATGGTTACAAGCAACGGCATCCTAAATAATCTACCTCCAGGAAAATTTTTGTGTTTAATCTTTTCAAATGCCTCGAGCTCCTTTGTTTTTTCACTTACCATATTTTCTGCTAAAATCTTTCCAGCAATTCCAGTTAATGCAACTCCATGTCCTGAGAAGCCTTGAGCATAATAAATTTTATCATTCACCATCCCAATGTCAGGCACTCTATTCATTGTTAACGCTATTAATCCACCCCAGATATAGTCAATTTTTAATTCACTTAAATTTGGATACACTTTATTTAATTGCCTCTTGGTTCTTTTTTTTAGACCCTCAACAATCTTTAGTGAATAGCCTACTGCACCACCAAATATCATTCTCTTGCTGTCAGATAACCTATAATAATTTAAATCAAAATTTGTATCACTAACGCAATAATCGTTTGGCAGTATTTCCCTCTGTAAATTTTGACTTAATGGCTCAGTACAGACAATATAAGTAGCACATGGCATTATTCTATTTTCAATACCTAAATTTAGACCTTTTATATAGGCGTTGCAACATACTGCTATTTTTTTAGCTTTTGTCATCCCTCTATCTGTAAGAACCTCAACTGCATGACTTGTTTGATTAATCTTTTTAACAACAGATCTTTCATAGAGTTTTACATTTAATTTTTCTGCCGCTTTTACCAAACCCAATGCATATTTAAGTGGATGTAAATGCCCCGCCCCTTTATCAAGGACACCCCCGTAGTAAAGTGATGAACCTATTTCTTTATCGACACTATTTTTGTCAAGGAGTTCTAAATTATTATAGTTGTATGTTTTTATTTTATACTCTCTATTTTCTTCATACTCTCTAAGTTTGGCCGCGCTAGTAGCAGCACTAATTCCCCCATTTTTTTTATCACATTCAATGTCAAATTCCCTTATTCTGTCATCAATTAAATCTACCGAAGCTTGAGATATATCCCAGATTTGCCTTGCAAGTTTAATTCCATATTTCTTCTCAATTACGTCTATACCCCATGATACGTCATTCCAGATTTGGCCTCCATTTCTGCCCGAAGCGCCCCATCCAAATACATTTTGCTCAATTACAATTACCTTTAGTCCTTTTTTTGCAGCCTCAATAGCTGTTGATAGTCCTGAAAAGCCTCCGCCAATTACACAGATGTCACACTCATGATTATCAATTAGTTGGTCATAAGGTTTCTTTAGGGTCTCTATATTTTGTGCATAGTAACTGTCTGGATAGTTTTCCATATAAAACTAAGATAGATATTAAATTTTGGAATGTAAACTTTTAGGTTCAATTTTACCAGCCTGAGCTCTTTTACCCAGCCATTTTTTTATTTCATTGGCCGCCAAAAGAGTTTTACCATTATTCTCATTTAAAATACCTTCCTTAGAGTCAAAGCAAATACCGCTCAAAGTTTTTCCACTTTTGAATTTCTGTAATGTCACCCCTCTTCCTTTTTGCATTAAAGGTATTTCTGAATGATCAAAAATTAGAAGTTTTACCACTTTCTTTTCACCACTAAAAACAGCTATTAAGTCTCCTTTTTTTTGAAAACAGGAGATAGCTTTTTCATTACCTTTTAAATTCATAACCCTTTTCCCCGATTTAGTAGACGCCATTAAATCTGAGGTATTTACAAAAAATCCCCTGCCTGCACTACTGGTAATTAGATATTCCTTCTCTTGCTCATAAGTAGTTGCAAATAAAATTTCTTCATTATCATTTTTATCTATCAAGAGACTGACAGGATCGCCAAAACCTCTTCCTGCAGATATTTTATTACAATTAATTGTATAAAATTTACCTAAAGTAGAAAAAAGCAGAAGTTTACTATTATTTTTTAATTTTATAATAAATTTCCCAGCATCTCCTTCTTTATACTTCACGTTTGTATAATCATCCTGATGTCCTTTTATGGTTTTAATCCATCCATTTTTTGAGAGTATCACTGTTATGGGATCCTTACTTTCAAATTCTTCAGTCGAGTAGTCAATTTCTTTATATTCTGTATTTACAACAGTTTTTCTATTTGTAGCATTTTCATCTTTTGAAAATATTTCCAAACTTTTTGTGAATTCTAAATTTAATTCCTTTATTTGCTCTTTTTTTGATTTTAGTAGTTTGTCTAATTCTTTTTTATATGTATTCAAATCTTCATTTTCTTTTTTAATTTCTTTTTCTTCTAATTTTTTTAATTGCCTTAGCCTCATTGCCAATATTGCTTCGGCTTGCCTCTTATTTATTCGAAATACACTAATCAACTTTTTCTCAGGATCTGCTTCAGTTCTAATAATTTTAATTACTTTGTTTAAATTTTTATAAACTATTAAAAAACCTTTGAGTATTTCAAGTCTATTCTCAGTTTGAATTAGTCGATACTTTGTCCTTCTTTTTAAAACATTAAACCGATGGTCAATAAATGATTTTAAACTCTCTTTAAGTGAAAATAATTTTGGCTCGAGTTTGTGATTGATTGCATTAAAATTGATGGCGTATCTAATTTCTAAATCTGAATTCTTACATAAGTCCTCAAAAATTACTTCAGCTTTAAAACTTCTATTTTTTGGAATGAGAACTATTCTGATATCTTCTGCAGACTCATCTTGAATTGCCTCTAGGTAATTTGCTTTCTTATAATCAATAAGATCAGATATTTTTTCTATAATTCTGGCTTTATTTACTTGATAGGGAATTTCATAGACGATAATTTGATATTGACCTCTTCCAAGGTCTTCTTTTTTCCATCTTGCCCGAAGCCTTATTGTTCCCTTTCCTTTGACATAGGCATCTTTCAATGCATCATCACTATCAATGATTTCTCCTCCTGTTGGAAAATCTGGTCCAGGAATAAGCTTTAGTAATTGTGAGTTAGTATAATTTGGATTTTTTAATAATTTTGATAAAGCCTTAAACAATTCATTGATGTTATGGGGAGGAATATTTGTCGCCATTCCAACTGCAATTCCTGAACTTCCATTAGCTAGCAAATTTGGAAACGCTGATGGAAGAACTATTGGCTCGTGATCGATGCCATCATATGTATTAATATAATCAATAGTATCCTCTGATATATCTTTTAGCATTAGCTCTGCTAACGCAGTCAATCTTGCCTCTGTATATCTCATTGCAGCTGCATTATCTCCATCAATGTTGCCAAAATTTCCTTGGCCATCAACTAATGGATACCTTGTTGAAAAATTCTGAGCTAATCTCACGAGTGCTTCATAAACAGACTGATCTCCGTGTGGATGAAATTTACCAATTACATCACCAACTATTCTTGCTGATTTCTTAAAACCAGAACTTGAGTTTAACCTTAATTGAAACATTGCAAACAATAGCCTTCTATGAACCGGCTTTAGCCCATCACGAATATCTGGTAGCGCTCGATGAGTAATTGTTGAAAGTGCGTATGCTAGATACTTTTCTTCTAGCGCGTCAGTGAAGTTAATGTTTTTGATTTTCATTTTATAATTGAAATTCTTAGATGATTCCTGCTTTTTGGGAAATTAAGATTATTTGGCTCATAAAATCTCTTACGAAAAAAATGCTCTGTCAGACTAAGTGCGTTCTCTAAATCCTCATTATTATATTCAGACGATCTGTTAATTAAAAAGTTGGGTAGTTTAAATAGTTTATCTTTATAAGATCCTGCTCCTTCTATGGTTACAGCTCTTCCACTACTTGGCGAAACAAACTTTAAATTTTCTTTCTCAGATGTTACTGCGCATTCAGTTAAATCTAGGCCGTAACCGATATCTGACAATAAATCAATTTCCCAAAAAATATAACTTTTGATCCAATCTTCTTTATTTTTACATATATCTTTTATTAGACTTAGTGACTTTTCATACATAAACGCATTTTGCTGTTTCTCTGCCATAGTAGATATAATTATTGAACAAATAGAATTTATGCCATGCAAATTTATTTTACGATTCAGTATATAAGATGACCACAATTTAATAGGTTCAACAGTATAATTACCTAAGTGACTTTCTAAACGTCCAGACCAATTTAACATTACTTCATTTCCTGGCTCTATTACTGCACGTAAGTTTTTTGAATGTATTCCTCTAATTAATCCCTTATGCCTTCCATGGTCTTCTGTAAACGCATCTAAAATATAGGATGACTCATTATATTTTTTAAATCCTAATACAAATCCTGTTCCAGACCACCTCATATTTTCTTTTCTTTAGCAAGCTTTACAAATAAAAATAGGTGAATCTTTTTGTTTTCAAATCTTGCAATTTCTTTTCTTGAAGCTTGACCAATTTCTTTCAACATTGAACCTTTCTTTCCAACAAGTATATTCTTATGTGATTGTCTTTTAACTATAATCGATTGGTATATTTTGATTTGACTTGCAACCTTATTAATCTTTTCAGTTACGATATCACACTGATAAGGTACCTCTCTATGTATCTTATCTAGTATTTTTTCTCGTGTTACTTCTGAATAAAATAGCTTCTTCTTAATCTGTATATTGCTAGAAGGCTTGCTTTTTAATGAAGTTTTAATAGTAAATTTCTTTGAAAATTTTATGAGATTTGCAACCCCTTCACCTGTGAGACTTGAAATTGGAAATATTTCATTAAATATTTTTTCTTTTGAATAAAATTTAATTGCGCTAAGTACTTTATCTTTCTTAACTTTGTCTATTTTATTTAGTATTAGAAATACATTCTGTTTTTCAATTTTATTTTCTAGAGAGTTAATAATTTTTTTATATTCATTGTTTATTCTTAACGATATATCTACGACAACGTAAATTAAATCTGAAGTCTCAATTTCCGCAAGGGGAGATGAAATGACATTATTATTAATTTTTTTTCTACTCGAAAAAAAGCCTGGAGTATCTTGGATAATAAATTCGTTTTCAGAGAATTTCTTATAGACCTTTTGATTAAATGTAGTTGACTGTTTTTTCCTTGAAACAAGTGATACTCGCTGTCCCATTATTTTATTAATAAGAGATGACTTTCCAGAATTTGTTGGTCCAATTAATACAATGTTTCCACTCTTCATTTAATAGAATTTATCTCATTTTTCTCTATGAAAGCAAGTGCAGCATTTTTTTCTGATTCTTTTATTGATGAAGAAGTTCCTATAGCTTTTTTATAATTCATAAATTCAACTTGAATTTTAAATTTAGGATTATGGTCAGGACCAGTTTTACTGATTGTTTTATACTTAGGAAGGGTTTTATATTTTTTTAGAGTCCACTCTTGTAGCTTTGATTTTGCATCAATAATATCTTCAGCAATATTATCAAACTTTGTTTTCCATAATGCTAATATTACTTTTCTTACTTGAGTAAAACTAGAGTCTAAATATATTGCTCCCAACAATGCTTCACATGCATCAGATAGAATACTTTTTTTATTGTTACCGAGTGATGATTTTTCAGTTTGTCCTAAAAGAATAAAATCTCCAAGGGATATTTTTTTTGCTATTTCATAGCAGGCATTTCTGTTTACCAGACTACTTAGCATTTTGTCGAGAGAACCTTCGTGTTTGTCAGGCTTATCTATTAAAAGTTTCTCTGAAATTACTAATCCTAACACCCTATCACCAAGAAATTCTAGATTTTCATTACTTTCTAGTTTTTTGTAACTCTTATGTGTGACTGCCCGTTTTAAAAGGGTTTTGTCTTTAAATTTGTAGGAAATTTTTTTTTCTAAAATTGATAAATTTTTTGCCATTAACTTATTAGCTTAAGCAACCTTTTAAATTGTATATCAAAAGGCCACTTCCAAATTTCATAAAATCTTGAACCACCTTCAGTTGAAAAAAATATAATTTGTGCCTTACCTACTAATCTGTCAAAATTTACAGAGCCCCAAAATCGGCTATCATTTGAATTATCTCTATTATCACCGAGGAAAAAGTAACTGTCATTAGGAACAATTATTTCATTAGTATTATCGCCTGGGGATCCGTCTACATAATTATAAATTTCATATGATTTTCCATTTGGTAAAGTTTCGATGAGAACTCTTGCTTTTACTACGCGTCCATTTTTTAAAATCTTCGTATCCTCTCTTAATTCTTTATATTTAGCGCTTTCACCATTAATGATTAATTTTCCATCTTCAACTTTTATGATATCGCCCGGCATACCTACTAATCTTTTAATATAGTCCAAATTAGTATGAGGCGGTTTAAATATTATAACATCTCCTCTTTCTGGATTTGTTGATAAAACTCGATCTGATATTGGTCCAAGACTAAATGGAAATGAATGTTTACTGTAACCATAATCATACTTTGAAGCGAATAACCGATCACCAATAAGTAAGTTTGGCTCCATCGAGGAAGAGGGAATAAAAAATGGTTGGAATAAAAAAGTTCTGATCAATAAAGCTATTAACAATGCATAAATCAATGTTAACAAATTTGATTTAAACCATGATTTGCTGAGAAATTTATCGGTCATTAAATTAATTAATTGTTACAATTGCTTGAGCGTAAGGAAACTCATCAGTAATTGTTAAACTTATATCTGGCTCCATATCGTTCGCAATTTTTTTGAGTTGAAGTTGAGAATTTCCATGAAAAGTAATCGTAGGTTTTCCTGAGGGTAGATTGGTAACTTCTAAATCTCTCCAAAATACTCCGTTTCTAAAACCTGTACCAAGAGCCTTTGCCGCAGCTTCCTTAGCTGCAAACCTTTTAGCATAACAAGCTGCACTTTCTTTTCTTCTTTCACATTTTTTTATCTCATTTTCTGTAAAAATTCTTTTTTTAAACCTATCTCCAAACTTTGAAAGCGTGTTTTCTATTCTGCGTATATCAATTAAATCTGATCCTAGTCCTATCACTGAATTTCCCTTCCTTTTTTAATCAGTTCTCTAAATTTACTTATTGATTTTTCTAATCCAAGAAAAACTGACTCAGAAATGATAAAATGTCCAATGTTAAACTCTTTTACTTCCTTTATCTTAGATAGTTCCCCTACAGAATCGAATGTTATTCCATGACCAAAATGTAATTCAAGTCCAATGCTATTACTAAAATCTGCTGCTTCTCTAATTCGTTCAAGTTCTGATGAAGCATCTTCCTTATAGTTTATTTTACGGCAAAATTCTCCCGTATGAAGCTCTACAATATCAGCTCCGATCTCTTTGGCAATTTTGATTTGGTCCGTTGAAGCGTCTATAAACAAAGAGACCCTTATGTTATTTTTTTTTATCTTTTCAATTTTTGGTACGAGAATATTATGATTACTTCTTAAATCAATTCCGCCTTCGGTGGTTATTTCCTCTCTTTTTTCTGGAACAATACAACATGCATTCGGACCTGCATTCACTGCTATGTCAACCATTTCATTGGTTGGTGCCATTTCAAAATTTAATGGAATGGAAATGTTCTCAATAATTTCATTAATATCATCGTCTCTTATATGACGCCTATCTTCTCTTAGATGCGTAGTTATGCCATCTGCTCCATATTCTTGGCACAAAAGTGCAGCTCTTAGTGGGCTTGGATAGTTTTCTCCTCTGGCATTTCTAAGAGTTGCTACGTGATCAATATTTACACCAAGACGAGGTAGGGTCATTTATATTACTCTACTGCCAGGTTTTGTTGCAGGTATTTTATTAAGATCGTCTGGGAGGTTATTGGGATCATAAATTGGAATATCTAGTTTTAGGACTGATATTACATTGTGGTCTTTAAATAATTTATGATTTGAACGATCAACGATTGCTGCAATGCCTAATAAATTAATATTTAAGGGTTTTAGTTTTTCTAAACATTCATTTGTTGATTTCCCTGTTGTAATTACATCCTCAACGAACAAGACGTTTACATTTTCTTTAATATTAAAGCCTCTCCTCAATTCAAATTCGTTATCGACTCTCTCAAAGAATATAAATTTAGATCCTAAAGATCTTGCGAGCTCATACCCGACGAGAAGACCTCCTAAAGCAGGAGATATCACATAATCAATCTCGTCATTAATATTTTCTTGCACCCTGTACTTTAACTCTTCACAGACCATCTCTCCATTTCTAGGATCTTCAAATAACTTTGAACACTGGCAGTAAATTTTAGATCTTTTTCCCGATGAAAGTATAAAATGTCCATGTTGAATAGCTTCTACTCTTTCAAAAAAATCTTTTATTTCTTTTTCAGTTTTCATAAATTTATCAAAAGCCTACTTACAGAACTTACAATATCCACCTCTGAAAGAGTTTCTATAATCTTATCAAGATGATCAAGATTATGAACGTCAATAATAAAAATCATATCAAAATAATCATCGCCTTTTTCAGATATGTTAAGGTTAGTTATATTACCACCTGCACTTCCAACAATGGTTGCTAATTTACCCAAAGATCCAGGTTCATTTTTAACTGAGACTTTTATTCTTGAAGAAAAATACTGCTTTGGATCTACATCTTTCCATGAGGCAGTGATCCAATCTTCTTTTTTTGTTTCTTTATCTAGCTCCTTACATAAACTGGAGTGAATGATTACACCCGAGTCTTCTGATGTAAGCCCTAAAATATTTTCATTAGGTAAAGGGAAACAGCATTCTGCATAATGAATTGCAATTCCAGGTTGGAAGTTACTTATCTCTAAAGGCATCTTATCGTTTGTGTCTCTTCTTCTGTATCGAGAAAAAAATGATAGAGTTGAACGAGGCTTAAGCTTTGATAATTGATGTGGCTTTATACTTCCTTTCCCGATAGCAACAAGAAACTCCTCAGGACTTTTCCTATTAAAATTTTTTGCAAAATTACTAATTTCTATGTTTGTAATATCTTCATTTCTACCTGTGACTTTGTGTAATATTTTTAACCCTAGACTTGTAAATTCATCTTTCTCTTGCTTTTTAAAAAATCTTTTTATCGATGACTGTGCTTTTGCAGTTGTAACAATATTTTCCCAAGTTTCAGATGGGGATGGTTTTTTTGATGTTAGTATTTCAATCTCATCTCCATTTTGAAGTTTTGTAAATAAGGGTCTAGGTTTTCCATTAATCTTGCATCCAACACAACGATTTCCAATTTCAGAATGAAGGGCATAAGCAAAATCGATAGAGTTAGAATTTGCAGGCAAATGAATTAAGTCACCTTTTGGTGTAAAACAAAAGACTTGATCCTGGAACATTTCTAATTTTGTAGCTTCAAGTAAATCTTCAGAGCTTCCACCGCTGTCCAATATTTCAACTAAATCTCTCAACCAAGTAACATTAACTGGATCTGAAGAAGAGTTATCTACTAAGTTATAATTCTCTTTATAGCTCCAGTGTGCGGCTATACCCTTATCTGCTATAGTGTTCATTTCATTTGTTCGAATTTGAAGTTCAACTCTTTGTCTTTCGGGGCCAACTATCGTTGTATGAATTGACTGATAATTATTTATTTTTGGTGTCGATATGTAATCTTTAAATGAGCCGGGGACAGCAGACCACCGATTATGAATGATACCTAGTATACTATAACAGTCTTCAATGCTTTCGGTGATAATCCTATATGCAAAAATATCAGACAATTGTCTAAAAGCAATTTGCTTATTTTGCATTTTATTCCATACAGAGAATATCTTTTTTTCACGCCCTATTATTTGACAATTAATTTCATTTTTTTCTAAAAGACTGAATATTCTAGTTTTTATTTTATCAGTTAGATTAGATTTATCTTTTTTCAAATACTCAATTCTTGTCATTAATGACGAATATGCTGATGGATTTAAAATTTGAAATGATAAATCCTCTAACTCATCTTTAAATTCATGCATTCCCAATCTTCCAGCAAGAGGAGCATAAATTTCTAGAGTTTCAGATGCGATACGCTGTCTTCTTTTTTCCTGAGGAATAAATTGAATTGTTCTCATGTTATGCAAACGGTCAGCTAACTTTACTAACAAAACCCTTATATCCTTAGACATTGCTAAAATTAATTTTCTAAAATTTTCAGCTTGAAATTTGTTTTCAGTATAGGTTTCGATTTTTGATAGTTTTGTAACACCGTTTACTAATTGAAGGATTTCTTTTCCAAATTTTTCTTCAATTTCATTTTCTGTAGCAAGTGTATCCTCAAGCGTGTCATGTAATAAGCCCGTAATAATTGTGGAAGTATCTAATTTTAAATTTAACAGAATATCTGCAACTGCAACTGGATGAGATATATATGGATCTCCTGAGTATCTTTTTTGTGTCTTGTGACACTCTACTGCAAAAGAATAGGCTTTTTCTATTAATCTAGAGTCAAGATGCTTATCAATCGGTTTTGCAGGTTTATAGAATGTTGATTGTGCCATAATGCACTATTAATCATACATTATTTACGAAGTGAAGCTCAAAATAAATGACTATTTATAGGGTATTAGTGACTTTGTATAATTTATCTTCAATATACACGCTTTTATGAAGCCTCATAATTGATAATTTTTTTTCAGAGTGGAGCCATCCAGGACAAATGTCCATTAAAGGCCGTAATACAAAATTTCTTTCATGAAGTCTTGGATGTGGAATTTCAATAGAATTTTTGTTCTCATTTATCAATATTTTGCTGGACTTACTAAGCAAAAGAATATCTAAATCACATGTTCGAGAAGTATTCTTACGGTAGGCGTATCTTCCAGTAATTCTTTCGATTTTTTTTAAAATTATTAGTAAATTTTTAGGTTTTAATTTTGTTTCAACAACTAAAGCAGCGTTTAAAAAGGTTTCGGCGGCAGTTTTAAAATTTTTAGGTGGAGATGAATATAATTTTGACTTTTTTATTACTTTGATATTGTTACGCTCCAACTCTTTCAAAACAAATTTAAGTGTATTTAATTTATTCCCAAATCTTGAGTTAGAATTTGAACCAATTCCTAAAGCGTAAATCATCCGTACTTTTTTTTCTCCCTAACCCAATCTTTTCTTTTTTTAGCATCTCTTTTATCATGTAGTTTTTTTCCTTTAGCAAGAGCAATTTCCAACTTTGCCTTACCTTTTTTATTGAAGTATATTTTTGTTGGGATCAAAGTAAGTGACTCTTTATTTAATTTTCCAATGATTTTTCTGATTTCTTTTTTATGCAAAAGTAATTTTCGTGGACGGTTTTCAACATGATTTAGATATGAAGCATTAGAATATTTCGAGAAATGTGAGTTTATTAAAAATATTTCATTATTATCTTCCCTTGCATATGACTCGGCTATCTCAACTCTTCCATTTCGAAGCGATTTTATCTCACTACCTTGTAGTTCAATTCCTGCCTCAAATAATTCAACAAATGTATAATTATACTTTGCTTTTCTGTTTTGAACTGCTATTTGCAAGGCTATATTAATGATGCGTGCTTCATAGCTTTATCAACTAATTGCTTAGTTTCATCTGATATACTTGTAAGCGGCAGTCTTATGTCATCTTTGCATAAACCAAGCTTAGAAGCCGCATATTTTACTGGGGCAGGACTGGACTCAACAAATAAAGCATGATGCAACGGCATCAGTTTGTCATTTATCTCAGAAGCTTTAGCAAAATTTTGATCTAAACAATATTTCATAAATTCAGAACATAATTTTGGGGCGATATTAGACGTCACCGAGATAGATCCGTGACCACCGTAAATCATAAAAGCTAACGTAGTTGCATCATCTCCTGTTAATTGGTTAAAATCTTCTCCTATTGTTGTTTTCGTTTCATAAACTCTTGGTATATCTGAAGTAGCATCCTTTACTCCAACAATGTTTTTAATTTTAAACAAATCCCTCATTGTTTTTGTATTCATATCAACAATTGATCTGCCAGGAATATTATAAATAATAATTGGAAGTGTAGTTGCCTTACTAATTGCCTCGAAGTGTGAGTATAAACCATGTTGGGTAGGTTTATTATAATATGGTGTAACTACTAAAGCTCCATCAGCACCTGCTTTTTCAGCATGCATGGTGAGATCGATTGCTTCGTCGGTGTTATTTGATCCAGTTCCTGCTATTACTGGTACACGTTTTGCTGTTTCTTCAACACATACCTCAACTGCTAACTTGTGTTCTTCATGGCTTAAAGTTGGTGACTCGCCTGTTGTACCTACAGGAACCAATCCATGTATACCTTCTGATATTTGAAAATCTATCAGAGACCTAAATGATTTTTGATCAATAGATTTACCGTCAAAAGGTGTAATTAATGCTGTATGAGATCCTTTAAACATTGTTTACAATAGCACTTTTAATTATTTAAAAAAACCTTAATCATAAATATACTTGTGTAAATCAAACAAATAACTATTTCGTGAAAAAATTAATCATTTTTGTAGTAAGTCTATTTTTTATTTCAGGAATATCTTCTTTTGGAGAAATAACGCCTGTAAAGAGAAGTCTATACATTGAATTGCCCGGACCTGGGTTCTCGATCCCAATAAAAAAACCAGTGCAGCCTGCACTCTCTCAATTATTGAGCAATAAAGACTATGAGTTATTTGAGTTAGCGCTCGACAAGGCGGATAAATATAGATGGGATCGAGTAACTGGAATAAGCAGTAATATTAAAAATGAAACAGCACAAGAAACTCTAAAATGGCTTAAATATTATAATGGTGCAGGTAATTTAACATTTTCTGATTACAGAACATATATTAAGAAAAATTCAAATTGGCCTGAAATAGAAAAAATAAAACTCAAAGCTGAGTCAAAAATTACATTTAGAGATAATTATGAAGATTTAATAGATTACTTTAGCGATAATCCTCCAGAAACAGGCTGGGGTCGAATATATCTAGGTAATGCACTTCTAAACAGTGGCAAATCTGAAGAAGGAAAGAGACTTATCATTGATGGCTATATCGGTGGCAGCTTTACTAGAAAAGAACAATCTCAAATTATAAAAACTTATAAAAGTATTTTAAATAAAGATCATCATCTGAGAAGAATAAATAAATTACTGTGGGACGGAAAATATAGGACTGCAGCCAGATTGGTAAAATATGTTGATAAAGATTATCAAAGACTATTTGAAGCCAGGATAGGATTAATTTCATTTGCGGGTGGTGTAGATAATTTAATAAAGCTGGTTCCAGATGAATTGAAAAATGATCCTGGGCTTGTTTATGATCGAATCAATTGGCGAATTAAAAAAAGAAAGTATGATAGTGCGCTAGCATTATTATTAGATATAAACAAATCAAATTCAAGTGAGTTAGTTCGCCCAGACAAATTTTGGGATAAAAAAAGTTTTCTTATTAGGCGTTTAATTGACCGTCATGAATATGAAACTGCATACGCGCTTGCCATAAATCACGGTTTGAATGAAAGTAAAGATATTGCTGAGGCTGAGTGGTTAGCTGGTTGGATTGCTCTTACTTTTTTAGCTAATCCAGAATCAGCCTATCTTCATTTTCAAGAAATTTGGAATGTTTCATCAAGACCAATCTCAAAAGCAAGGGCTGCCTATTGGATGGGAAATGCATTAGAGGAAGTTGGCAGTTTTACAGAGTCGCAAAGCTGGTATGAAAAGGCTTCTTCATATAGTCTTACCTTTTATGGTCAGCTCGCGGCGAGCAAATTATCAGAAAAGAAATTATTTAAACCATTGCTTGTAGAGTATTCCGATGCTAACAACACTGATTATAAAGAAAATCGACAAGTTTATTTATCAATTTCTTTATTAAATGAATTTGATCGACCTAAATTGGTAAAAAAATTTATTTGGGATCTTGCTGATCGTAACAATCTTAGTACTTCTGTAAATTCTGTCAAAACTGCAAATGATATAGGCAGACATGATTTTGCAGTTCAAGCAGGTAAAATTTTATATTATAACCACACAATTCTTGACCCTCTAAGCTTTCCTCAAATTGAAAGACCTGAATTTGGAAAAATTATTTTTCCAGAACAAAGTCTAATACATTCTGTAACAAGACAAGAGAGTCAGTTTGATCCTAAAGCTGGAAGTTATGCAGGTGCTAAAGGATTAATGCAACTTATGCCGTATACTGCAAAAAGGGTCTCAAAAGGTTTAAAGCTTGAATATACAAAGAGTAAATTAACTGAAGATCCAAAGTATAATGTAATTTTAGGAAGTGCTTATTTAGATAAATTACTCTCAAACTACAATGGCTCATACATTCTGTCTCTTGCAGCTTATAATGCGGGTGAGTCACGAGTTTCCAGATGGATAAAAAAATATGGGGATCCAAGAAAAGATGATATTACAAGTGTAAATTGGATAGAGTTGATACCTTTCAAAGAAACAAGAAACTATGTACAAAGAGTAATGGAAAATATTCAAGTATATGAATTTATTGAGAATGGATTGAAACCAATTGAGTACACTTTATCTTATAATCTCAATCGTGCTTATGTTGGAGGAAAAACCTTAATTAAACCAAGTAAGAAAAAAGAATCGTAATAATAGTTATGTGGCGGAGAGAGAGGGATTCGAACCCTCGGTACGGGTATAAGCCCGCACAACTCCTTAGCAGGGAGCCGGTTTCAACCACTCACCCATCTCTCCACACATTGTTTTAATATATCAAATTTATATTGATTAAAAGAAATTACTTTATTGTGATAACTTTTTCTTGATAAGATCATTAACTATTTTTGGATTAGCTTTACCTTTAGAAAGTTTCATGGCCTCACCAACAAAAAAACCAAAAAGTTTATCCTTTCCATTTTTATATTTTTTAACGTTTTCTGGATTTGAATTTAATACGTTATCAACTAGGCTTTCTATTTCATTTTCATCACTAATTTGGGATAACCCTTTTTCATCAATAATTTCTGACGCACCTTTGCCACTTTCACACATTTCCTCCAACACTTCCTTTGCTTGACGGTTTGAAATCTTACCATTTTCGATGTTATCAATCAGTTCACCAAGTTGTTTTGAAGTAATAGGACTATCTTCTATAATAAGATTTTTTTTATTAAGTATTGAAAATAATTCGCCAGTAACCCATGTTGTTACAAGTTTTGGATTCCTGTTCTTTACAACGTCTTCGAAATATTCACTTGTTGCTTTGTCTGAAACAATAATATTTGCGTCATAAGAACTAAGAAAATATTCATTAATAAATCTCTCTTTTATTTGATCTGGCAATTCTGGTATTGAGTCTTGTAAACCTTTAATCCAGTCATCATCCAAAGTGAGTGGCAAAAGGTCTGGATCAGGAAAATATCGATAATCATGAGCATCTTCTTTTGACCTCATTGATCTCGTTTCACCAGACTGGGTATTAAATAATCTTGTTTCTTGATTTACACTTTCTCCTTGCTCAATAAGTTTTATTTGTCTTTTTGCTTCATAAACGATAGCTGCATGAATAAATTTAAATGAGTTTAAGTTTTTGATTTCGCACCTTGTACCTAATTCATTTCCAGGCTTGTTTACAGAAACATTTACATCGGCTCTTAGGGATCCTTGTTCCATATTTCCATCACATGTACCAAGATACCTTAGAATACTTCTAACTTTTCGAACATATTCAACAGCTTCCTCTGGTGAGTTCATATCTGGTTTAGATACAATTTCCATTAAGGCAATTCCTGAGCGATTCAAGTCAACAAAAGTGAAGTTTGGATCCTGATCGTGCAAACTTTTACCTGCATCTTGTTCTAAATGAAGTCTTTCAACTCCTATTTTCTTTTGACCATTTTCAGTTTCTATTTCAACAAATCCTTCTCCCACTATTGGGTCCTTATACTGAGATATCTGGTAGCCTTGTGGTAAGTCTTGATAAAAATAATTCTTACGATCAAAAATAGATTTTTTATTTATTTTTGCATTTAATCCAATCCCTGACTTAACGGCTTGCTCAATACAAAATTTATTAATTACAGGCAGCATACCTGGCATTGCTGCATCAATTAGACTGACTTGACTATTAGGTTTAGATCCAAAATCGGTTGGCGATGATGAAAATAATTTAGATTTTGAATTAACTTGAGCATGAATCTCTATTCCAATAACTAAATTCCAACCCTCAATCATTTGAGCCACCATTTTTCTGGAGTTTCTGAATAGCTAATTGTTTCCTCTATATTTCTAGCAACATTTAGTAATTTTTGTTCTTCAAATGAATTTGTTATCAATTGTAAGCCAATTGGCAAATTATTTTCGTCATTTGCGAAGGGAATTGATATGCCTGGTAAACCCGCTAGATTTACAGGAACAGTAAAAATGTCATTTAGATAGTTTTGTACTGGATCAGAAGGCTCATTTGCAATTTCAAATGCTGTTGAAGGTGTTGAAGGAGTAAGAATTGCATCAACTTTTTTAAATGCTTCAACGTAATCACTTTTTATTAATGATCTAATCTTTTGAGCTTTAATATAATAAGCATCGTAATATCCTGATGACAATACATATGTACCGATTAATATTCTTCTCTTTACTTCATCGCCAAATCCTTCTGATCTGGTTTTTTCGTACATATCAATGAGATCATTTCCTTTAACTCTGAGCCCATATCTCACTCCATCATAGCGAGCTAAATTTGATGAAGCTTCTGCGGGTGCAATAATATAGTAAGCAGGTAAAGCACTCATTGTATGAGGTAAGCTAATATCTAATATTTCTGCTCCATTCGTCTTTAGTAGATCTGCACACTCATCCCAGCTTTTTTGAGTACTAGCTGGAAGCTTGTCGCTTCTAAATTCTTTTGGGATTCCAATCTTCATCCCTTTTATGTCTGGATTTAAATTTTCATAATAATTTTCTTTTGGATTGACCGAAGAAGTTGAGTCCTTTTCATCATGACCCGATATTATGTCTAAAAAAATTGCAGCGTCTTCAACAGTCTTTGTAATTGGTCCTGCTTGATCTAATGAAGAAGCAAATGCAACTATTCCCCACCTGGATACTCTTCCATATGAAGGTTTCAATCCAACTGTACCCGTAAAAGAAGCTGGTTGTCTGATAGATCCTCCAGTATCTGTTCCAAGGGAGGCTACACAAAGATCACCTGAAACTGCTGCTGCTGATCCCCCAGATGAACCTCCTGGAACAAGCTCATTATCAGAATTTAGAGACTTCCATGGATTCTTAACCGAACCAAAAAAACTAGTTTTGTTGGTTGAACCCATTGCAAATTCATCACAATTAAGTTTCCCCAAACTAATCATACCTGCTTCACCACACTTTTGAGTTACTGTAGACTCATAATTTGGAATAAAATTTGATAGAATTCTACTTGATGCAGTTGTTGCCACGCCCTTTGTGCAAAATAAATCTTTTATTCCAATTGGAATTCCGTCGTACTTGCTTCTGAGATTTTGACTTTTTCTTCTTTCGTCAGACTTTTCAGCATCAATAAGAGCTTTCTCTTGTGATATAGTATTATAGCAATTTAATTCTTTACCACTTTCTATATTTTTCAAATACTCTGAAGTTACCTCTTTCGAAGAAATTTTCTTATTTTCTAAAAGAACTGCCAACGATTTTAATGTATGACTATCTCTCATTATTCGATCACTTTTGGAACAACAAAGAAGTCCATTTCTTTTTCAGGTGCATTTTCTAGTACATCTTCAGTACTATTTTTATTATCTACTTTATCATCTCTAACTTCTAATTTTTGATTAAGGGAATTAGATGTCGGATCAACTTGATCAGTTTTAATTTCTTTTAACTGATCAACAAATTCTAAGATTGAGTTAAGATCCTTACTAAGATTATTGAGTTTATTTTCACTGATTGAAATTCTTGCTAACTTACCAAGCTTTAAAAGACTTTTCTTATCAAATTCCATATTTATAAGAGGTACTAACTTAAATTAATGTATGATATACAGTCAAAAAATGACTAATGAAACAAAAAAAGAAGTAGATATCACAGAATTTAAGTCATTAGTGGAAAGTAACCATAAAATTCTAGGATTGGATATAGGTAGTAAAAGAATTGGAGTCGCAATTTCTACATCAGATATGACAGGGGCTCTACCATTACGAACTATTAAATATTCAAATATGAAAGACTTTCTAAAAGAAATAAATGAGATAGTTAAACTTCACGAAGTTAAAGCTCTCATCATTGGACTGCCATTAAATATGGATGGAAGTGAGGGAAAAAGTGCTCAATCAATCCGTGATAAATCAAGAGCCTTAAATTTGTCTTTAAATATTCCCTATTCTTTTTGGGATGAGAGACTTTCTACTGTTGCTGTGGAAAAATTATATACAGATAATTCAAAAAGCAGAAAAACTGCCCATAATGAAAAAAAAGAAATTGATAGTCTAGCTTCAGCATTTATCTTGGAAGGTGCATTAAATTATATTAAAAGAATGAATTAATGCTTGAAAACATTAAAATCCCTAAAATCTCTCAAACCCATCTGCATGGCATAAAAGATCTTAGCATTGACGATATAAATAATATTTTAGAACTCAGTAAAATTTTTAAAGAACACAACAAAGAAAAAGATAAAAAAATACCAATTTTAAAAGGTAGAACAATTATAAACCTTTTTTTCGAACCCTCTACAAGAACACTAATCTCTTTTGAGATAGCTGCTAAAAGATTAGGAGCTGATGTAATTAATATGAATATTGAAGGATCCTCATTAAGAAAAGGTGAAAGTTTATTTGATACCGCTCAAACTTTAGGAGCAATGAACCCTGATCTAGTAATTATCAGACATGGAGAAAATGATGCCTCAAAAGAAATTGCTAAAATATTAGAATGTCCTGTTATAAATGCTGGAGAAGGTGTTAATGAACACCCCACACAAGCATTACTTGATGCTTATACAATTATAAACCACAATCGAAAACTTAATAATATCACAGTTTCAATATGTGGAGATCTTGAACATAGTCGAGTAGCAAGGTCAAACTACTATCTTCTAAATAAAATGAAATCAAAAGTTAGATTCGTATTTCCTGATTATTTTAAACCGAAAGATTTAGATAAATATGATGTTGAAACGTTCACAAATTTAGAAGATGGCATAAAAGATGCTGATATAGTGATGATGCTTAGAATCCAAAATGAAAGAATAAAAGATTTAAATCTCCCATCAGCAGACGATTATTTTAAAAGTTTTGGACTTACTTATGAAAAGTTAAAATCAGCAAAACCTGAAGTACTAGTGCTTCACCCTGGTCCAATAAATCGAGGTGTAGAAATAGAGAATGAACTAGCTGATGATGTAAATAAATCAGTGATAACTGAACAGGTTGAAAATGGAGTAGCTGTTCGTATGGCTTGTTTGTCAATTATGGTGAAATGATTTTCGAGATAATTTTAATTATTTACTTTTCTTACCTTCTGGGATCAATTCCAACTGGTATTTTGGTGTCAAGGTTATTCAATTTAGGGGAGCTTAAAAGTATTGGCTCAGGAAATATAGGGGCTACAAACGTATTAAGAACTGGAAACTTCTCAGCTGCAGGAATTACATTATTTATTGATTTTTTTAAAGCGTTAATACCAATAACCCTTACTCTTGCAATCAATGATAATTTACTTTTTTTATCTGGAACTATTATTCTATTTGGTCATATATTTCCTATATGGCTTGATGATCTAAAAGGGGGTAAAGGATATGCTTCTTTTATGGGAATTATATTTGCAGTAAACTTTTATTTGTTTTTAGCTCTTGGTATAAGTTGGATTATAATTTTCATAATTTATAGATATTCCTCATTAGCAAGTTTACTTTCTGCAAATTTAATTTCGTTAATTTCATTATTTTATTTTGATTTCAACGTTTCTTTTATGTGTTTAATTATAAATCTGATTATGATCTTTTCTCATCACGAAAATATAAATCGCTTATTAAAGCGTGAAGAAAAGAAATTGTATTAAGCCTTATATTCTGCCAATTATAAAATATTTTTTGTGAAAATTTGACAAAGTTTGCAAAAATATATTAAAGAGCGCGATTATAGGGATATGAATTTAGTAATAGTAGAAAGCCCAGCTAAGGCTAAAACAATAAATAAATACTTAGGTAGTGAGTTCAATGTACTTGCTAGCTTTGGTCATGTTCGTGATTTACCTTCTAAAAATGGCTCGGTAGATCCAGAAAACAATTTTGCTTTTGAATGGGAAGTTTCTTCAACTTCAAAGAAACATATGAAAGAAATTTATGATGCGAGCGCTGATGCATCAACTCTTTATCTTGCAACTGACCCGGATAGAGAAGGTGAGGCAATTGCATGGCATATTGTTGAACTATTAAATAAAAAAAAATTATTAAAGAATAAAACCGTTAAGAGAGTTGTCTTTAGTGAGATCACAAAGAATGCAGTAAAAAATGGAATTGCTAACCCAAGAGATATTGACACTGATCTTGTAGACGCCTATTTGGCTCGAAGAGCACTGGATTATCTATTTGGCTTTAATTTATCACCAGTATTATGGAGAAAGTTGCCAGGGGCTAAGTCAGCAGGAAGAGTTCAATCAGTTGCCTTAAGATTGATATGTGAACGTGAACTTGCCATTGAATCATTCGAACCTGATGAGTATTGGAAAATTAAAGGCAATGTAAAATTTGAGGATGGCTTTAATATAGATGCTAATTTACTTTCTGTAGAAGGTAAAAAAGTAGAAAAATTTAGTTTTAAGTCTGAAGATGATGCAAAAAAAATTGTAAATTTATTCTCGGATAATAAATTTGAAATATTAGATATTACAAAAAAACCAGCTTCGAGGAATCCAGAACCACCTTTTTCTACCTCAACACTTCAACAAACCGCATCAAGTATTTATGGTTTTGGCGCTTCTCGAACAATGCAAATTGCACAAAAATTATTTCAAGGTATTGAAATTAATGGTGAAACAATTGGTTTAATAACTTACATGCGTACTGATAGCACTGATATATCTAAAGAAGCTATTGAAACGTATAGAAACTATTTGAAAAATAATTTTGAAAATGGTTATTGCCCTAATGAAGTAAGAACTTACAAATCAAAAAAAGCTAAAAACGCTCAAGAAGCTCACGAGGGAATTCGACCTACTGATATAGAATTAACACCTGATCAAGTTTCAAAATATTTAGATACAGATAGCTTAAAATTATACTCGTTAATATGGAAAAGGGCACTTGCAAGTCAAATGAGTTCTGCTGTATTTGAAAGAACAGCTATTGATATCAGCTCTGAAAAGAATGAATTGAAACTGAGAGCAAACGGTTCTGTAGTAAAATTTAATGGGTTTTTAAATATTTATAGTGAGTTTAAAGTAAAAAGTGATGAACAAATTAAAAAAGATGAAAATGAGGAAGATGAAGATGAGGTTACATTACCCGCTATTTCGAAAGGAATGAAGATAGAGTCAGTTTCACCAACAGAAACACAGCATTTTACTCTCCCACCCCCTAGATACTCTGAAGCAAGTTTAGTAAAAAAATTAGAAGAATTGGGCATAGGAAGACCTTCAACCTACGCAAGTATAATATCTGTTCTAAAAACAAGAAATTATGTTGAACTTGATAAAAATAGGTTTGTACCTGTTGATCGAGCAATATTGATAACAGCGTTTCTAAAAGGGTTTTTCTCAAAGTACATTGATTATGAGTTTACTGCTGGAATGGAAGAATCACTTGACGAAATTACTTCAGGAAAAATAAAATGGACTGAATTCTTAGAAAATTTTTGGAAAAATTTTTCTTCAAATGTAGGTGATGTTACTGATTTGAGAATTACTAATATATTGGATAATTTAAATGAAATTCTTAAGTCCCATATATTTGAGCAAAAAGAAGAGAGTAACGGAGAAAAGGCAATTTCAAGAAGTTGCCCTTCTGAAAACTGTGAAGGTGAACTAAGTCTTAAAGTAAGTCGATTTGGAGCGTTCGTAGGCTGTTCCAACTATCCCGATTGTAAGTTTACTAGACCTATCTCTCATAAAAAAATTAAGGAAGCATTTGAAGATAAAATTCTTGGAAAAGATGCTGAATCAGAACAGGATATTAAATTATTGAATGGAAGATTTGGGCCATACGTTCAGCTTGGTGACGTAGTTGAAAAAGAAAAACCAAAGAGAGCCTCGGTACCTAAAGGAATTTCCCCGTCTGCAATTGATTTAGAGAAAGCTCAGTATTTATTAAGTTTACCTAGAGAGATAGGTGGTCATCCTGAAACAGGTGAAATTATTACTGTGAATTATGGCCGCTATGGTGGTTACATTAATTGTGGTGACAAAAATGCTAGCCTTGAAGATAATTCTGAAATTTTTGATATTGGTATTAATAGAGCAGTTTCTCTGCTTGCTAATGCAAAGCCTGGTAGACTTAAAAGTTCATCTGAAATCAAAACTTTAGGAGAACATCCTGATGATAAAAAACCAATCAAAGTGATGAAAGGAAAGTTTGGGCCCTATATTAAATATAAAAGTATTAATGCCACAATTCCCGATAATATTGACCCTGAGGAAATTCTAATGGAAGAAGCTATTGATTTGATTGAAAAAAAACTCGAAAAAACAGGTAAGAAAAAGAAAAAATCTTCTAAAAAATAAAAAAACCTGTATCTTTATAATCTTTACAAAAATTAAATTATTAACAAGTTGAAAGGTTAACTATGGGTCTCGCTCTAAATGATGTGATGGAAAAAAAATCATCTCTGGATTTTAAAAATCAGGCTTTTATTAATGGAAACTATATAAATTCAGTAACAGGTAAAACGTTTGAGAGCATTAGCCCTGTTGATGGATCAATAATAACTAGCGTTTCAGAATGCGATGTTGAGGATATAAACATAGCTGTCAAAGCTGCGCGCGATGTATTTGAAAAAGGGTCATGGTCTAGAATGGCTCCTTCAAAAAGAAAAAAAATTCTCTTTAATTTCGCTGACTTAATGAAAAAAAACATTTTAGAGCTTGGCTTGCTAGAAACTTTAAACATGGGTAAGCCTATAACTAGAGCAACAGGCGATATAGCGGCATGTATTAATTGTACAAAATGGTATGCTGAGGCAATTGATAAACTTTATGATGATGTAGCTCCAACAAGTGATAATTTGATTGCCACTATCACAAAAGAACCTCTGGGTGTAGTTGGAGCAGTAACTCCTTGGAACTTTCCTTTATTAATGGCTTGTTGGAAATTTGCACCTGCGTTAGCAACTGGAAATAGTTTTATTTTAAAGCCTGCAGAACAATCACCTTTATCTGCATTAAGAGTTGCGGAACTAGCAATGGAGGCTGGTATTCCAGAAGGAGTCTTCAATGTAGTACCAGGTTATGGTCCTACTGCAGGAAAAGCATTAGGGACTCACATGGATGTTGATAAACTTGGATTTACTGGATCTACTGAAGTTGGAAGATATTTTTTATCTTACGCAGGTGAGTCCAACATGAAGAGGGTTTCACTGGAGTGTGGAGGAAAGTCTCCAAATATAATATTTGCAGATGCACCTGATTTAGACCACGCTGCAAAAATGGCAGCTGATGGCATGTTTGGAAACAGTGGTCAGGTATGTGATGCGCCCTCAAGGTTACTACTTCAAAAATCGATAAAAGACGAATTTTTAGAAAAAGTTGTAAGCTACTCTCAACCTTGGATGCCAGGTAATCCGTTTGACCCAAACACTTTAATGGGCTCAATAGTTGATAAAACTCAAACTGAAAGAATAATGAATTATATAGATAAAGGTAAATCTGAAGGCGCGAGTGTTATAACTGGTGGTGACCAGGTGCTTCAAGACTCAGGTGGCTACTACGTCAGCCCCACGGTCTTTAAAGATGTTCAAAATTCAATGACTGTTGCTAAAGAGGAAATTTTTGGACCAGTATTATGTGCCATAGATTTTGAAAATGAAGATGAAGCTCTTCAAATAGCAAATGATACTCATTATGGACTTAATGCGATGATATGGTCTAATGACTTGAATAAAGTACATAAGCTTGCAAAAAGAATTAAAAGTGGAAAAGTTCTGATAAATAGTTTGAGCGATGGAGATATGTCTTTACCTCACGGCGGATACAAGCAGTCAGGTTCTGGAAGAGATAAATCCTTGGAAGCTTTTGGCCAATATACTCAAACAAAACTTACATTGATAGAAATTAAGTAATTAGTGTCATATAATTTATCTGATGGCCTTCAAAAGCAAATAAGCAAAGCTACTCTTTTAAAGAATAAACCACTGCTTATAACTGATGCTGATGAAGTCTTATTAAATTTCGTAAAATGCTTTGAAATTTATTTAGAAAAAAAAGGATTTTGGTATGACCTAACTTCATACGCTCTTTTTGGAAATATAAAACAAAAAGGAACTAATGAAGCGCTATCTAATGAAGTTATACTTGAATATTTAGATGATTTTTTTCGAACAGAGTCAAAAGACATAACTTTTGTTGAAGGATCAATACACTTTATCAATAAACTTCTGGATTCTAATTTTCAAATTTTAGTGCTGACTAATATTCCATTCAAATATTTGGATGATAGAAAGTATTGTTTTCAAAAAAATGGTCTTAATCTTCAAATAATTGCCGGAAATGGACCAAAAGGGTTGGTAATTAAAGAATTAATTAGAGACTTTAATGAAAAAGTTTTTTTTATAGATGATTTAGCTCCCCACATATCCTCCGTAAAAGAAGAAGTATCAAGATCTAAAACTATTCATTACATATCTGATGAACGATTATCTAAACTTGCAGTTTCGCCGAAAGAGGCGGATTTTCGTGCATATAGTTGGAAAGATATATATAATTTTCTAATTAATGAAGTTAGCAGATAAAATACTCGAAGTAGAAAAAGATTATAAGCAATTTAAACTTATAACTCTTGGAAATTATTTGCCTTTTAAAAAAATAGGCAACTTAGTTTATGTATCTGGGCAACTTCCTATAAAAGATGGAAAAATTATAACTGGCAAAGTTCCATCAGAAACTGACATTAAGGAGGCATCATATGGATCACGCATATGTATGCTTAATACTTTGTCTATATTACATCAACTGAACCCTTCGTGTGAACTTAATGATTTTAATTGTATTCATGTTGCTGGATACGTAAATGCTGATCATTCATTTTCTGACCATCCTTTAGTCATCAATGGTGCATCAGATGTTGTTTGCGATATTATGGGAGAAAAAGGAAAGCATTCAAGAATTGCGGTGGGAGCAAACTCTCTTCCAAAAAATGCTAGTGTTGAAGTTGCATCAATATTTGAAATTCTGAAATAATGAGTCCTTTTCTTGATCGTCCGATTGCCCATAGAGGGCTTCATGATAAAAAATTAATTATTGAAAATTCTTTGGAAGCATTTGAAAATGCAATGAAACACAACCTTGCAATAGAATGTGATATTGTCTTATCTAAGGATAAAGAAATTATAGTATTTCATGATTACGATTTAAAAAGGATGTGTGGAATAGATTCTAATATTAATGATCTAAGTACAAACGAAATAAGAAAACTAAAACTTTTAGACACAGATTGTAAAATACCCTCACTTGATGAGATGCTGCATTTAGTAGATGGCCAAACACCTATATTAATTGAAGTAAAATCTGGTTTTAATCCTGAAATTGAAGAAAGATTAATCGAAATAATTCGAGCTTACAACGGAGAAATTGCTTTGCAGTCATTTGATTATAAAATGTGTGAATGGTTTAAAATCAATGCTCCATTTTATAAAACAGGCCTAATAACTAGTAATGATAATATTGACTTTAAAGAGATTTCTCATCTCGGCATTAGTTTTTTAGCGGTTGATGTAGAAAAAATAAGCATCAGAAATATTCAAAGTATAAGGAAGGAAAATATTCCACTATTAACTTGGACAATTAATAGTATGGAAAAATATAATTTGTCAAAGAAGTTTGCAGATAATATTATTTTTGAAGATATACATAATGAAATTAGTTAAAAGTATAAAATATCTCAATAAAATCCTAGATCGATATAGAAGTGATGGTTTTAAAATTCACTTAACACCAACAATGGGAGCTTTGCATGGAGGACACTTAAAGTTAGTAAAGGAATCAAAAAAAATAAAATCAATTGTTGTCGTTAGTATTTTTGTTAACCCTACACAATTTGGACCAAAAGAAGATTATAAAAATTACCCAAGGACGCTCAAAAATGATCTTAAAGTCTTAAAAAAATACGGTGTTGATATTGTCTTCATTCCAATTAAGAAACAAATTCTCTCCCATAAAACAAAATATAATTGTCCACAGTTTGCAATTGAAAAACGACTATGTGGTAAATCAAGGCCAAAATACTTTCCAGGTGTTAAAAATATTGTACTTAAACTTTTTGATATAGTGCAACCAGACACGGCATTTTTTGGTGAAAAAGATTATCAACAATATTTGGTAATTAAAAAAATGACTGAGTCATTAAAATTAAACACAAGGATAATATGCGTTAAAACTGTTAGAGATAGAAATGGACTTCCACTTTCATCAAGAAATAACTATTTAAGTGGTCAGGAATTTAAAATTGCTATTAAAATCAACAAATTACTTAAAAAATTACCTCCATTGATTAGAACCAAGTTAAAGATTAATAAAATACTTAATCACACGAAAAAAGTCCTGATAGATCATGGTGTTGATAAAATTGATTATCTGACTGTATTAAATGATGATCTCTCTATTCGAAAAAAAATAAGCGATAAATCAAGAATATTTATTGCGGCTAAAATAGGAAATACTCGATTAATTGACAATATAAAAATCTAAAATAGATAAATTGAAGCGAGCCCTAGAAAAGATAAAAATCCAAATACATCAGTTATTGTTGTTACAAATACACTTGATGCCAAAGCGGGATCAATCTTAACTTTATTAAAAATATATGGAATTAGGAAACCAAACAAACCTGCAGATAAAATATTTATTACCATTGCTGCTCCAACAATTATAGATAAACTAAGATCAGAAAACCAAATCCAAGCAGCAAACCCTGTTATAATCGCAAATAATATTCCGTTTAATACTGATATCGCAATTTCTTTGAAAAATACCTTTCTTCTATTATTATCAACTAATTCTTTAGTTGCGATAGCTCTCACGGTAAGTGTTAACGTTTGTGTTCCTGCATTACCACCCATTGATGCAACAATTGGCATTAAAATCGCCAATGCTACCATTTTCTCAATACTGGCATCAAACAGACTTATTACATAAGATGCAAGAATTGCAGTTAATAAATTTAGAAATAACCATATAAATCGTCGCCTCGTTGATCTTCCAATGGATTGGTTCATCTCACTTTCTGAAACACCACCCAACCTCAAAATATCTTCCTCAGCTTCTTCTTGAACAACCCACACAATATCATCTGCCGTAATTCTTCCAATTAATCTATTTGAGTCATCGACAACTCCAGCTGACACCAAAGAGTATTGCTCAAAGAAAAGTGCTACTTCTTCTTGATCCATCGATGCCTTAACAAATTTTGGGTTTTCTTCTAAAATTTCATTTAATTTTGTATCTCTACGTGACTTCAGAACTTTAGAAACTGAAGCGCTCCCCAACGGTTTATTGCTCGGGTCAACAATAAAAAGTTCATAGAATTCATCGGGTAAGTCTATTTGTTCTCTTAAATGGTCAATGGCCTGCCCTACTGTCCAAAAGCCTGGCATTGAAACAAATTCTTTTTGCATTCTTCTTCCAGCAGTATCTTCAGGGTAATTAAGACTTTCTTGTAAAATTTCTCTCTCTGTGGGGTTTACTTGGTCTAAAATTTTCTTTTGAGCTGCTGGCTCCAAAGACTCAATGAGATTAATTGCATCATCTGTCTCCATCTCGCTGATGGAGCGAACTACTTTAGTGTCCTCTAATTCTTGAACTGTTTCATCAATAATAGTATCATCTAGCTCAGCAAGAACATCTGTATGGCGGTCTTCACTAAGATTATTAAGAATGTAAGATCGTTGCTCTTTACTAAGAAAAGTAAAGAGATCAGCCAAATCTGCTGGATGAAGGGGAGAAATAATATTGTTTAGTTTATCTTTTTCTTTGTTATTGCAAAAATTTATTACATCATTAATTAATTGATTATTAAATGTAATATTCTCATTTTGAGGAGGTTCATTTACAATATTATTCATAATAAAAACATGTACATCAATTTAGGTTATTATCCAGAAAAACATGGAAATTAAGATAGATAATTCAGCTCAAGACTACTTAAAAAGTCTTAAATATATGGAAAATAGAGTGAATGAAATAATTAAAAACCAGAATGACGAACTTGCTTGGCTCTTAAGTCATCCAGCGATATATACATCAGGATCTACTGATCATAAAAGTGACCTACTTAATAACAATAAAATACCTGTAATTAAGACTAATCGGGGAGGAAAATATACTTACCATGGCCCTGGACAAAGAGTTGTCTACCTTATGATCGATTTAAATAATAGAAAAAAAGACATTAAATTTTTTGTAAACCAAATTGAAAAATTGATCATAGAAATTTTAAGTAATTTTCACATTGTTGCAGAAGCAATACCTGATCACCATGGAGTATTCGTTAAAAAGGATAATGGTCAACTCTATAAAATTGCCAGTATTGGTCTAAAGGTAAAAAAATGGGTTACTTGCCATGGTTTTTCAATAAATATAAATCCAGATTTAAGTCACTACGAAGGTATCAAGCCATGTGGAATGAGTAGTAAATTTGTCACTAGTTTTTCAGATTTAGGTTATAATATAAAGAGTAAGGAAATTGATAAAACAATTGAAAAAACTCTAATTAAATATTTTAATTAAAATGAACTTTATTTCTGTAAAAAATAATAAAAAAACTATAAATCTCAAAAATAAAAATAAGAACTATGAAGTAAATGCTCAATGGCTTTATGAGCATAGCACAAACAGCGACATAAGAGATAATTATACAAATCAACTTTTAATAGAAGCGGCGGAGATAGATGAACATTTGTACATTAAATCAGCCAAAATAAACAAAAATGTTTTACAAATTCAATTTTCAGATAATTCAAAACATTTGTATCAATTTGGCTATCTCTACAATCAACTAGAATCTAAAGAATTCAAGTCCGAAAAATGTTTATGGAATGAGAAAAATATTAAAATTCCGAAATATAACTTTCTGCTAATAAATGAAAAAATGTTATCTGACATTTTATTATCTGTTGAAATATTTGGTTTTTGTTTAGTCAGGAATATTCCAAAAACTAAGAATGGTTTAAATGAACTTATGAAACTTATTGGGCCAGTTAAAAAAACAAATTGGGGTGGTATTGCTGACGTTAAAAATATAAAAAAAGCCTATGACTTAACTATGACAACAAGAGCACTAGAAAACCATACTGACAATCCATATCGCTTCCCTACACAAGGTTATATTTTTTTACACTGCATAGAAAACGCTTCAATAGGTGGAGAAAATACAATAGTTGACGGTTTTAATGTTGCAAAAATTTTGCGAGATAGACATAAACAATTCTTTAATACGCTTACAACTTTCAATACCTTTTTTAGATATAAAGATGATAATGCTTGGTTAGAAAATAAATGTAAGCTGATCGAGTTAGATGATATGAACAATGTAATACAAGTAAGGTACAACAATAGAACTGAATTAATTCCATTCGATAAAAATAAAAAAATAGACGATTATATTAATGCAAGAAGAAAGTTATGGGATTTAATTAAGGATAAAAAAAATAATATTCGCATTAAACAACGACCGGGTGACATGTTAATTTTGGATAATTATCGTGTATTGCATGGAAGGGGTGCATATAGAGATACTAAAAATCGTCGCTACTTTAGACAAGGCTACATGGATAGAGATATTTTTCAGAGCAAATTAAAAACTTTGGCTATTTAGAAAATAGAATAAGTTCCTCATCAGCGCCCACGCTATCACCCGGCTTTATTAGAACTTTATCAATTACGCAGTCTTTTTCACTTTTTAAAATATTTTCCATTTTCATTGCTTCAATGATTAGTAATTGATCGCCACTTTTTACTTTTTGTCCTTCAGATACGTCTACTGATTTGATTAGGCCAGGCATTGGAGAAATTAACTTTTTTGATAAATCTTCTAATTTTATTTTTGGCATAAGCCTTATGTAAGTTTCATGTTGCTTACTTACAACTATGGTCTGACATCTGCAGTCATGGTAACTGATATCCGAAGAGTTAAGGTTTACAAGTTTATTTAATTTAAAATACTCTATTTGCTGATTTATACTTACCCGAGATAACCTCTCGTTTAGTTTTATAGATGTTTCAATCTCATACTCTTTTTTTTCTATTTTAAAAGTTCCATAAAATCTTTCTTTTTCAAACTTAGATTCTGTAACTTTCAGGTTAAGAAGATCTTCTCCTACCTTTATTACAAAATCATTTGAAGTTAGTATCTTGCTTTGTAATTGGCATATAAATAAAACCTGGGCAAAAATTGCAATTCTGTGTTTCTTATATTCACTTAAATTATGATTGGAATAGTAACCCTTAGGGAATTTTTCTTTAATAAAATTTGTACTTATTTTGCCGTTTCTAAATTTTTTGTCATCTAAAATTGAAATCAAAAATTCAATATTATTTTCAACTCCTGATAAGTAATAATTTTGCAGTGAATTGATCATTAAGTCTATTGCAGTTGCTCTATCCTTACTATGAACCGCTAGCTTTGATATCATAGGATCATAAAATAAAGAAACTTCAGATCCAGGATTTATTCCAGTATCGTTCCTAATAATTTGATCTTTATCTACGATTTTTGATGGCTCAATGTATTCAGTCACTCTACCAATTGAAGGTAAAAAATCTTTAGTTGGATCTTCGGCATAAATACGAGACTCAACTGACCAGCCTTTAAAGTTAATATCTTTTTGTGATATATTTAACTTTTTATTATCTGCGCAATAAATCATTTGCTCAACCAGATCTACGCCTGTAACAAGCTCAGAAACAGGATGTTCAACTTGAAGTCTTGTGTTCATCTCGAGAAAATAAAAATTTTTGTTAGCATCTACTACAAATTCTACGGTCCCAGCTGAGTCGTATTTAACTTCCTTTGCAAGGGTTAAAGCTTGTGCAGCCATTTCATTTCTCATTTCTTTATCTACAAATGGCGATGGGCACTCCTCAATAACTTTTTGATATCTCCTTTGAATTGAGCATTCTCTCTCACCTAAATGAACTTGATTTCCATGCTTGTCACAAAGAATTTGTATCTCAATATGTCTTGGTTGCTCTATATATTTTTCAATGAACACTCGATCATCCCCAAAGCTTTTCTTTGACTCACTCTTTGCGGCAATAAAATTTTCTTCTAATTCACTATTTTTTCTTACTATTCTCATTCCTTTACCGCCACCTCCAGCTGATGCTTTTAGCAAGACCGGGTATCCAATTTTATTTGAGATTTTTAATGCTTCTTTCGAGTTTTTTACTGGGGCGGTATGACCAGGTATTACGTTTAGTTTAAGTTTTATTGCAAGATTTTTAGACTCAATTTTGTCTCCCATTTTTTTTATAGCATTGGGATTGGGTCCAATAAATTTTATTTTCTCTTTAGCCAGTCTTTTAACAAAAGCTGAATTTTCAGATAAAAATCCGTATCCTGGGTGAATTGCGTCAGCCTTTGATTTTTTTGCTATATTAATGATTTTATCAATATCTAGATAAGACTCAGCTGGCTGAGAGCTTCCTATATGGTAAGACTCATCTGCCTGTTTCACAAAGAGAGAATCTTTATCAGCATCAGAATAAACAGCTACCGTATTGATATTCAACTTTCTTGCTGTACGTATAACTCTGCACGCTATTTCTCCTCTATTCGCAATTAGAATTTTTTTAATCATTAATTATAATGGTATATTATCGTGCTTTTTTAAGGGAGAAGACAATTCTTTACCTTTAAGATTTTCAAGTGCTGTCGCTATACGACGACGTGTTGAATGTGGTCTTATTACATCGTCAATAAATCCTCTCTTTGAAGCAATAAATGGATTTACAAACTGATCCGTATATTCTTGTGTTCTCTTATCAATTTTCTTTTTATCCTTAATTTCATTTCTGAACAAAATTTCAGTAGCTCCCTTTGCACCCATAACTGCAATTTCTGCACTTGGCCATGCATAATTAATATCACCCCGCAAATGCTTTGAAGCCATTACGACATATGCACCTCCGTAAGCCTTACGAGTAATAATTGTAATTTTAGGAACGGTTGCTTCAGCATAAGCGTATAAAAGCTTGGCGCCATTTTTAATGATACCGTTGTGTTCCTGAGATACCCCTGGCAAAAAACCGGGTACATCAACAAAAGTAACAATTGGTATATTAAAACAATCACAAAATCTTACAAACCTGCCTCCTTTTTTACCAGAATCTATGTCAAGACATCCTGCCAAAACTAAAGGCTGGTTTGCCACAAATCCAACTGTTCTTCCCTCAATTCTACCAAAACCAGTGATAATATTTTTTGCAAAGTCAGGCTGAATTTCAAAAAAGTAGTTATTATCAACTACTTTATTGATTAGTTCCTTCATATCATATGGTTTATTTGCGTTTACAGGAACAAGGGTATCTAATGAGTAATCTGGACTTAGGTCTTGAAAACTATCTTTAGTATTTTTAGATTTTTCCCGATTGCTTGAAGGCAGCAAGTCAACAAGACTTTTTACTTCCTGCAGTGTTTCAATATCGTTGTTGAATGCTCCATCTGCCACTGAGGATTTTGAGGTATGTGTCTTAGCGCCCCCCAATTCCTCCTGTGTAACATTTTCTTGTGTCACGGTCTTTACAACATCTGGGCCAGTCACAAACATGAATGAGGTATTTTTGACCATAAATATAAAGTCAGTCATTGCAGGTGAATACACAGCTCCGCCAGCACATGGACCCATAATGACTGAAATTTGAGGAACAACACCTGAGGCTAGAACATTTCGTTGAAAAACTTCTGCATAACCCGCTAAAGAAGCAACACCTTCTTGAATACGTGCACCACCAGAGTCATTTATTCCAATAATGGGAGCGCCAACTTTCATTGCCATATCCATAATCTTACATATTTTTTCTGCATGAGCTTCAGATAGTGAACCTCCAAAAACTGTGAAGTCTTGACTGAAAACGTATACTAATTTTCCATATATTTTTCCACTACCTGTGACCACTCCATCTCCCGCATACTTCTGATCGGCCATGCCGAAGTCATTAGTACGGTGTTCGACATACATATCGTACTCTTCAAAAGTATCTTGATCTAAAAGTACCTCTATTCGCTCACGTGCTGTCAATTTGCCTTTAGCATGTTGAGAGTCAATCCGTTTTTTTCCTCCACCAAGTTTAGCTTCTTCACGCTTTTTCTCTAATAATTTGATGATATCACTCATGAACTCACTATATTATATAATATTTCTGAATTATCAATTTATAAGTATTTTCTGAAGTGATCTGGGAGTTCAGTCTCTATTTTAACTTTTTTATTATTCATATCAATGAATTCTAAAGCGCCAGCATGTAGAAATAAATTAGAAAATTTAATTTGATTGCGTTCAATATAGTATTTTTTGTCACCAAGGATTGGGAAACCATTCATAAAACAATGTTGTCTGATTTGATGTTTTCTACCTGATTGAGGTTTTAATTTTAAAAGAAAATATTCTCCAGGCAGTTTTTTTATAATTTGATATTTTGTTTCAGCAGAAACATTTTTTTTATTTTTGGGAAGCATGTCATTAAGTATTCCCTCTCTATTTTTTGGTTTTTTTTCAACTATCGCATAATAAGTTTTCTTTATTTTATGGTTAGACAGAATTTTATGAAAGTACCTTGCTGAATTAGAATTTTTTGCAATTATCAATAGACCAGTTGTGTCTTTATCAAGTCGATGCACTAGCTTAGGATGGCTATCTTTAGTATTAAAAAATTGAAGTAGATCATCAATTGATAGATTAATTTTTGATCCACGCTGACATGGTATTCCTGCCCATTTATTAATAATAATAAAGTCGTCAGATTGAAAAACTACTGAACTTTTAATTTTTCTCTTAAGTATGTTGGGTATTTTAATTAAAGGTTTATTATTATGAATTAATTTGAATTCCTTGAAAACATCAACGATATCATCTTGTTTGACTCTATAACTTCCGAGTTTTTTTTTATTATTTACTTTAATTGATTTTTTTCTTAGCTCCTTGTGAAGTAATGAAAAAGGAATATTTAATTTTTCTTTTAAAAACTTATCTAATCTTACCCCGTTAGAAGTACTATCAACAATTATAGTTTTTTTGGATTTCATCTAAATTTATATGTTTAGATAAATCAACTTATTATTAATTAGATATTATTTTTCTTGATCAAGAATTTGGATGTAAGCCATAGGTGCATTATCACCTGATCGATAGCCAGCTTTTACAATTCTACAATAGCCACCGCTTCTATCTTTGAATCTTTCAGATAAATCTCCAAAAACTTTTGTTACTGCTTCTTTATCTCTAAGCGAGTTAAAAGCATTTGCCCTAGATGAGCTTTTGTTCTTTTTACCTAGAGTGATAATTTTTTCAACAAATGGTCTTAATTCCTTTGCTTTTGGAAGTGTAGTTTTAATAGTCTCATTTTTGATCAGAGAAACAGCCATGTTCTCAAGCATCGCAATCCGATGCGATGATGTCCTGTTTAACTTTCTTTTTGCAATTCCGTGTCTCATTTTTAGTTGTATGGATCTTCAATCTTTCTTGCCATTTCCTCTATATTTTCAGGTGGCCAATTAGGTACTTCCATACCTAAATATAGTGACATAGTGCCAAGCACTTCTTTTATTTCATTCAGAGACTTACGACCAAAATTGGGTGTACGCAACATTTCAATTTCACTTTTTTGAACAAGGTCTCCAATATAAATAATATTATCATTTCTTAGGCAATTCATTGATCTCACTGAAAGTTCAAGCTCCTCAACTTTTCTTAAAAGATTTTTATTAAATTGAGGTTCCAATGCATCTGGTTCTTCCTGAATCTCTTCAGGTTCTTCAAAATTAATAAATGATTGTAATTGGTCTTGAATTATTCTTGCTGCAAAAGCAATTGCATCCTCGGGAGATACTGATCCATTTGTTTCAATTGACATTGTTAACTTGTCATAATCCAAAACTTTTCCTTCTCTTGTATTTTCTATACTGTATGAAACTTGTTTAACTGGGCTAAATATGGAGTCTATCGGAATCAGGCCTATTGCAGAATCTTCTGGCTTGTTATGTTCAGCGGCAACATAACCTTTACCTTTTGCTACGGTAAGCTCCATATTAAATTCAGTATTGTCATCAAGATTACAGATAACTAACTCTGGATTTATAATATCAATTTCAGATGGTGTATTAATCATACCTGCAGTAATTTCACCTGGACCGGTTACATTGAGATTCATTTTTCTTACACCTTCAGAATGCATATTTAGAGACAAAGACTTAATATTTAACACTATATCCGTAACGTCTTCTCTTACTCCATCAATAGATGAAAATTCATGAAGAACATTATCTATTTTAATAGCTGTCACAGCAGTACCCTGTAGTGACGACAACAGCACTCTTCTAAGAGCATTTCCAAGTGTTAATCCAAAACCCCTTTCAAGTGGTTCCGCAATTAAAGTTGCTTTATATTGAGTGTCTTCATCGCTGATTAGTTTTAATTTTGAAGGTTTTATTAATGCCTGCCAATTATTAATAATACTCATAGTTTTTTTCCTTTAATAAATATTAAACTCTTCTTTTCTTTGGTGGACGACAACCATTGTGAGGAATTGGTGTAGTATCTTTTATAGAAGTTATATAGAATCCCACAGCTTGTAATGCTCGCAGTGCCGACTCTCGTCCTCCGCCTGGTCCTTTAACAAATACTTGTAAGTTTTTTAAACCAAACTCTTTTGCTTTTGTGCCAGCATCTTCAGCTGCAATCTGTGCAGCGTATGGTGTGGACTTTCTTGATCCTTTAAAACCTTTTACTCCCGCAGACGACCATGCAATACTATTGCCTTGCTCATCTGTAATAGTAATCATAGTATTATTAAATGTAGCATTAATATACGCTAATCCAGAAATTATATTCTTTTTTTGTTTTTTCTTTTTTACAGTTTTAGCTTCAGCCATATTTATTTAGTAACCTTTTTCTTTCCAGCGATTGCAATAGCTTTTCCTTTTTTTGTTCTAGCGTTTGTATGAGTACGCTGACCTCTACATGGCAAATTTTTTCTGTGTCTTACACCTCTATACGTACCAAGATCCTTCAATCTTTTGATATTTCCAGAAACCTCTCTTCTTAAATCACCTTCAACTAAAAGTGATGATGAAATAACATCACTAACATTTTTTATTTCTGCTTCAGATAAATCTTGGACTCTAGTATTTGCATCTACATTTGCCTGAGAACATACATCTCTTGAAATCTTATCACCAATCCCATAAACGTAGGTCAAAGCAACTCCTAGTTTCTTTTGGGTTGGAATATTTACTCCAGCAATACGAGCCATTAATAGAGACCTAACATTTTTGATTTGAGAGATTGCGGGATTATAGGATTATTAATTAATTGGTCAAGCATATTAAAGGTGATCTATAATTGAGTTAATTGATTGATTTATATGCATAATTTCACCTACACCACTGACTTTTTTTAGCAGTTTTGCTTCATTATAATATTTTATTAAAGGCATAGTTTCATTAAAATATGTTTCGAGTCTTTTAATAAGAGTTTCCTCATTATCATCTGATCTTCCCTCTTCTTTACTTCTAGATAGTATTCTGTCTTTTAAATGTTTTTCATCAACATCTAACAAAATTACACATGATAACTTGTTTTTAAGTTCTAACATCAATTTATCTAGAAGCTTAGCCTGCTCTGTATTTCTTGGAAAGCCATCGAGTAAGTATCCACTTGAATTTTTATTATTATTAAAAAATGATTTAATAACATTAATTATGATATCGTTAGAAACTAGTTTTCCCTCATCAATGATTTGTTTAGCCTTTAACCCTATCTCACTTTCATTAGCTATCTCGAACCTGAGCAGATCACCTGTAGATAAATGGCTTAATTTATATTTTTCACAGATTAAATTTGCCTGAGTTCCTTTTCCAGCTCCTGGGGGTCCCAATAAAACTAAATTCACCTTCTTGTGCCCCTTAGGCGAGATTTTTTTATTAAAGCTTCGTATTGATACGCAAACAAATGACTTTGAATTTGTCCAACAGTATCCATACCTACAACCACAACAATTAGCAATGATGTACCTCCCAAATAAAATGGAATCGAGTATTGCGCGATTAAAATTTCTGGGAGTATGCATACAAATGCTAAATATAATGCCCCAATGGTTGTTATTCTAGATAAGACAAAATCAATATATTCAGCAGTTTTTTCACCTGGCCTAATTCCTGGAATAAAGCCACCTTGTCTTTTTAGATTATCAGCAGTTTCAACGGGATTAAATACAATTGAAGTATAAAAGAATGCAAAAAATATAATTGCCGCTGCGTACATCAACATATATGCAGGCTGGCCTCTACCGAGAAGTGCTGCAATGTCGTTTAATAATCCTGGCTCAGTAGAGACATTGAAGTTTGCAATTGTAATTGGTAACAATAAAATAGATGAAGCAAATATTGCTGGTATAACACCTGCGGTGTTAAGTTTAAGTGGTAGATGCGTGCTATCTCCAGCGAACATCTTATTTCCCATCTGTCTTTTTGGGTACTGAACTATTAATCTTCTTTGAGCTCTCTCCATAAAAACTATAAATATAACTACAGCTACAATCATTAATAAGAGCAATACAAGTGTAAGAGTTGAGATTGTTCCCTGACGACCCAAAGTTAATGTATTAATTAATGCGCTAGGTATTTCAGCAACAATACCAGAAAAAATAATGAGTGATATTCCATTTCCTATACCTCTACTGGTTATTTGTTCTCCAAGCCACATCAAGAAAACTGTTCCCCCAGTTAATGTAATTGTTGTTGAAAGTCTAAAAAATAGTCCAGGGTCTGTAACAACTTTGCCTGCAGACTCTAAACCAACAGAAATCCCATATCCTTGTAATATCGCAAGTAAGACAGTTCCGTATCTTGTATATTGAGTAATTTTTCTTCTTCCAGGCTCACCTTCTTTTTTTAAGCTTGCCAGATGAGGTGATACACTTGTCATAAGTTGCATAATAATTGATGAAGATATGTATGGCATGATACCTAATGCGAAAATAGCCATTCGGCTTATAGCTCCACCTGCAAAAACATCAAACATTCCTAGAATTCCACTTTGATTTGTCTCAACAAGTAGTTTTAACTGCTCAATATCTATTCCAGGCAAAGGGATATATGTGCCAAATCTGTAAATTATTAAAGCACCTAAAGTGAACCAAATCCTTTTCTTTAATTCAGTAGCCTTGGAAAAGACACTAAAGTTAAAGTTTGATGCTAATTTTTCAGCTGCTGAAGCCATTTCGCTAGATTGCTTTACTTATTTTTAATTCAACACCAAGTTTTTGAAGTTTTTCTTCTGCAGACTTAGTTACTTTACTACATTCAATAATATTTTTTGACTTTAATTCACCTGTACCAAGAATTTTTAATAGTTTTTTATCTTTATTTTTTAAGATACGTAACTTTTTTAAGAGCGCAATATTAATGATCTCAGACTCATTAATTGAGTTTTTATCAATCAATTTTTGTAGTGTAGAGAGGTTTAATTCAAAATATTGTTTCTTTGTAAAATTTGAGAAGCCAAATTTAGGCAATCTTCTATGCAAGGGCATTTGTCCACCTTCAAAACCATGAATAGCAACTCCGGAACGGGCTTTTTGTCCTTTATGACCACTTCCAGAGGTTTTACCTTTACCTGAGCCTATACCTCTTCCAATTCTCTTCTTTGATTTAAAGCTCTTGTTTTTACTGATTTGATTTAATTTCATTTAATTATTTTCCGTAATTACTAAATGTTTAATTTTTTTAATCATGCCTAATGTTTCAGGCGTTGCATCTCTTATGACGCTGCTATTAATTTTTTTTAGTCCCAGCCCTTTAACTGTTGCTATTTGTTCCTTTTGAGAACCAATAGTGCTTTTTTTTAATGTAATCTTTAATTTTTGAGTCATGTCGTTTCTCTTGCAGAAGTAATGTTACCGACTTTTTTTGATCTTCTTGCAGCAATTATTTTTGGTGATTTTTGCTGTTTCAGTCCATCTACAGCTGCTCTGATAATATTATAAGGATTTGAGCTACCAACTGACTTTGCAACAATGTCTTGTATGCCTAATAATTCAAATACCGCCCTAACTGATCCTCCAGCAATAATACCTGTACCTGAAGGCGCAGATCTCATTACAACGCGTGATGAACCATGTATTCCAATTATATCATGATGTAATGTTCTACCTTCTCTCAGCGGTATTCTAACCAAACTTTTTTTAGCAGAGTCAGTTGCTTTTTTAATGGCCTCAGGAACCTCTTTTGCTTTTCCATGACCAAAACCAACTTTACCAGACTCATCACCAGCAACAACTAATGCTGCAAATCCAAATCGCCTTCCTCCTTTAACAACTTTTGTAACACGGTTAATTGCTACAAGCTTATCTTTAATGTCAAAACCGTTTTGATCTTTGTTTTTATTTTCTTTTACCATAATATTTCCTATAAATTTATACCCCCAGATCTTACTTCATCAGTAACCGTTTTTACTATTCCATGATACAAATTTGGACCCCGATCCAAGTAAACATCTTTAACGCCCTTTTCAGCTGCTGACTTAGCAAGTTCATTGCCTAGTATTTTTGCGTTTGCAATATTACATGAATTTTTACTTTTTTCTGATTTTAGAGTTGAGGCGCTGCAAATAGTAATGCCTTTATTATCGTCAACGATTTGAGCATACAAGTGCTGTGATGACTTATAAAGAGTTAGTCTCATGCGAAATTTATTTCTTTTCTTTAGTTTAAATTTGACCCTGCTTGATCTTTTTTGTTTCTTTGTAGATAACATTATTTTTTCTTACCTTCTTTTCTATTAATATACTCATCAGCGTACTTAATGCCCTTTCCTTTATAAGGTTCTGGTTCTCTAAAATTTCGAATTTCAGCAGCAATTTGTCCAACAAGTTGCTTGTCGGGACCCTTAATCTCAATATTATTTTGTTTATCAACTGTCACTGTAATATTTTCTGGAATATCGTAATTTATAGGATGACTATACCCAAGCAATAATTCAAGGGTTTTACCTTTTAAAGCTGCTCGATATCCAACACCATTCATCTCTAATTTTTTTGTAAAACCTTCACTTACACCAATAATTAAATTATTAACTAAATTTCTCTGCAATCCCCAGAAAGAAACTAAAGTTTTGTCATCAGTTTTGGGTTTCATTGTAATTTTTTGACCCTCAACTATTACTTCGATTTGAGAATTTAACTTAGATTCAAGTTTGCCTAATGGGCCCTCAGCTGAAATTAATCCATCTTGAAGATTAATTTTTACACTTTCCGGTATATTTATTTCTTTTGATCCAACTCTAGACATAACTAAAATACTCTACAAATAATTTCCCCACCAACTTTTTGATCTCTTGCGTCAGCGTCTGTCATCACGCCTTTCGAAGTCGAAATAATTGAAATTCCAAGGCCATTATGTACATACGGGATCCTTCCAGCGCCAGAATAAACGCGCCTACCTGGTTTTGAAATTCTTGTGATCTCTGAAATTACTGGACCTTTTTCATCATATTTCAGTTCAATATCAAGCTCTTCCCTGCCAGAAGAGTGTTTTGTTCGAGCATATCCTCTTATGTAACCTTCTTTTTTAAGTACCTCTAAAATATTTTCCCTTAACTTAGATACGGGGGAACTAACGATTGGTTTATTTCTCATTTGTGCATTTCTAATTCTACTAAATAAATCGGACAACGGATCTTGTAATGACATATTTCTTCCTTTCTACCAGCTTGATTTATTCATTCCAGGGATTTGACCTTTAGATGCAAGATCCCTCAGGGCAATTCTAGATAATCTCACTCTTTTATGATAACCCCTTGGACGGCCTGTTAATTCACATCTATTGCGAACTCTTGTTCTCGCACCGTTTCTTCTTAATTTGGAAAGTTTTAATTGAGCTTGAAACCTATCATCAATAGAGGTTTTTTTATCCATGATTAGAGATTTCAATTTGCTTCTCTTTTGCAGATCTTTTTCAGATAACTTGATTCTTCTTTTGTTTTTTTCTATCGAACTTTTTTTAGCCATATTTTTACCTAACCATTAATTGGAAAATTTAGAGATTTTAACAACAACAATGCCTGCTCATCATTTGTAGCTGAGGTATTTATTGTAATATCTAACCCACGCACCTTATCAAGTTTATCAACGTTAATTTCAGGAAAAACTGTACATTCTTTAATTCCGAAAGAGTAATTACCTCTTCCATCAAAACAGTTTTTTTTCAATCCTCTAAAGTCTCTAATACGCGGAAGAGCAATAGTGACCAGTCTATCAACAAACTCATACATCCTATTACCTCTTAAAGTAACCTTTACTCCTAAAGGCATGCCAGCTCTGATTTTAAAAGTAGCGATTGATTTTCTTGCTTTTGTGACTAGGGGTTGTTGACCTGCTATCGAAGCTAATTGATCAGAAGCCAGTTGAATTACTTTAGAGTCATTTACTGCTTCTCCAAGGCCCATGTTTAATGAAACTTTTACCAATTTAGGTAGTGCAAGATCATTCTTTATGGAAAGGTCATTCTTTAGCTTTGGCACTATAGTATTTACATACATTTCTTTTAAACGTGGCGTATAATTATCCATCAATTTGATCTCCTGTTTTGATGTTAATTCTCACTTTTTTATTGTCCTTTAAGTATTTATATCCAACTCTAACACCTTTATTCGTCTTTTTATCAATCGGCATCAAATTAGAAAGCATTATTGGCATTTCCTTATTTAAAACCCCACCTTCATTTTTCTGATCTTGTTTTTGATGTTTCTTTGAGATGTTTACACCTTTAACGATTGCTTTCATGCCTAATATTTTCATTACTTCACCAACTTTACCCTTATCCTTGCCTGTATTAACAGCAACTTGATCACCTTTTTTTAACCTCATGCTCATTATAAGACCTCCGGTGCTAGTGAAATGATTTTCATTTGTTTTTTTGATCGTAGCTCTCTACAAACAGGGCCGAAGATTCTTGTCCCTACCGGTTCACCCTGATTATTAATTAATACAGCGGCGTTTGTATCAAACTTTATTGTACTTCCATCAACTCTTTTCAACTCTTTTCTAGTTCTTACTATTACAGCTTTATGGACAGTTCCTTTTTTAACCTTGCCTTTTGGTATTGCATCTTTGACAGTTACTACAATAATATCTCCTACAGATGCGAAACGACGCTTTGATCCACCAAGAACTTTAACACATAAAACCTCTTTGGCTCCTGAGTTATCCGCAACATTTAATCGAGATTCAACTTGTATCATTTAACTAATTGCAACCCATCTTTTTAGTTTAGAAATTGGCTTAGACTCCATAATTCTTACTTTATCACCTGCATTAAATTGATTATCGGGATCATGTGCACTGTATTTTTTTGATCTTCTTATCACTTTTTTTAACACTGGGTGTTTAAACTTTCTTTCAACTAAGACTGTTATTGTTTTATCTTGTTTGTTACTAATAACAGTTCCTTGCAATATTTTTTTTGGCATATTAGTTAACCGTTTTTTCCTTCATTATTGTTTTTATTCTTGCGATCAGCTTTCTTACCTTAAAGATTCGAGACGTATTCTCTAGCTGGCCCGAAGACCTTTGAAATCTCAAGTTAAAAGACTCCTTGTATAAATTTTGCAACTCAGTCTTTAATTGATCTATTGTTTTTTTTCTAATTTCTTCTGCTTTCATAAAGTCTCTATTTAATTAACTGTTCCACTACTTTTGTTTTAATAGGCAGTTTAGATGAAGCACGTCCAAAAGCCTCTGTTGCAATAGCTTGTGAGACCCCATCAACTTCAAATAAAATTTTTCCTGGTTTTACCCTACATGCCCAATACTCTGGTGATCCTTTACCTTTACCCATCCTAACTTCTGTAGGTTTTTTTGAAACTGGAACATCAGGAAATATTCTTACCCATACCCTTCCAGCTCTTTTCATGAATCTTGTCATTGCAACACGGGCAGCCTCAATTTGACGAGCTGTGATTCTTTCAGCTTCTAAAGCTTTCAAACCATATGTCCCATAATTAAGTGTTGTCGCTGACGTTGCAACCCCCTTAATTCTGCCTTTATGAGCTTTTCTATATTTTGTTTTCTTTGGCTGTAACATATCTATCCTAATTTATTTGGATTCTTGTCTAATTCATGTGGTGCATTATCATCTATGTCACCTTTATATATCCAAACTTTTATTCCGCATGAACCATATGTCGTTTGAGCTGTTGCGACAGCATAGTCAACATTTGCTCTAAAGGTATGCAAAGGCACTCTACCTTCTCTATACCACTCAGTTCTTGCAATTTCAGTTCCCCCTAGTCTACCTCCACAATTCACTCTAATGCCGTCTGCTCCTAAACGCATTGCTGACTGAACTGAACGTTTCATCGCTCTTCGGAATGAAACACGTCTTTCTAATTGTTCAGCTATGCCATCAGCAATTAATTGTGCTTCTACTTCTGGTTTTCTAATTTCCACAAGATTTATAGAAACTTCATCAGAAGTAAACTCAGAGATTTTTTTCTTCAATTTCTCAATATCACTACCTTTTTTACCAATAATAAGACCTGGACGCGCTGAATATATTGTAACCTGTGCTTTTTTTGCAGGTCTTTCAATCTGTATTTTTGCTACAGCGCAATTTTTAAGCTTCTTCTCAAGATAAGCTCGTATCTTTAAATCTTCTTGCAAGAATGATCCAAATTCTTTTTTTCCAGCGTACCATCTAGATTGCCACTTCTTATTAAGAATTAATCTAAGTCCAATTGGATTTACTTTTTGACCCATATACTATTTTGCCTTCTCTTTCTTTACTTCCTTTACTTGATCTTCAGAAACTTTTATTGTGACGTTAGTCAGAAATTTATTAATTCTTCCAGGTCTACCCTTTGCTCTCGCTCTCCATCTTTTCATTACCATGCCTTTACCGCAATATGCTTCGGTGACTTTTAAAATGTCAATATCCAACTGATGATTGTTTTCGGCATTAGCAATTGCACTATTTAAAACTTTAGAAATATTTTTAGCAACTCCTCTGGATGAAAATTTTAATAAGTTAAGTGCTTCAGATGCCTTTTTGCCTCTAATCATTTCAAGAACTGCATTAGCTTTTGACGGACTCACTCTCATGTTCCTTTGAATTGCATATGCTTCGTTATCTTTTCTTACAAGTTGTCTCATATTTACTTCGTTTTCTTATCACCAGTGTGACCATTAAAAGTTCTTGTAGGAGAAAACTCTCCAAGTTTATGGCCAACCATGTCTTCAGTTACGTTTACAGGTATAAATCTTTTGCCATTGTGAACCGCAAAATTCATGCCCACAAATTCTGGCAGTATAGTTGATCTTCTAGACCAAGTCTTAATGACACTATTGCCACCAGAATCGGGTGCCGCTTTTACTTTTTTTAATAAATGGCTATCAACAAATGGTCCCTTCCAAACAGATCTTGTCATTTATACCTCTATTCTTGCTTTCTTATCCGTTTTTCTTTTAATAATAAATTTATCAGTTCTTTTATTATTTCTTGTCTTCTTTCCCTTTGTAGGTTTACCCCATGGAGTTACAGGATCTCTTCCACCAGAAGTTTTACCTTCACCACCACCATGTGGATGGTCGATAGGATTCATCGCAACCCCTCTGACAGATGGTCTTATACCAAGCCACCTGTTCCTACCAGCCTTGCCTAGCTTTTGGTTTTTTTTATCAATATTTGATAAAACACCTATTGTAGCTCGACATTCTTCTCTAATTTTTCGCTGTTCTCCTGAAGGCAACTTAATAGCGACATAACCATTAGATTTTCCAACTATTTGGGTTGATGTACCTGCAGACCTTGCTAATTGTGCGCCACTTCCTGATTTTAATTCGATGTTATGTATGTCAATACCTACAGGTATGTCTGACATAGGCATGCAATTTCCATCTCTGATTTCTTTTTTTGATCCAGAAATAACTTTATCTCCAACCTTTATATCTTTTGGAGCCAATATATAGTTTTGAATACCGTCATCATATTTAATCAATGCTATATATGAAGATCTATTTGGATCGTATTCTATTCTTTCTACAGTCGCACTCACATCTATCTTATTTCTTTTGAAATCAATTATTCTATATTTTGATTTATGCCCACCACCTTTTCTTCTCATGGTGATCCTGCCTGTATTATTACGTCCACCTTTTTTAGAGATACCAGTAGTAAGTGATTTTACAGGTTTACCATTCCATAATCCCTTTTTATCAACTAGTGTAAGTCCTCTAGTTCCGGGCGTGTTAGGTCTGAATTTTTTAAGTACCATTTATTTATACTCCCGCATTAATATCAATTGTTTGACCATCTTCGAGGGTAACGAATGCCTTCTTGTAATCCGACCTTTTACCAAGAGAACCCCTAAATGATTTAAGCTTACCCTTAACGATTGAAGTATTTACTTTTTTTACTTTGACTTTAAAAATATTTTCAATTGCTAATTTAATTTCTTTCTTTGAACTTGATTTCTGAACTTGGAATGTAACTTGATTATACTCTGAACCCATTGAGGACTTCTCTGTAATGATAGGTTTGATTATTGTTTTAAAATCTTTAATTGTAGCCATCTTAATTAATCCTATTTTCAAGTATTTCTAAGGCATTCTTACTCATGATCAATTTTTCAAATCCAAGTAAGTCGAGTGCATTAAAATTATTTATACTTGAGTACTTTATATTTTTTAAGTTTCTTGATGCCAATGCAAAATTATTATCAGGTTTATCGCCCTCTAGTATAAGCGCAGAGTGTACATTTAAATCTGAGAGGCTTTTAACTAGTGTTTTTGTCTTTGGCTCTGCAATTTTAAGTTCTTCAACAATTATCAAATTGTTGTTCTTGATTTTATCAGAAAGAATATGCTTCAAAGCCTCTTGCCTAGTTCGTTTTGGCATCTTTTTTAATGAACGAACTCCTCTCAAGTTATGAGCCATTCCACCACTTCTAAATATATTTGCTTTTTTGGAGCCGTGCCTAGCTCCTCCACTTCCCTTTTGTCTTCCTAGCTTTTGTGTTGTTCCTTTTACTTCAGACCTGTTTTTAGTCCTAGCTCTTAGAGGTTTTTGGTTCGACTCATTCCATCTAACTAGAGAGCCAACAATACTTAAATCGGATTTACTATTGAATAATTGATCTTTCAAATTGACCGACCCACTCTTTTTTCCATCTATTTTGTGCATGTCAATTTGCATTTACTTATTTTTCCTTCTTAACTTCTTTTTCTGATTTTGCTGGTTTAGCTTCTATTTCTTTGATGCCATCTTTTTTAATTGAATCCTCAACAACTAACCAAGTTCCCCTTGAGCCTGGCGTAGCTCCTTTTACACAGATTAGATTTTTTTGGTCATCAACCTTTACAACCTGTAAGCTTTGAAGAGTTTTGTGAACATCTCCGTATTGTCCCGCCATCTTTTTTCCTTTGAAAACTTTACCAGGGTCTTGGCACTGACCTGTAGATCCATGGCTTCGATGTGAAACTGAAACACCATGAGAGGCTCTCAAGCCGGAGAAATTATGACGTTTCATTACTCCAGCAAATCCTTTGCCCTTCGTGTAACCAGATACATCAATAAATTGACCTTCCTTAAAATGACTTGCTTTCAATTCATCTCCACTTTTAATCTCTTGGTCTTTACTAATTTCAAACTCTCTAAGATATTTATAAGCATCTGATTTTTTTTTATCAAAGAAGCCCTTCTGAGATTTTGATGTTTTTTTTAACTTGCAGGCACCAACCAATACCTTGTCTGAATTTTCATTTTCTGATGTAATTCGATCAATAATTTTACAATTTTCAACATGAAGTACAGTAACAGGAATATTTGTTCCACTTTGTATGTACAAATTACTCATTCCAATCTTTTTTGCTATAATACCTGATCTCATGTCTTATAATTTGATTTCTACATCAACTCCTGAAGCTAAATCTAATTTCATTAGTGCATCGACTGTTTGTGGCGTTGGGTCGACTATCTCTATTAATCTCTTATGAGTCCTGATCTCGAATTGCTCTCTACTTTTTTTGTTAACATGGGGAGATCGAAGAACTGTAAACTTCTCGTTATTTGTGGGTAATGGTATTGGGCCTTTCACCATTGCTCCAGTTCTTTTAGCTGTATCAACGATTTCTACTGATGATTTATCAAGTACACCATGGTCAAAAGCCTTCAATCTTATTTTGATATTTTGATTTTCCATTTTAATTACTTATGCAAATTTTGCTTTTACCTCATCTTGAACGTTTTGAGGTACTTGCTCATAATGATCAAAAAACATTGAATACTGAGCTCTTCCCTGAGTCATAGACCGTAATGTGTTGACATAGCCAAACATATTGGCAAGAGGCACCATTGAGCTGATTGCTGTCGTATTACCTCTAGCTTCACTTCCACTAACTTGACCTCTTCGACTACTCAAATCGCCTATAACATCCCCCATAAACTCTTCAGGCGTAACTACCTCAACTCTCATAACAGGCTCAAGAAGTTTTGGGCCTGCTTTTTGACAAGCATCTTTAAATGCCATCCTTCCAGCTATCTCAAAAGCTAAACTACTAGAGTCTACATCGTGATATTTTCCGTCGATTAATGTTACTTTATAATCAATTATGGGAAACCCAGCTATGACGCCAGTATCAGCAACGCCCTCAATTCCTTTTTCAACTCCTGGGATATACTCTTTAGGTATATTACCTCCCTTAATTTTATCTTCAAATAATCTTCCTGTCCCCGGTTCACATCCCTCAACAATGATTTTTACTTCAGCGAACTGACCAGCTCCTCCACTTTGTTTTTTATGTGTATATGTTACCTCAACCTCTTTAGATATAGTTTCTCTGTAAGCAACCTGTGGAGCTCCTACATTAGCTTCAACTTTGAATTCTCGTTTCATTCGGTCAACAATAATATCCAAATGAAGCTCACCCATTCCTTTAATGACGGTTTGCCCAGACTCGTCATCAGAAGTTACTCTAAAAGAAGGGTCTTCCTTAGCAAGTCGAGCAAGTGCCTCACCCATTTTTTCTTGGTCAGCTTTTGTTTTCGGCTCAACAGCGATTTCAATAACTGGATCAGGGAAATCCATTGACTCTAATATGATTGGCTTTTGAGAGTCACATAGTGTTTCACCAGTTATAGTATCTTTTAGCCCTGCTATCGCAACAATGTCGCCAGCATAGGCAGTTTTAATATCTTCTCTGTTATTTGCATGCATAAGTAGCATTCTTCCAATTCTTTCCTTATCACCTTTAACGGAGTTCATGATTGTTGAACCAGCTTCTAACTTTCCTGAATAAATTCTTGTAAACGTGAGAGAACCTACAAAAGGATCGTTTGCAACTTTAAATGCTAATGCAGAAAAAGGCTCGTCATCTGATGCTTTTCTTATTTCTTCTTCTTCTTTACCTGGTATGTTGCCTGTAGCTTGTTGTACCTCACTTGGATCCGGCATAAAGTTTACAATGGCGTCTAAGAGTGGTTGTACACCTTTGTTTTTAAATGCACTTCCAGTTAAAATTGGAACGAACTCAAAATTGATTGTACCTTTTCTAATACAACGGTTGAGCGTTTCTTCATCAGGCTCTTCCCCATCTAAATATTTTTCTAAAACCTCTTCATCTTGCTCAACTGCCATTTCTACCATCTCAGATCGATATTTTTCAGCAGTCTCTTTTAATTCTTCTGGAATCTCTGCGTACTCGTATTTAGCTCCAAGGTCTTCATTTGCCCAAACAATTGCTTTATTTTTTACAAGATCAATAACACCCTTAAGATCAGATTCACTTCCATAGGGAATTTGTAAAACTAAAGCATTTGCTTGAAGTCTGTCTTTAATCATATCAAGACATTTATAGAAATCAGCTCCGGTACGATCCATTTTGTTAACAAAGCACATTCTTGGAACCTTGTATCTATTCGCTTGTCTCCATACAGTTTCTGTCTGGGGTTCAACACCAGCTACACCATCAAATACTGCGACAGCACCGTCAAGAACTCTAAGTGATCTCTCAACTTCAATAGTAAAGTCAACGTGGCCTGGAGTATCAATTATATTAATTCTATGATCATTCCAAAAACATGTAGTTGCTGCTGAAGTAATTGTAATTCCTCTTTCTTGCTCTTGTTCCATCCAGTCCATAGTAGCTGCACCATCATGAACTTCTCCGATTTTGTGACTTTTACCAGTGTAATAAAGTATTCTTTCAGTAGTAGTAGTTTTCCCTGCATCAATGTGAGCCATAATTCCTATATTACGGTATTTCTGCAGTGCGTATTCTCTTGTCATATTACCACCTAAAGTGTGCAAAAGCTTTATTGGCTTCTGCCATCTTATGAGTATCTTCTCTTTTTTTTATTGCTGATCCTTTGTTGCCAGCTGCGTCCATTAATTCAGAACTTAATTTATCAACTAAATTTTTTTCTTTACGATTTCTTATTGCATTAACAATCCATCTAATTGCTAGAGCTTGAGACCTGTTACTTTTAACCTCAACTGGGACTTGGTAAGTTGCTCCACCAACTCGACGTGATCTTACCTCAACAAGTGGTCTTACATTTTCTATTGCTTTGTTGAAAACATTCATTGGAGGTTCACCAGTTTTGCTTTCAATATTTGTGAATGATTTATTTATTATGGCCTCTGCAACAGTTTTCTTGCCATCAAGCATAATAGCATTTGTAAATTTTGTAAGAACTTTACTTCCATGAACTGGATCCGGTAGTACTTCTCTAATTTGAGCTTTTCTTCTTCTAGACATTTATTTAGGTTTCTTCGTTCCATATAATGAACGACGTTGTTTTCGCTCACCAACACCTTGAGTATCTAAAACTCCTCTTACAGTGTGATAACGAACTCCTGGCAGGTCTTTAACACGACCGCCTCGAATTAATATTACTGAGTGTTCCTGTAAATTATGGCCTTCACCGCCAATATAACTTGTAACTTCAAATCCATTTGTAAGTCTAACTCTCGCAACTTTTCGTAATGCTGAGTTAGGTTTTTTAGGAGTAGTTGTATAAACTCTAGTACAAACACCTCGCTTTTGAGGATTTGCTTTTAATGCGGGAACCTTATTTCTTTTTTGAACTTTGGTTCTAGGTTTTCTAATTAGCTGACTTATAGTCGGCATAAAATATCTCCAGTCTTTACAACTTAAAGGTTAACTATTTTAAAAAAATTAATAAAAAGTAGCGTTTAGATTTCTCTACCGCCTACTATTTAAGAATGCCGAATAATACTTAATAGTTTATGCAGGTCAACAAAATTTATTAGGAATTCTCCTGTATTTCGGCTGATTCTTGCTCTTTCTTTGCCTGAATTGCCTCAATTTCAATTTTTGCCTCTTTATCCAACAATTTTGCCTTATTTTCAATTTGATTGAAGGTTCTTCCTGTTCCTGCTGGAATTAATCTTCCGACAATTACATTCTCTTTGAGTCCCTCAAGGCGATCCATTTTACCTTTTATCGACGCGTCAGTTAGAATTCTTGTTGTTTCTTGGAAAGATGCAGCTGAAATGAAAGATCTTGTTTGAAGAGATGCTTTTGTAATACCAAGTAATACAGGTTTTGCTATTGCAGGTTTCTTTCCTTCACTTTCTAGCTGTTCATTTGTAGTCAAAAATTCAAATCTATCAATTTCTTCACCTTTGATAAATGAGCTATCACCAATTTCAGTAATATGGACTTTTTGTAACATTTGCCTGCATAGTACTTCGATGTGCTTATCGTTAATTAATACGCCTTGCAGCCTATAAACCTCTTGTACTTCATTGATAAGATAGTCAGCTAAAGCTTCGATACCCAAAATTTCTAAAATGTCATGAGGGTCTGGGTTTCCATCTAATAAGTAATCTCCCTTCTCAATAGTTTCACCTTCTTGATAAGCTATATGCTTTCCTTTTGGTATTAAAACTTCTACAGGGTCACCATCTTTTTCAGGAGTAATAATGACTTTTTGTTTTCCTCTAATATCTTTTCCAAAAGAAATGACTCCAGAAGTCTCAGAAATGATTGCGTGATCTTTTGGTTTTCTTGCTTCAAATAACTCTGCAACCCTCGGCAAACCTCCAGTGATATCTTTTGTTTTTGAAGCAGCCTTTGGAGTTCTGGCTAGAACATCTCCCGCATGAACTTCCGATCCATCTGCCACAGAAAGAATTGAGTCAGGAGGCAAAAAGTATCTGGCTTCATTGCCATTTGCGAGGAGTATAACTTCGCCTTTTTTATCTCTAAGTGTTATTCTCGGCTTTAACTCATTTCCTTTTGGATCTGATTTCCAGTCCTTGACTTTGGTGTATGTTAATCCTGTTTTTTCTTCTGTTTCCTCAATAAGAGAAATTCCTTCTTCCATATCTACATAATTAGCAGTTCCTGATTTTTCTGATATAACTGGGTTTGTAAATGGATCCCACTCGCAAATTTTAGTACCACTATTAACTTTAGAATCTTCTTCTACTAATATTTTCGTTCCATAAGGAACTTTATAATTTGCGAGCTCTCTTCCATTTTCATCCTGAATTGCCAATTGACAATTTCTACCCATGACTATCAAATTATTATTACTATCTTCAACCGTATTTTTATTTAAAATTTTAAAAATTCCATTAGTATTAATTTCGATAAATGACTGATCATTAATTTGTGCGGCACCACCAATGTGAAAAGTTCTCATTGTAAGTTGTGTGCCGGGCTCTCCTATTGATTGTGCAGCTATCATTCCAACAGCCTCACCCTCATTTACAAGAAATCCTCTCGCTAAATCTCGGCCATAACATTTTACGCATATACCTCTTTTGCTATCACAAGTTAAGGGAGATCTAATATATACGCTTTGAATACCAGCTGTTTCAATTTTTTCCGCAACGATCTCATCTACATAATCATCTTTTTTCGCAATATTTTCTCCCGAAATTGGATGGTTCACATCGTTCTGTAGGAATCTTCCCAATACTCTGTCTGCAATAGAAATTATTACTTCTCCTCCTTCAACAACATCTGAAATCCATACTCCACTATCTGTACCACAGTCAGGTTCAGAAATAGTGCAATCCTGAGCAACATCACAAAGTCTTCTTGTTAAATAACCAGAGTTTGCAGTTTTCAGTGCTGTATCTGCAAGGCCTTTTCGTGCACCGTGAGTTGAATTAAAGTATTCTAGTACATTCAACCCTTCCTTAAAATTAGAGATAATAGGTGTTTCAATTATATCACCAGATGGCTTAGC
>CACEZK010000004.1 GCA_902564025.1 uncultured Pelagibacteraceae bacterium
TAAAAGAATTTCTTAGCAACTTTAGCAATAATTTAATTGGTTTAACGGGGACACATGAAAATCTTATGCCAATATGGAAAGATTTTTTTGTACATGTAGAGCCGGCAACAAATTCAGAGCATCAAAATTATTTAGGTACGTCTGAACAATCTGATGAAATAAGTAATAAAGAAAAAAACTACATGGTTCAACATACTGCTTTCTATTATATTTTTGATGATAATGATGTATTAAGAAGCATACTTCCGTTTGGTTCTAGTATTGAACAAATGGTTGAAGATCTAAAAAATCTATAACAATGTATAAAATATCAATATTTATTTTTTTTGTTTTATTGTCTTGTTCCGAAATAATTGAAACAAATAAATATAGAGAATTGGCATCTGAACAAGCATCAAAAAAAAATTGTGATGCTAATGTTGAGCTTCTTTTAAAACATGAAAAGACTGAATTATGGGCATCTTATCATAACAAAGATAAAAACTTATTATGCGTTTTAACTTGTGTTAACGATGTCTGTATGTTTTCGACAGAGAGAGATTAAGGGTTGTATAAAGCACTAATAATAGTTTTGTTTTTAGTTTCTACAAAAATTGGAGCTGCTCACCAATTTCAAAAAGATCATATTAATATAAATCACCCACACATAAAGTTTGTAATTTCATCAGGCCCTGCAGCTGGATATATGAAAATAGTAAACATGGGTTTCGAGACAGATCGTTTAATTAAAGTTGTTACTGACTTTGCAGATACTGAGTTACATTATTCAAGTGTAGAGAATGGAATAGTTACAATGAGTAAAGTTGATTTTATTGAAATCCCTCCACAAAAAGCTAAATCGCTCAAACCCGGCACGCACCATATAATGTTTTCAAATTTTAGTATTGAATTATCTCATGGAATAAGTTTAGAAGGGTCTTTAGTATTTGAAAATGCAGGCGAGATCAAAGTGCTTTTTGAGGTTGAAACTCAAAAAAGTATAGATGACCATACAGAACATTAATGAAAACATTTAAAATTGAATATATCACCACACTTTTTTTTCTCACCTTGCTAATTGCTTTAGCTTGGTACTATTTATTCCTCATGGCATCTAATCCAATGGACACAATGATGCAAAATAAAAATCCAATGACAATGTCAATGGAAACCGCATCAGAAAATGAAATGTCAATGAACTCGATGTCTGATGCGGAAATGACTATGGACTCAATGAATATGAATGAAAAAAACTCATCAATCAATTTTCTTATGATGCCAATGACAGGAAAGTGGACAATAAATGATTTTATCGTGATGTTCGTAATGTGGACCGTCATGATGTTTGCGATGATGCTTCCATCTACATTTATCTTTTTAAATATTTTTAGAATGATGAGATCGAATATGCAAATATCGTCGAATATTATTATTGAGATGATAGTGATTTCATTCACTTATATTTTAATTTGGACAATTTTTTCACTTATTGCATGTACTCTTCAATATATTTTTCACAATAACGGAGTAGTCGATATGATGGGAACATTTCAAAATAATATTCTTGCAGGATTATTTCTTGTTGGAGCAGGTGCATTTCAATTTACAAGTTTGAAAGATACATGTCTTGAGAAATGCAGAAACCCCTTATCGTTTCTAATGGCTGGTCCTATTAAAGGATACGGAAATGTTGCCTATGTGGGTCTAAAGCATGGTTTATTTTGCTTAGGGTGTTGCTGGGTTCTTATGCTTCTCCTTTTTGTAAATGGAGTTATGAATTTACTTTGGGTTGTCGCAATAACAATAATTGTATTGGCTGAAAAAATGCTGCCTTACGAGAAACTTAGCTCTAGATTTCTGGGCATTCTTCTTGTAGGTTGGGGGGCGTATTTAATACTTATTTAATTATATGACTGTAAATCCACTAAACTTACATTGGGAAATAAAAGGAAATTTTTTGCTGAATTGTAACTGTGATGTATTTTGCAATTGTCCGATGTCCCTGGGGAGAGCGGTTCCAAATTCACCAAATGGTAAATGCTTTTCATGGTGGGGAATTAATATCGAAGAAGGGTACGCAGAAGAAAAGTGGTCTGGATTTAACCCTATCAAAAGAGAGTCTAAAGGAATTATGGATTTAAGTGGTTTAAATGTTGCTATTCTTTTAGAAGTTCCTGGCCCTTTAGGTTCAGGCGGTTGGACAGCAGGATTATATATTGATGAAAAAGCATCTGATGATGCAGCTGATGCGCTCGCAGTTATTTTCTCAGGTCAAGCAGGTGGACAAACAGGTTGGTTTAGACATATGATTGCAAACTTCCTTGGCGTAAAAAGATGTTCTATATCATATAAAGAAACCGACGATGGATGGTCGTTTACAATTCCAGAAATCTTAGATGGTCGAATTGAACATGAGCCAGGAAAAGAGAGAGGCGAAGTAGTAAAAGTATCAAACTTAAAATATTGGGTTGCGCCAGAAATAATTGTTTGCAAAGGATCAAAAAGAAGTAGGATTAGAGATCACGGCCGTAATTGGGATTTCACAGGTGGAAGTGCCGAATATTGTGCTGTTGATTGGGCCGGACCATAATTCATATGAAAAACAAAGCTAAAGTTGTCGTCATTGGTGGCGGTGTAGTTGGAGTTAGTACGCTTTACCACCTTGCAAAAAAAGGGTGGTCTGATGTAGTTTTGTGCGAACGCAAAGAACTTACATCAGGTTCGACGTGGCACGCTGCGGGTTTGATGCCTTTATTCAACATGAGTTACTCTGTTGGTCAAATCCATAAATACTCAGTTAAATTTTATCAAGAACTTGAAAAAGAAACTGGTCAAGATGTTGGCTTTAGGCAAGTAAGTAATATTCGACTTGCTGAAAATCAGGATAGAATGGATGAGTATCGTCAATATGCAGGTGTTGCGGAAACAATAGGTGTTAAAGTCAATTTTTTAACTCCCGAAGAAGTTCAAAAAGTTTGGCCGCTCTGTTCAACTGAGGGCTTAGTGGGTGCTATACAGCACCCTGAGGATGGATACATACAACCCAATGATCTTACGCAAGCTCTAGCAAAAGGAGCAAGAGCGCTTGGAGCTGAAATTTACAGACAAACAGCAGTCATAGGACTTGAACAGTTACCAGATGATAGTTGGATTGTTACAACTGATAAAGGTGAAATCAAATGTGATATTGTTGTTTCATGCTCGGGAAATTTTGTCAGGCAAACTGGAGAAATGGTTGGATTAGATATCCCAGTGATACCTGTTGAGCATCAATATATCGTTACAGAAGCTCATCCTAAAATTCTAGAAAGACAAAAAGAAGGCCTTCCTGAAATGGGTGTACTTAGAGGATCTGACGGCGCATGGTATATGCGTGAGGAAGCTGGTGGATTAATTCTTGGACCATATGAAAATGGTGCACCATGTTGCTATGTCAATGGACCTAGCAAAGACTGTGAGTATGAATTATTCCAAGAAGACTTAGACAGACTTGGCCCCCATATAGAGCATGCCATTCACAGAGTTCCTATTTTTGGAGAAGCAGGAATTAAGAAAGTTTATAATGGTGCTATTTGTTATACTCCAGATGGAAGCCCAATTATCGGTCCAGCATGGGATAGAAAAAATTTATATTTAAATGACGGTCATTCGTTTGGCGTTACAGCTGCTGGTGGTGCAGGCTGGCAGATCGCAGAATGGATTGTTGATGGCGAACCGACTATTGATATGCTTGGGGTTGAACCCAGAAGGTTTGGCGATTACGCATCAAAATCATATTTAATCAAAAAAAATGAAGAGGCTTATGCTAACGTTTTCACAATCCATTATCCTGACGAAGAAAGGCCCGCAGGCCGGCCATTAAGACAAGCTCCTTGTTATGATAGGCTGAAAAATTTAGGTGCAGTGTTTGGTCAAAAGTTTGGTTGGGAGCGCGCAAACTGGTTTGCTCCTGAAGGAGTTCCTCAAGAAGACGATTGGTCATTCAGGCGATCAGCTTGGTTTGAGCACATTGGAAATGAATGTAAAAATGTAACAGAAAATGTAGGTCTTTTAGATATGACCGCATTTGCAAAATGCAGAATAAGCGGACCAGGAGCAGAAGAATTCCTAGATAATTTAGTTGCTAATAAATTGCCAAAAAAGATAGGAAGGACAAATCTCTGTCATGCTTTGAATTCTAAAGGAGGAGTACATTCTGAATTTACAATAATGAGAGAGTCTCATGACAGTTTTTATTGTGTTTCTGCTGGAGCTTGGCAGCGGCTGGACCATGATTGGGTAAAAAAACATATGCCCGATGACAGAAGTGTAAAATTTGAAAATATTACAAATCAGATTGGAGTATTAGTTGTCGCTGGTCCGAAGTCGAGAGAACTTCTTCAAAGAGTATCTGAGGATGATTTCACAAATGAGGGTTTCCCATGGCTATCTGGTAAAAAAATAAAAATTGGCGCTGCAGAAACACTTGCAATAAGAGTAAATTTCGTTGGCGAATTAGGATGGGAAATCCACTCACCAATTGAAGTACAAAATCATATTTTCGATACATTAATGGATGCAGGAAAAGATTTGGGTTTAAAGCCATTTGGCATAAGAGCAATGGACTCTTTGAGAATTGAGAAATCCTATAAACTAATTGGCACAGAATTATCAATTGAATATGCAGGATATGAGTCAGGAATAGACAGGTTCATTCACCCAAATAAAGGTCAATTCATAGGTAGAGATGCATTAGTTCAGTGGAGAGAAAAAGGTTTTGAAAATTCCTTCGTAACTCTTGAAGTTCATGGTGTCAAAGATGCTGATGTTCTTGGCAATAATCCAATATATGCTGATGGAAAAGTTATTGGTCGTGCTACAGGTGGAAATTTTGGCTTTCGAGTTAATAAGTCTCTCGCTTTAGCTATGGTCAATCCAGCTCATTCAGAAGTAGGCACAAAGTTAAAGATCGATATTTTGGGAGATATGTTTGATGTAACGGTAATACCTGAAAGTCCATACGATCCTGAGAATCAGAAACTTAGATCTTAGCTACTTGAAAAAGTGTCAGAAGCTTTAAAAGTTTACGAACAGCTCTGTAAAGAAAAGCACATTGAATATAATATTAAGCAAAAGGATCTAGTTATTGAATTAGATAAATTTTTGTCAGGTTCGAGTAGAGATTTTATAAAAAAACTATTTCGATATAATTTAAACCAAAAGAAATGCTTTTATTTATACGGGGGAGTGGGCATTGGAAAAACTCTCATTATGGATTTATTTTATGATGACGTAAATTTAAAAGAAAAACAAAGAGTCCATTTTCATGAGTTTATGATTGATATACATGATCAATTACACCAACTCAGAAATGAAAAAAATTCAAGAGATTTTATAATTTCAAAACTTGTAAAAGGCATTAAATCGAAATCAAGTCTCATATTTTTTGATGAATTTCAGGTCACAAATATAGCTGACGCTATGATTCTGGGACATTTGTTCGAGGAGTTCTTTAAAAATAATATTTTAATTGTATTAACTTCTAATTCCAGCCCAGAAGACTTATACAAAGAAGGGCTGCAAAGAGAACTTTTTATTCCATTTATTAATTTAATTAAAAAAAATTCTCTAATTCATCATCTATCAATAGACATTGACTATAGAACAAGATCATTAAAAGAAGAAAAAAACTTTTTTTTATCAAATTCACCGGTTAGCAAGCTTCAAATAAATGATATTTTTTCTATCCATTCAAATAAATATGCAGTCGAGGATAAAGTAATAAGTGTAAAGAAGAGAAATTTTATAATTAAGAATTTGTCTAATAGAATAGCTCGTTTTCAATTCAATGAAATTTGTGGCGATAATAGAGGCACTGAAGACTACCTCGAGCTAATTAAATTAATTGATCGATTAATCATTGAAAATGTTCCAAATTTTGGAAATACAAATTCTAATCTTCAAGAAAGATTTATTAATTTAATTGATGTTCTCTATGATAATAAAATCAAATTATATTTAAGCACAGAAAAAGAAATAAGAGATCTTAGCAGCGCATATCATTTGAAAGATAAATTCAACAGAACCATAAGCAGACTTCTAGAAATGAAATCACAATAGTTAAAATGAAAATAGCAGTAATAGGAGCAGGAATTGTTGGCATTTCTTCAGCCAATTGGCTTAAGAAGTACGGTCAAGATGTGACCTTGTATGATATGAATGATCCAGGATCACAAGCAAGTTACGGCAATGCTGGAACTTATGCAAAATATGCAAATATACCAACAAATTCATCATCCTATTTTTATTTATTTCCATATCTATTGCTAAACAAAAACAGCCCCTTATTCATTAGCCTAAAACGATTAAATGAAACATTTCCTTGGATTATTAAATACTTGAGCAATTGTAGAAATGAAAAAGTTAACCATACTGTTCAACATTTAACAACTTTACTGTCACATATGGATGATGGTTATGAAGATCTTTTCAACGAAGCAAATGTAGAAAATTATATTTCAAGAGAGTCTATTATGTATGGATGGTCTACAAAGTTATTTTTTAATGCTGCAAAACGAGATTTTTCTAAAAGAGAAGAAACAGGCGTTAAAATAACAACCCTAAGTCGAGATGATATTTCTGATCTTGAACCTAATATTAATAATATCTTTTACAAAGGGGCCTTATTTGAAGGTAGTTATTTTGCAAAAAATCCGATCAAGGTTAGCGAAGCATTAATGAAACTGTTTATTAAAAAAGGAGGAAAATTCAAAAAAGAGAAAGTTATATCCATCAAAAAAACTGAAACTAATCAAATAAATATTAAAACAAGCTCAGGAGAGTCCCTGCACGATAGAGTCGTGATTACATCTGGAGTATGGTCTAATGATCTGCTTAAACATATAGGCGACAAAGTGCCACTGGAAGCTGAGAGGGGTTACCATTTGGTCAATCCAGAATTGAAGAATATTGTAAAAAGACCAATATCATGGCAAGAACGGGGAACATATTTTACACCTATGTCTGATGGTCTAAGAACGGGTGGAATTGTTGAATTTGGAGCGTTAAATGAAACAAAAAATGAAAGAGTCCTTAACTTTTTAAACCGGGCATTAAAAGAAGTTTTTCCCTCAGCAGACCTTCCTCAAAAAACATGGGTAGGGTTCAGGCCATCGGTGCCTGACTCTCTTCCAGTGATTGGACAATCTCCAAAAAACCCTTATATTTATTATAATTTTGGCCATCAACATATTGGGTGGTCATTAGGTGGCATATCAGGAAAACTGGTTGCACAACAAATTTGCGCAAACAATACAGATTTAGATTTGTCACCGTATTCTGTAAAGAGGTTTAAGTTATGAAATACTCACTATATAATTTAGTTAAGAATTCATTTTCTTATCATGAGAATTGGGAAAAAGCATGGAGCAGTCCCGATCTTAAACCTGAATATGATGTAGTAATAGTTGGAGGCGGTGGTCATGGATTAGGAACTGCCTATTACCTAGCAAAAGAATTTGGTGTTAAAAATATTGCTGTTCTTGAGAAGGGATGGATTGGTGGAGGTAATACTGGACGTAACACAACCATAATAAGATCTAATTACTTATGGGATGAAAGTGCAGCTCTTTATAATCATGCTGTCAATTTATGGGAAGGCCTATCTAGTGAGCTTAATTTTAATGTAATGTTTTCACAAAGAGGTTTATTTCACTTAGCGCATTCAGTTCATGACATGCAAGAAATTACAAGGAGAGGTTACTCTAATTATTTAAATGGTATTGACGCTGAAATTCTAAATCAGGATCAAGTTGCAAAAAAAATACCTCATATTAATGTTAATGGCAGGTATCCTGTTTTAGGGGCTTTACTTCAGAGGCGAGCGGGAACGGCGCGTCATGATGCTGTAGCATGGGGGTATGCAAGAGCGGCAGAAAATCTTGGTGTCGATATAATTCAAAACTGTGAGGTTAAAGGAATAGATATTTCAAATGGCAAGGTTGTTGGATTACAAACAACAAAAGGTTCTGTTAAAGTTGATAAAGTTGGTCTCGTACCTGCTGGACACTCCTCAGTATTAGCTAATATGGCAGGTTTTTCTCTCCCAATAAACTCTGTACCCTTACAGGCTTTAGTAAGCGAGCCTGTTAAACCAATTCTAGATTGTGTCATCATGTCAAACTCCGTTCATGTTTATGTAAGTCAATCAGATAAAGGTGAACTAGTGGTTGGAGCAGGTTCTGATGCCTATAACTCATATTCTCAGCGTGGATCCTTTGATATGATTGAACATATGATGGCTCCTTTAGTTGAATTATTTCCAATATTCTCAAGACTTAAAATGCTTCGCAGCTGGGGAGGCATTGTAGATGTAACCCCAGATAGAAGCCCAATAATAGGCAAGACCCCTGTAAAAGACTTATTTATTAACTGCGGTTGGGGAACTGGGGGATTCAAAGCAACTCCTGGGTCAGCTCATGTATTTGCCGAGACAGTTTTTAGAGGAGAGCCAAATGATATTGCAGCTCCTTTTTCATTAGAAAGACATTTCTCAGGAGCTTTAGTTGATGAAGCTGCAGCGGCAGCAGTTGCTCATTAATAATTTTTTTATGTTTATAATTAATTGTCCATATTGTGGGGAAAGAGATCAGACAGAATTTACATGTCACGGCGAAGCTCACATTGCAAGGCCAGATAACCCATCTGAAATAAGTGATGAAGAATGGGGCAGGTATCTTTTTTTCAGAGAAAATCCAAAAGGAACCCATTTTGAAAGATGGACTCACGATCATGGATGCAGACGATGGTTTAATGTAATGAGAGACACTGTCACAGATCAAATAATAAAAACATATAAAATGGGTGAAGCGAAGCCAGAGATATCAAATGAGTAATCAAAATAGGACAATTTACGGCGGTAAAGTAAATAGGGAAAAGCCAATTAACTTTGTTTTTAACGGAAAGTCTTATATTGGGTATCAGGGTGATACGTTAGCTTCTGCGTTATTAGCTAACGATGTTCATTTAATAGGTAGAAGTTTTAAGTATCATCGCGCAAGAGGAATATTAACTGCAGGTTCAGAGGAGCCAAATGCAATTGTTCAATTAGGACTTGGAGCACGAACAGAGCCAAATATTCGTGCAACAGAAGTAGAGCTTTATGAAGGTCTAGAAGCTTCAAGCCAAAATTGTTGGCCATCAGTTAATTTTGACATTGGAGCAATGAACAACTTTCTATCAAGAATATTCCCTGCAGGTTTTTATTACAAAACATTTAAATGGCCTCCAAGCATGTGGTTATTTTATGAGCATTTCATAAGAAAAGCTGCTGGGTTAGGTCAGTCACCTACAGCAAAAAACCCAGATAGATATGAACAGAAATTTTATTACACTGATATCACTATTGTAGGTGGTGGCATCTCAGGTTTACTCGCAGCTTTGGGCGCAGGTCGATCAGGGTGTAAAGTTTTGCTTATAGATGAAAATCCCGAATTAGGAGGATATCTCCTCGATTATAATTTTAGTATCAATGAAAAAGACGGAAAAAAATGGCTGAAAAAAATCATAGATGAATTAAACGGCTTAGCTAATGTTGTAATTCTCAAAAGAACCACCGCAATGGGGTATTATGATTACAACTATTTAACGGCTTTAGAAAAAGTTACTAATCACCATATAGAATTTTCAAGCACTTTACCGAGAGAGAGATATTGGCGCATACGTTCAAAAAAAGTAATTTTGGCACAAGGAGCTTTTGAAAGACCACTTGTTTTTGCCGACAACGATAGACCTGGTATCATGATGGCATCCGCAGGTCAAAAGTATCTCTCTAGGTACGGAGTATTACCAGGTAAGTCAGTTGTACTTTTTACAAACAATGACCATGCTTATTTAACCGCTTTTGAGTTTGTTGAAAAGGGGGCTAAAGTAACAGTCGTAGATACAAGAGATCTTTTAAATGCAAGAATTAGTGAAAAATGTAAATCATTAAATATAACAGTTTTTAAATCGTATTCAGTTATTAAGACCTATGGTGATAAGAAAGTAAATAGAATAGAAATACAGCAAGTTGATAAAAATCAAAATCAACTAACAGGAGAAGTTGAAAATATTCATACTGATTGTGTATTAATGTCTGGTGGTTGGAATCCAGCGGTTCAACTGTTTAGCCAATCAAGAGGAAAACTAAAATATGATCTAAAGATAAATACTTTTGTTCCTGATAAAATCATCGAAAACCAAAAAATAATTGGTTCGAACAATGGTCAGTTTAATCTGCAAGAAAATCTTAATGAATCTTTTGAAGCAGGAATAGCAGCAGCTAATGAACTTAATTTCAATAGTGTTGAAAAAGTTAATTGGACTGGAAAAGAAGAGATAGAGTTCACACATTCTGATGTTGAGCCATATATGTTAGGTAAGAAAAAAGTTACAAAAGGATCTAAACATTTCATTGATTTTCAAAACGATGTAACTGCTGCAGATATTTTTCTAGCGCAACGAGAAGGCTATATCAGTGTAGAACATACAAAAAGGTACACAACAACAGGGATGGGCACTGACCAAGGAAAAACTTCCAATGTTAATGCATTGGCTTTGATGTCTCATATTCATAATAAACCTGTTGACGAAATAGGACACACAACTTTTAGACCGCCTTATGCTCCTCAGACAATCGGAGCAATAGCTGGAAGAAGTGTTGACAAGCTTTTTGACCCTGAACGAAAAACATCAATGCATGAATGGCACGTTGAAAATAAAGCTGTATTTGAGGATGTTGGGCAATGGAAAAGACCATATTATTTTCCTCAAAACAAAGAGGATATTCACCAAGCAGTTAAAAGAGAATGTTTAGCAGTAAGGAACAGCTTGGGTATATTAGATGCATCAACCCTTGGAAAGATTGATCTACAAGGGCCTGATGCCGCTAAATTCCTAAACATGATTTATACAAACGCTTGGTCAAAACTTGAAATTGGCTCATGCAGATACGGATTAATGTGCAATGAGCATGGCATGATATTTGATGATGGGGTTACAAGTAGGTTGGGAGAAAATCATTATCACATGACAACGACGACTGGTGGCGCTGCGAGAGTAATGTCCTGGTTAGAAGAATTTCTACAAACAGAATGGCTTGATATGAAAGTGTTTTGCACCTCAGTTACTGAACAGTGGGCTGTGCTCTCTATATCGGGACCAAATTCAAGAGAATTTTTAAAAGATTTAACAAATATTGATTTATCAAAAGAAAATTTTCCATTCATGAAATTTAGAGAAGGGGAAGTTTGCGGAGTTAAAGCAAGAATATTCAGAATCAGCTTTACTGGAGAGTTAAGCTATGAGGTTAATGTTCCTGCGCGTTATGGACGTTATGTTTGGGAAAAATTTATGGAACATGGGAAAAAATACAACATTACTCCATATGGTACAGAGACAATGCATGTATTGCGAGCAGAGAAAGGATTTATAATTGTTGGACAAGATACAGATGGAAGTGTCACACCAAGTGATATGAATATGGATTGGATCGTTTCAAAGAAGAAAGAAGATTTTCTTGGAAAGAGATCCTTTACGAGATCTGATACTGTTAGACATGATAGAAAAAAATTTGTTGGACTCTTAGTTAATGACAAAAAAACAATTCTTCCAGAAGGATCACATATCGTTGAAAAGGCATTAAAACAGCCACCGATGAAAATGTTAGGACATGTTACATCTAGTTATTACAGTCCTGCTTTAGGTTATCCAATCGCTCTAGCGATGTTAAAAGATGGCTTTAGTAAAATGGGTGAACAAGTAGTTGTACCACTTATGAATGGCAAGATTATTGAAGCTACTGTGACAGATACAATATTCTACGACAAAGAAGGTAAGAGAAATAATGAGTAATCAACCGCAATTTTTTTCCCCTCTTACACAAAAAGAAAAAATCGCTTCGGATAATATTTCATTGGAGCTAATTGATTTTTTAGGAAAAATTAATGTGAGATTAAAGGAAGATGATGTGCAAGCAAGGGATGCAGTAGAAAAATACCTTACATATAGCCTTCCAAAAAATGCTGGTGAAGTCACCGGAAATAATGAGACTAGAGTTTTGTGGTTAGGACCAAATGAATATTTATTATTAAGTGAAGATGAAAAAAAAAACAATGTTATCAATGGATTAAGAGAAATACTTTCAAATTTATTTTGCGCAATTACCGATGTATCTGATTATTATTTGACGATGAGGCTTAGTGGCCCAAAAAGTATTGAAGTCTTAACAAAAGCTTGCCCTCTTAATTTTGATCAATATCTTACAAAAGGAAATTCTTGCGCTCAATCATATATAAGTAAGGCAACTGTCCTCATTGACAGATTATCAGATGACCTAGTTTTTGATATATCAGTAAGATGGAGTTTCGCTGATTATTTATGGGATTGGTTAGCGGATTCAAGCAATGAATTTATTTCAAGCAAAAAGTAATTATTGTGAAAGTATCATTATTACTTGCCTTATCTCGATCAGTTTTTAAAAAATGCCCGCAATGCGGAGAAGAAAAAATTTATAAGCAATATTTGAAACTGAAGCCTTATTGCAATAATTGTAATGAAAAGTTCTCAATTTACAGAACGGATGATTTTGGTCCTTGGCTTACAATTATTATTGTTGGACACATCATTGTTCCTTTAGTTTTATATATAGAACAAAACTATTCACCTCAGTTATGGTTGCAGGCAATTACATGGATACCAATTACAATACTGACCGTACTTTATATGCTTCCAATATCAAAAAGTATATGTCTGGCTATATTGTGGAGCTTAAGGGATAAATAATTATGAGATTGGTTTTATTGTTCTTATTTTTATTTTATGCTGCATCAGCAAGTACTGAAGACCTGCCACAAACCCCCGTACATCATTTATCGGATGGAACTTATGCAAACACTAATGGAGTACCATATGAAAGTAGTTTTAAAAAACTAATGCAATGGAGTTGGGAGAGAAGAAGTAAGGATTTATCGACATTTAAATTTGAAATGGAGAAACCAAATTACAAAGAAATATATAACAATGATAACATTGTTACTACATGGATTGGGCATGAAACTTTTTTGTACCAAAATAAGGATATAAATGTGCTTACAGATCCACATTTTACTGATCGAGCCTCACCATTAAGTTTTGCCGGACCAAAGAGATATATGCCACCAGGTATGGAAATTGAAGATTTACCAAACATTGATGTCGTAACAATTTCTCATAGTCATTATGACCACCTTGATTATAGAAGCGTGAAATTAATCTCGGAAAAATACGAAGATATACTTTTTTTGGTCCCTTTGGGTCTCGAAGAATGGTTCATAAATAAAGGTATAAAAAATGTGAGAGAACTTGATTGGTGGGACTCAATTAAAGTAAGTGATACAGAAATTACTTTTGCTCCTGTACAGCATTGGTCGGCAAGGGGTTTATTTGATAGAAATGAAACTTTATGGGGAGCTTGGCATTTTAAAAACTATTATCATAGCTTTATTCATTTAGGTGATACAGGCTATTCTGATGATTTTAAAGAAATCAGAAAAAGATTAGGGTCAGTTGATTTAGCTGCCATTCCAATCGGTGCTTACGAGCCAAGATGGATCATGGAAGTTTCACACATGAATCCTGAAGAGGCAGTTATGTCTTTCTTGGATTTAGAAGCTTCTAAAGCCATTGGCATGTCTTGGGGAACATTTATTTTGACCGATGAGCCTGTAAGAGAGCCGCCTCAAAAGTTAATTGAAATCGTCTCAAAATATAATATTTCTCAAGATAGATTTTTCACATTAAAGCATGGAGAAACTTACTTAGATAATTGAAGTTTAATTTTTGAAAGTAAGTAAAGAGATAAAAAAGAAATAAAAAAGCCTAATATTAATGAACTTAATGCCGTTTCAAGCTCTATTGGTAAGTTCACTTTTTCAAAAGCTAAATTTAGAAATTCATTAAACAAAAGAAATAAAACTAATGCCAAAAAGCATGATGTGTAGTGAGCAAATGCATTTGAAGTACGAACAAAATTAAATTGTTTGTAGTCAATATCTTTACCGATAAAGAAACCAATCATTAGACCTCCGATTGCTATTGCTGCTTCATTTCCATGTGCAGTCGGCCATGTAAGATAAAATAAAAGAAAGATTACAACTAATGATAAATATTTTGTAAAGGTATTGAATTTAATATTTCCTCTTTCAATGTTTTTGTAGATAAGGTCTGCAATGTAAAGAGTAACTAATCCAACAACCAAGCCTCCTAAAATATCTCCAATGTCATGAACTCCCAAGTAAACTCGGCTTAGGGGTACTCCAAAGAGAAAAATTATTGAAAGTGATTTCACAAATACATTTTTCACATTCAAGGCTATATAAAGCCAAATCACAACCGCAATTTGAGTGTGACCGCTTGGAAATCCGAATGAAGTTTCAGTTTGAAGCCATGGATCAATATTAAGAGCAAAATCTGGCCTAGGATCTTGGAAAAAATCTTTCAGAAACGAATTTATGATTGCGGAAAAGAAAACTATTACAAGAAGTTTGCCAAAAACTTTTCGGTCATAACACCAATAAATAAATGGGATAAACATGAATAAAAAATCTCGATATCCCAACCATGTAAAAAATTCAAATATAGGAGTTAAATAGGGTGTTCGAATATTGACTACCCAAGTAATGTCATTAAGTAAACTATAAATCATGAATATCTGTTGTATTTGTGGTTTAATTAATTATATATCAAAAAATTATTAATTAGATATTTAAATGAAAGCTATAGGATACAACTCATACGGAGATATTGATAATCTTGAAATTTTAGAGGTTGCTGAGCCAAGACCTAAAAGAACAGAAGTAATTGTAAAAATCGAGGCCGTATCGCTTAATCCAGTTGATATCAAAAAAATGCAAGGTGGGTTTAAGCCCATAACAAATCTGAATAAGTTCCCTATATTTACTGCCTGTGATTTCAGTGGTGAAATTACTGAAATTGGAAGAGATGTAGGAGCTTTTAAAGTTGGTGATAAAGTATTTGGTATGACAGATATATTATTCAATGGAAGTGCCGCAGAAAAAATTAAAATTTCTCAAAAGTTAGTTTCACTTGTACCAAAAAATATCAAGTTGCACGAAGCGGCTGCAATACCTCAAGTAGCAAATACATCGTTGCTAGCATTGCGAAATATTGCCTCAATCCGAAAGGGACACAAAATCCTTATTAATGGTGCATCCGGAGGAGTGGGTTCTTTTGCAATTCAAATGGCTAAAATATATGAAACAGAAATAACTGCGGTAACCAGTGATAGAAATTACGAATGGATTAAAAATGATTTTAATATAGATGACGTAGTTGATTATACAAAAGAAGACATTTTATCTTCATCAAAAAAATATGATATCGTTTTTGACGCAAATGGAAATCTATCTTTTCCTAATGCATCAAAAATCTTGTCAGCTAACGGAATATATGTGACTACAAAAAATAATATCTACAATAATATCGATGTGGCAAAACAACTGTTTAAAAGAAAAAAATCAAGAGTTGTATTATCTGGTAGAACTTCAACTGCAAATTTAGATTTATTTAGAATGTGGATTGAAGATGGAAAGATTAAGCCCGTCATCGAAAAAATATTTTCTTTTGATCAATATCTTGATGCTTACAATCATCTCAAAAGTGGCCGCGCAAAAGGCAAAATACTTTTAACTTTTAATTAAAATATGTCTGACATTGAGGTTAAAAATATTATTAATCCTGTTCCTGCTACAGACGGTGCTGGAGTAAAATTAAAAAGAAGTATAGGTGTGGAGCCAAACTATTTTGATCCTTTTTTAATGTTGGACGAATTTGGTTCTGAAGACAGCAAGGATTATATAGCTGGTTTTCCCTCACATCCTCACAGAGGAATAGAGACGGTGACGTATATGCTGGCTGGAGAATTTGAGCATAAAGATAGTACTGGTGGAGAAGGAAGAATGACAGCAGGTGATGTGCAGTGGATGAAAACTGGCAGTGGAATTATTCACTCCGAAATGCCCGCTATGAAGGAGGGCAAGCTTCATGGTTTTCAATTATGGATTAATATGCCTGCTAGCTTAAAAATGAGTAAGCCTGAATATCATTATATTGATGCTAATGAGATGAGTGTGCATCACGATGAAGATAAAAAAGTCAAAGTAATTGCTGGAAAATTTGAGAACGCTGAAGGGCCGATTAAAAAGCATAATGTTGAGCCAATATTCTTTGATGTTGAACTTAAGCAAAATAAACAGTTTAGTTTTTCAATACCCAAATCGCATAACAGTTTCGTTTACTCGGTTGATGGCAAAATAAAAATCGGCAACCTATCTCATGATAATATTGAGGGATCTAAACTAGTATTGTTGACAAATGGCAATAATTTGAAAGTATCCGCTGAAACCAATGCCAAGTTCTTATTAATCGCAGGTGAACCAATTGGTGAAAGCATTGCTCGTGGCGGACCATTTGTAATGAATACCAAAAGTGAGATCATTCAAGCGATTAATGACTATAATAACGGAACATTTGTAAGATAAGGAAAAATATGAGTATTTATGACATAGAAGTAAAAGACATTGATATGAACTCTATCAAAATGGAAGAATTCAAGGGAAAAACTCTATTAATTGTAAACGTAGCAAGTTCTTGTGGTTTTACACCGCAATATACTGGCTTACAAAATCTCTATGATAGATATAAAGACAAAGGGTTAGAAATTTTAGCATTTCCGTGTAATCAATTTGGTGCCCAAGAAAAAGGAACGAATGAGGAAATAAAAGATTTTTGTGACAAAAAGTATAATGTATCCTTTCGCCTGTTTGATAAAATTGATGTTAATGGAGAGAATGCATCACCTCTTTTTGTTAAGCTTACTAAAGAAGCTGGCAGAGAGATACAGTGGAATTTTACAAAGTTTTTAATCAATAAAGAAGGTGAATTTGTTAGAGGTTTTGGTACACAAAAAAAACCTGAAGAGATTGAAGAGCATATTAAAACTATTATTTAAGATGTCAGACAGATTAAAAGAAATTTTTATTGAACCACAAACTTGCTATAAATTTACTGAAAAGGAAGTTGCAAACGATACGCTTAATGAACTTTATAATCTTATTAAGTGGGGCCCAACTTCGTTTAACTCTAGTCCAATGAGATTAAAGTTTCTTAAAAGCAGTACCTCAAAGGAAAAGCTATCAAAATTAGTGAGTGATGATAATATTAGCAAAGTTATTAACGCACCTGTATGCACAATTATTGGGATGGATATAGAATTTTGGCGTGATCTTCCCAAAAACTATTTACGTGAGGATGCTAAACAATATTTTGAAAATGATATAACCAAGTCTGAGGTTACAGCTTTTAGAAATTCATCAATTCAAGGAGGTTACTTTATAAAAGCAGCAAATTCCCTTGGTTTATCAGTTGGACCAATGTCTGGCTTCTCAAATGATCTGGTTGATAAAGAATTCTTTAATGGCACAACAATTAAAAGCAATTTTCTATGTAATTTGGGATACTCTGCTGAAGGTGGTTTTTATGAGAGAGCCCCGAGGTATGACTTTTCTGATATTGCTGAAATAATTTAAGCGGCAACCAAATTTAGATAAGTATCTTCTAACTTATTGATATCTCTCGCTCTTATTAGTTCATTCACTTCTTGTTTAAATTTTTTAGATCCTGGAACTCCAAAACAAAGTGAAAGTAATGGACTGAGCAATTCATAGGTAGATACAGTTTCAATATTCATTTTAATATAATCAAAATACTTTTTCACGACATCGGACTTGTTAACTTGAATATTACTTTGACCATAAAAAATATGATCCACGTCTTTAATGAAAAAAGGGTTTGCCTGTACTGCTCGACCTACCATCACTCCATCTAAATATTTCAATTGTTCAATACAATCATCAATATTTGTCAAACCTCCGTTCATGATAAATTTAATATCAGGAAATTCTTTTTTGATATTGTAAACAAATTCATATTTAAGTTCAGGTAATGTACGATTTTTTTTTGGATCAAGACCTTTTAGAAAAGCTTTACGGGCATGAATAAAAATAACTTTCACATTACTCTCAAGAACTGTAGAAATAAAATTTCTAAAAAAATCATAAGAGTCAAATTCATCAACACCAATTCTACATTTTAATGAAACATCCATTGAAGTCTCTTCTCTCATTCCACTTAAGCAATCTCTAACCAGTTCTGCTTCTTTCATCAAACACGCCCCCATTTTTCCTTGAGAAACTTTTTTAGAGGGGCAGCCAACATTTAAATTGATACCCTGATAATCAAACTTATTTGCTAAACTTGTTGAATATTTTAATAAGCCTATATCAGAACCACCAACCTGTAAAATGACAGGTTTTTCGATATTTTCTTTTCTAAGAAGTTTTTTGTAATCGCCTCTGTGTAAAGCTTGACTGGCTATCATTTCAGTAAATAAAACAGCTTCTTTTGAGATAAGACGGTACATGTACCTCGCGCTTGGAGTTGTTACTCCCATCATTGGTGCTACAGAAAAGCGATAGTCAACGTTCAAATTATTCATAATTTAGTTTTTGCCTAACAGTTATAAGTACTCCGCTACTCACAATACAAAGAATTCCAAAGCACACTATTATGTTTGGAATATCTCTAAAAAATAAGACGCTTATTAGCATATTACTGACGATTTCAAAATAGTGAAATGGAGCTAAAATGCTTGCTTCAGCATTTTGATAAGCTTTTATAAATATAAAATGCACTAGAATCACAACTAAACCAATTGAGCCCATCAAAATAATCTGACTAAAATTAGGATCACTGTTCCAATAAAAAGGAAGAAAGATAGTCATTATTAGTGCCCCAGGAATAGCGGTATAACACAGGCTTACCCATGGATCAGAAGTAAAGTTTACGCGGCGCGTGTAAACAAGATACATTGCATAAAAGAATCCTGAAAATAAGGCAAATAAAGAAAAATAATTAAACTCACTAAACCCTGGCTGTATTACTAAAAGAGTTCCAAAAAAACCAAAAAATGTACAAAAGATCTTTAGTGAATTTAATTTTTCTCCCAAAATAAATGAAGACATGAATACCACCACAATGGGAGCAATGAGCATTATGCTTAATGCATTAGCAAGAGGGATTTGTGAAATTGATGCATAAAAGAATGCCGTCGCAAGAAATATAAAAGTACCTCTGATTAATTGATGCTTTGTTGATTGATTAACAAATTCTTTTTTTCCTTTTAAAAAATAAACAAGTGGTACTAAGAAAATAAAATGACTGAAAAAACGTCCCCAAATTATTTCAAGTATACCAATGTCCTCGCTTAAGTACTTAGCAAGCGCATCATATAAAGGAGCTATTAATAATCCAAGGCATAACAATGATATGCCCAAAATAACATTCTGCTCTTTAAGCATGGTTTATTTATTTAGTTCACGCATGGCCTGATCAATTCCCTCAATTGTGAGAGGAAACATTCGATCAGAAAAGATCTGCTTTATAATGGAAGTTGATGCAATTCTATCCCAATATCGCTCAGGTATCGGATTAAGCCAAATCGCATTTTCGTATACGTTTAACATTCTAGTTAGCCAAGTTTCACCAGACTCTTCGTTCCAGAACTCTACACTTCCGCCAGGGTAGGTTATTTCATACGGACTCATTTCAGCGTCTCCAACAAATATTACTTTATAATCAGATGGGTATGTGTGCAGAACGTCCCATGTTTTGACATTGTCATTGTATCTGCGATTATTATCTTTCCAAACCGCATCATACAAGCAATTGTGGTAGTAGAAATATTCCATGTGTTTAAATTCTGTTCTTGCTGCAGAAAATAGCTCCTCACAGATTTTAACATGTGCATCCATTGATCCACCAACATCAAAAAAAAGTAATACTTTAATTTTATTTCTTCGTTCAGGCATCATTTTAACGTCAATGTAACCTTTATGAGCAGTAGACTTAATTGTATTATCTAAATCTAACTCAGTTTCAGCTCCTTCGCGCGCAAACTTTCTCAACCTTCTAAGAGCAATCTTTATATTTCGAGTACCAAGTTCTACGTCGCCATCTAAGTTGCTAAATTCTCTTTTATCCCAAACTTTGACTGCCTTTTTATTTTTTCCTTCTTTCTGACCAATTCTTATTCCTTCAGGGTTATAGCCGTATGCTCCAAAAGGAGATGTTCCACCTGTTCCAATCCATTTGCTTCCACCTTGATGCCTCTTTTTTTGCTCTTCTAACCTCTGTTTGAGTGTTTCCATTAACTTGTCCCAGCCACCCAAAGACTCAATCATCTTTTTTTCTTCATCAGTTAAATACTTTTGCCCCATCAATTTTAACCATTCTTCTGGTATTTCTTTTGTTGTTTCACCTTCAGGGCTCTCTAACCCCTTAAATGAATGGCCAAAAACTCGATCAAATTTATCTAAATATCTCTCATCTTTGACTAATGCTGAGCGGCTTAGATAATAAAAGTCGTTAACATTGAATGAGTCAACAACACGCTTATTCATCGCTTCCATCAACATCAAGTATTCTTTTAATGATACGGGTAAGCTCGCTTGTTTGAGGTCAAAAAAGAAATTAATAAACATATAATATTATTTTATAGAGATACTTACTCTACTCAACATTCTCATTTTCTCTACGAGATATGAAAGCTAAACGCTCAAATAAATGAACATCTTGTTCATTCTTTAGCAAAGCCCCATGAAGAGGTGGTATTAGCTTTTTCGGATCCTTTTCTCTGAGGATTTTAGCATCTACATCATCCGTCATGAGCAACTTTAGCCAATCAATTAGTTCAGATGTAGATGGCTTCTTTTTAATTCCTGGAACTTCCCTAATATCGTAAAATATTTTAAATGCTTCTTGAATTAGATCTTTTTTTATATCTGGATAATGTACTTCAACGATCTCTTCCATCGTATTTGGATCAGGAAACTTAATATAATGAAAAAAGCACCTTCTAAGAAACGCATCTGGTAATTCCTTTTCATTGTTTGATGTTATAATTACTATTGGCCTATTTTGCGCCTTAATTGTCTCACCAGTTTCGTAAACAAAAAATTCCATTTTATCTAGTTCTAGTAGCAGATCGTTGGGAAATTCGATATCAGCCTTGTCAATTTCATCAATTAGTAGAACCGGCCTTTTATCGCTCTCAAAAGCATTCCATAACTTACCTTTGCTAATATAATTTTTGATATCCTTAACTTTTTCATCTCCAAGCTGCGAATCTCGCAATCTTGTAACAGCATCATATTCGTAGAGACCCTGTTGAGCTTTAGTTGTGGACTTAATATGCCAAGTGATTATTTCAGCATCTAGAGATTTTGCTACCTCATGAGCTAGCATTGTTTTACCAGTGCCTGGCTCACCTTTAACTATTATTGGTCTTTCAAGAGTAATAGCGGCATTAACTGCCACTTTAAGATCCTCTGTTGCAATATAGGAGCTGGTTCCTTCAAACTTCATATAATTAAGATTAATTTTAGAGAAACATATTATATTTCAGTGATTTATCAATCATAAAAATTGTAATGATCCGTTGACTTAAATAATAAAAACCACTAAAAGCACCCAACTGTTTTTAATCTTAATTCTTAAGGAGTAAATATGGTCAAACTTCCAAAAACCTACAAGCCAACAAAATCTGAAAAATTCATGAATGCAAAGCAAAAAGAATATTTTAGAACCAAGCTTAAAAATTGGAAGGATGAGATTTACAGAGAAAGTAGAGAAACAGTCGAAAATCTGCAAGACTCAATTGCTCCAGCTGACATGTCTGACAGGGCTACCCAAGAGTCAGAGAAATCCCTTGAGTTAAAGTCTCGAGATAGGCAACGTAAATTAATCGCCAAGATAGATGCTGCGCTTGCTAGGATAGAAAATGGAAGCTATGGCTATTGCGAAGTTACTGGAGAACCCATAAATATCGAAAGATTGGACGCTAGGCCAGTAACTACTCTTAGTATTGAAGCTCAAGAAATGCACGAGAGAGACGAAAAACTTCATTCTGACGATTAAATAGTTATTAACAGCGAAAATCAGCCAATTTTAGATATATATTTAAGTTAATCTAATTGAGTTATATCATTAGATATAGAATCACCTGTTGATAAAAACTATAAAATTTAAGAACATTAATTGAACAAATTATATTTTATCGTTATTTAACAATAGTTTATAAGGTATTGTAAAATGAGAACAAAATGTGTACAAATGGAACATATATTAAAACTAAGTTTGGAGAAAGCACATGACAAAAGCAAATTTAAAAGTGGTAGACGATAAAAAGATGGATAACTCAGAAAAAGCAAAAGCTTTAGACGTAGCAATGTCACAAATTGAGCAAACTTACGGAAAAGGCTCAATTATGAAACTTGGCCAAAGGACCGTTATGGATGTTGAGGCTATTTCAACTGGGTCGTTGTCTTTAGATGTAGCTTTAGGCATAGGTGGACTGCCAAAAGGTAGAATAGTAGAAATTTATGGACCAGAGTCATCGGGTAAAACAACTCTTGCATTACATGTTATTGCCGAGGCGCAGAAAAAAGGTGAGAATTGTGCATTTATTGATGCTGAGCATGCATTGGATCCTGCTTATGCAAAAAAACTTGGCGTAAACATTGATGAACTTATCATTTCGCAGCCAGATACAGGTGAGCAAGCTCTTGAAATAACTGACTCACTTGTTAGATCGAAAGCAATATCAGTTCTAGTTGTCGACTCAGTTGCAGCATTAACCCCTAAAGCAGAAATTGAGGGTGAAATGGGAGATGCGCACATGGGTCTTCAAGCAAGATTAATGAGTCAAGCATTAAGAAAACTTACAGGCTCCGTTTCTAAATCTAATTGTATGGTAATATTCATCAACCAAATTCGAATGAAAATTGGTGTGATGTTTGGTAGTCCTGAAACAACAGCTGGTGGTAATGCTTTGAAGTTTTACTCATCGTGCAGATTAGATATAAGAAGGATAGGAGCAATAAAGGATAAAGACGAAATTATTGGAAACCAAACAAGAGTAAAGGTTGTAAAAAATAAAGTTGCCCCGCCGTTCCGCGTAGTGGAATTTGACATTATGTACGGTGAAGGAATCTCAAAATTGGGTGAGCTCATTGATTTGGGTGTAAAAGTCGGCACCATTGAAAAGTCTGGGGCATGGTTTTCTTATAAAGGAAATAAGATTGGCCAAGGACGAGAAAACTCCAAGATCTTTTTAAAGGATAATCCTGCAGTAGCTAATGAAATTGAATCAATAATTAGAGGACAATCTGAGGAAATACCTGAGCAAATTGGAGAAAATGAAGAAGTCGAAGATACTCCAGAAGAATAAGAAATTCATATAAATTGATCATAGCAAAAAGGCGCTTGAAGCGTCTTTTTGCGTTTTAGTCATCTCGATGTTATACCTTAACTATGAAGATTAATAGCTTAAGGGACTCATTCATATCTTACTTTGTTAAAAATGGACATAAACATGTTCATTCAAGTCCCCTTGTGCCTCAAAATGATCCTACTCTAATGTTCGCTAATTCAGGAATGGTTCAATTTAAAAATGTATTCACAGGATTAGAGAAAACAGATTTCAACCGTGCCGTAACGGCTCAGAAATGCATTAGGGCAGGGGGAAAACACAATGATTTAGAAAATGTAGGCTATACTTTAAGGCATCATACTTTTTTTGAAATGTTGGGTAATTTCTCATTTGGAGATTATTTTAAAGATGATGCGATAGATTACGCATGGAGATTTATCACTTCTGAACTAGGAATAAATAAAGATAAGCTTTGTGTAACTATTTATCACGATGATGAGCAGGCTTACAATGCTTGGAAGAAAATTACCGGTTTCAGTCATGATAAAATAATAAGAATTTCTACAAAAGATAATTTCTGGTCAATGGGAGAAACAGGGCCATGCGGACCTTGCTCGGAAATATTTTATGATCATGGTGAAAACTATATTGGCAAACCGCCTAGTGAAGCTGATGAAACGGGCGATCGATTTGTAGAAATATGGAATCTTGTCTTTATGCAGTATGAGCAAGTCGATTCAGAAAATCGTATTGATTTGCCAAGACCCTCAATAGATACAGGTATGGGCATTGAGAGAATAGCCGCAGTTATGCAAGGCACTAATGATAATTATAAAGTTGATAGTATATTAGAAATTATTAATCATTCTAAAGAACTAACTAAAAATGATAACGAAAATTTAATATCAAGCCATAGAGTAATAGCTGATCATCTCAGATCTTCATGTTTTTTAATTGCTGACGGCGTCCTTCCATCCAATGAAGGCAGAGGTTATGTCTTAAGAAGAATTATGAGAAGAGCAATGAGGCACGTACACATTCTAAATTACAATGATTTACTGATGCACAAACTGGTACCAACTCTGATTTCAAATATGAAAATGTCCTATCCTGAGCTTGAAAGAGCAGAGTCTCTAATAATTGAAACATTGAAATATGAAGAACAAAGGTTCAGAGATTTATTGTCCAGAGGAATTAAGCAACTTGATACAATGATCGATAATTTGAATGGAAAAACTATTCTAAATGGGCAGTCAGCTTTTAAGCTGTATGACACATATGGCTTCCCAATTGATTTAACGCAAGATATTTTGAGAAATAAGAAAATTGAGGTGGATATTGATGATTTTAAGAAATGTTTGGAGGATCAAAAAGAAAAAGCAAGAAGCAATTGGACTGGATCTGGTGGCACAGCTACAGATAAAATTTGGTTTGAGTTAAATAAAAGTTTATCCCCTACAGAGTTTTTAGGCTACACATCTGAAAAAACAGAAGGAAGTATTATTTCTATATTAAAAGAAGGTGTATTAGTTGATAATTTACATAGCGGTGATAACGGATCGCTAATACTCAATCAAACGGTATTTTATGCTGAGTCTGGCGGTCAAATTGGTGATACAGGATTAATAGAAGCTGATAATTTTGAATTTGAAGTTTCAGACACACAAAAAAAAGGAAACCTATATGTGCATCACGGAAAAGTAATTAAAGGAGATATCAAGAAAGGTACAGGTGCACAATTGTCCATTAATTCAGCTAGAAGAAGCTCATGTAAGACTTATCATTCTGCGACACATATTTTACATCAAGCATTAAGAGAAGTTTTGGGAGATCATGTGACCCAGAAAGGCTCTTTAGTTTCGTTTGATAAATTAAGATTTGATTTTAGTCACCATAAATCTCTTTCAGAAAGTGAGATATCTAAAATAGAACAGATTGCGAATACGGTTATTGAGGAAGGATCAGATGTTGAAACTCAAATTATGACACCAGATGATGCAGTAAATGCTGGAGCACTTGCTCTATTTGGAGAGAAATATTCTGATGAGGTAAGAGTGTTAAAAATAGGAAAGATGAGAAATAAAACTTTCAGCATTGAATTATGTGGCGGTACACATGTTGAGAACACGAGTCAAATTGGGAAACTAAAAATAGTTAATGAATCATCGGCTGCTTCAGGAGTTAGAAGGATAGAAGCTCTGCGTGGTGAAGACCTGAAAGTTTATCAAATGAATAAAGCTGCAGAAAATAAGAATATAGAAGAAAAAAAATTAATATTAGAAAAAGATAAATCAAAATCAAAAGAAGTAGTTAATAATTTAATCAAAGAAGTTAATGATGAAATTTCAAATAATAAAAACATCATCATTATCTTTTGTGATAATTCCAAAAGCTCTGCGTTAAGACCTGTAATTGATAATGCCAAAAGAAAATTCAAAAATGGTGGTATTATTGTTTTAGGTTCAAAAAAAGACAATAAAATCAGCTACCTAGTTGGTGTAACAGACAACCTCACAAAGGTCATTGGCGCAGATGATATTGCTTTGTACGCTTCTTCAGTTTCTAACGGAAAAGGAGGTGGTGGCAGAAAAGATTTTGCTCAGTCCGGTGGCGATTTAATTGATGAAACTGACCAAAAAAACAAAATACTGAAATTTATTACTGATAAGTTGGATTAAGCGCTTTATCTAAATTTCGTTCAATGATTTCAAGAAAATCTTCAGTACTGTGCCAATCTTGCTCATGGGGCATAAGGAGCGCTAAATCCTTTGTCATTGAGCCGCGTTCAACTGTTTTTACACAGACTTTCTCAAGAGTATCAGCAAACTTAATTAGTTCATCATTATCGTCAAGTTTTCCTCTATACTTTAGACCTCTTGACCATGCAAAAATTGATGCTATTGGATTTGTAGATGTTTGTTTTCCTTCTTGATGAAGTCTATAGTGCCTCGTTACAGTTCCGTGAGCAGCTTCAGCCTCAATTGTTTTTCCATCAGGTGTCATCAACACGCTTGTCATTAATCCAAGAGAGCCAAAACCTTGAGCAACAGTATCTGATTGAACATCTCCATCATAATTCTTACATGCCCAAACAAATTTTCCATTCCATTTTAATGCAGATGCGACCATGTCATCAATTAATCTATGTTCATAATCAAGTTCCAAAGATTTGAATTGATCAGCAAATTCTTTATCATAAATTTCCTGAAATAAATCTTTAAATCGTCCATCATATTTTTTGAGAATAGTATTTTTTGTCGATAAATAGACTGGCCACTCTCTCATAAGAGCGTAATTCATGCACGATCTAGCAAAATCACGTATGGACTCATCGGTATTGTACATTGCCATTGCAACGCCACTAGATTGAAACTCATAAACCTCTTTTTCAATCGGTTCTTGGTTGGGGTCATCAGGCGTCCACTTAATACTTAATTTTCCTTTACCAGGAACTTTAAAATCTGTCGCCTTATATTGATCGCCAAATGCGTGTCGTCCTACTACAATTGGATCTGTCCAACCGGGTACAAGCCTTGGAACATTTTCGCAAACTATTGGCTCTCTAAAAACTGTACCACCAAGGATATTTCTTATTGTTCCGTTTGGGGAACGCCACATTTCTTTTAGCTTAAATTCCTTTACCCTATCTTCATCTGGTGTGATAGTTGCGCATTTAACTCCTACACCATATTTTTTTATTGCATTAGCTGAGTCTACAGTAACTTTATCATTAGTTTTATCTCTGTTCTCTACGCCTAGATCATAATAGTCTAGTTCTACATCAAGGTAGGGAAGTATTAATTTATCCTTAATGAATTGCCATATAATTCTTGTCATTTCATCACCATCAATTTCGACGAGTGGTGTTTTTACTTTAATTTTGCTCATTGTTTTCTAATAGTTTTGTGAGATCATCATAATTGTTGATTACTTTATATGCTTCTTTCATATTTTCGCCAGCAAAATCCTCATCTATTAGTCGATCTATAAGACTAAGAAGTTCATTCCAAAAATTATTTAGATTATAAATATAAATAGGTTTTCTATGCAGTCGAAGCTGTTTCCAAGAGTAAACTTCAAAGAATTCTTCTAAAGTTCCTATTCCTCCAGGAAAAATGATAAAACAGTCAGCTTGATTAAACATTTCCATTTTTCTTTGATGCATTGTTTTGACTATTTTAAGATTATTGAGACTTTTATTTTTCTTTTCTATATCAATTAAGTGTTCAGTAATTACACCATATACATCCCCTCCGTTATCAAGTGCACTGTTAGCTAATATTCCCATCAAACCCATATTTCCACCGCCATAAATAAGTTTAATTTTATGTTTTGCTAGAAGTGATCCAACTTTCTCGGCTTCATTTTTATAAATGCTGCTTACGTGATTTGAGGAACCACAGTAAATAGCTACAGACTTTATCAATCTATTAAGACCTTATCATTTAGAATTTTTGATTTATTATAAAATATATTACTTAGACTTTTAGGCAAAGCAAGAAGGGCCGGAGTAACAAATAATGTAGCAAATGATGCAAATCCGATGCCCCATATAAGTGACCAAGCAAGCAGAACAAAGAAATATGTTTCTTCACTTTTATATGCAATTGTTCTATCAAAAATATCTAAACTTATTTGAAGTGCGGATGGAAGCAATCCTGTGATTGTTGTAATAGTAGTTAAAAAAATTGGCCGAATTCTGTTTTTGCATGCAATTAAAATAGCATCATAGATATTATTATCATTCTTGCTAAGTTCTTTACGATAACTGTCAATTAAAATAATGTTATTATTAACTACAATTCCCATGCAAGCAACAATCCCAAGTCCTGAAAAGACAATACTAAATTTTAATCCAAGTAATAGAGTTCCGAGTAAGATTCCTCCAATTGACAGAATTACAGAAAACAAAATTATAAAGGTATGATAAAAGCTATTAAACAGAGTGATTAATACAATAAAAATAGCAACCAAAGCACCTAAAAATGCTATTATCAAAAAACTCATTGAGCTAGCTGAGTCCTCTGCTTCACCCGCGAACTTTATAAATACATTTGAAGGCAAATTTAATTCATTTACCCAATTTGCTAGATCTTGTTTTACGGCTGATGCGTTTAATTCCTCCTTTATATTTGCGTCAATTACAAGGGTTCTCATTCCTTGTTGTTTTCCAATTGTAAAAATTTTTTCTCTTTTTTGTTTATCTACAAAGTTAGAAAGAGGAACCAGTCCTTGAGATGTAGAAATATTTGTTCGCTCAATTGAGGAGAATGTTTTTTCATCAGAGGGCAGATAAATTTTTACAGGTATTCTCTCCTCAGCATTGTCTGGAATAATGTTACCTATAGTTAGACCTGAGGTAGCAATTTTAATACTGTCTCCGATGGTATTTTTTGATAGGTCATATTTTTTTGTTTCATTTAAATCAATATTATAAATCCACTCAATACCCGTAATTGGATTTTTGATATTTTGGTCAGTATAAGAGTCATCTTTCAGTAATTTTTGAAGCACAATTTCAGCAAATTGTCGAATTTTTGTAGAATCTGATGACTGTACTTCAATAGTAAGATCTTTGGCCCATTGCGATCCACTATAATCATTTGCACTAACAGAAATATTTAAGCCTTGTATTACTGACAACCTTTCTTCAAGGTCCTTAATAACTAAATCAGTATCTGGTCTGTCTTTGAAATCAATTAAATCTACCCAAATATCCGCAACCATGTCAGTCGGATTATTATCAAATAACCATATCCTATCTCTGTAGATTGTATTTCCATAAAAATTTTTGATATGAGGATGTCCGACGATTACATCAATTGTTTCCTCTAAATAACCTTTAGACTCAGCTGGTGATAAATTGCCTTTCGCCAAAATCTCGATTTCAAGACTGTTTGCTTTATCTTCAGCAAAAAAAACATATTCAGTATTTGACTTTATTGTCCCGGATACAATTGCAAAAAATATTAAGATACCAAAAAGAGAAACTTTTATAGGATTAAAAATTATGTAGTTAACGACTATACCATAATATGTATATAACAGACTATCGTAAGGATCTTTTTTGGTCGCCATTCCTGCTGTCTTCATTCCAAAAGATGACCCAAGTACAGGAATTATAATCATTGTAACAAAGAAAGAGCATAATAAAACCACTAGAACAGTTCTTGGTATTACTCGTATCCACACACCAAAAAAATCTGGCCAAAATGCTAATGGCAAGAACGCTAAAACAGTTGTGAGTGTTGACGCAAATATTGGATAAAACATATCATGTGCTGCATTAAGATAAGAAACAGATCTTCTAATTCCCTTTTCTTGTTCTCTTCTTGCATACTCTGTAATTACAATTGGACCATCAACAAGCAGACCCACAGATAACACAAGGCCCATTATGCTCATTAAATTATAGGACATGCCCATAAAATTAAGTATTGTTATTGATAGTAAGTAAGTTGTGGGTATTGAAATGCCAACGAGAAGTCCTACTCGCCACCCAAGAATAGCTACTATAATAGTCATTACAATGATAACGGCAGTTATTACTGTATTCTCAGACGCTGAGATTCTATCATTGATGTCCTTAGATTCGTCGGCTATTAGAACAGCAGATGCAATAGGGCTAATAGTTCCATCTAACTCAGCAAGTTTCTTCTTTATGCTCTCATAAAGCGTAATTGTACTTGAATTTTCTTTTTTGTTTATTTGTAGTAAAATACCCGGGTTACCATTTATGTTGACGTAGTCCTTATTTTTATCAAATGTTTGCTTTACGTTTGCAATATCACTTAAATAGATTGTCTTATTTGTTGAGGATTTTATAGGTAATCTCCTAAGCTCTGTTGCTGATTTATATAAAGATTTGATTTTTACAGAGTAGTCTGAATTGTTATTTGTAATTTTTCCTGCAGAGATAAGGTTGTTATATTTTCGAAAAGAATTGAGTAAATCATTTATTCCTAGGCCGTATTTTTCCATGGCGGATGCATTGATATTTATGTCTATTATCTCTTCTTTCTTTCCCTTAAATTCTATATCTGTAACATCATATAACTTTTCAAATTCATCTTCATATTTTTCAGCCACTTTAACTAATTCTCGATAGCCCATATCACCATGAATACCAACTAGTACAAATTGATAGTTTGATGATTTATGTTCGACTACTTCTCGAAGATCATAACCCTGAGGAAGCTCTTCGATATTGAGAATTTTATTTCTTACTTCTTTTGCAATATTTGAAATTTCAGTATTTAATTCAAAAGCAACAAGAAATGATACAAGTCCATCTTTCGTAATAGAAATAACTTCTTTAGAGTCTTTCATCGTCATCATTTCTTTTTCAATTGGAGTTGTAATTAATCTTTCCACATCTGTTGAAGATGCTCCGTCGTAATAAATTATTACTGATACCGATTTCAGGTCTACGTTAGGCCATTCATGTCTTGGAAAACTGGTATAAGATAAGATACCAACTAAAAATATCCCTACCAAAATAGTATTAATAGTTTTTTTTCTAAGAAAAATTGTATCAAGTATTTTTTTTAGCATTTATGCAAAGGATGGCTTTCTATACTTGCTAATAATTTCTTTAATATGATCTGGTAGAACTAAAAGACAAGGAGTTAGTACAAGTGTTAAAATTGCTGAAAAAGAAATCCCATAAATGATGCATTGCGCCAATGGAGCCCAAGATGTAGAAGCGTTTGAGTCATAGGCGATCTCTCTTGCAATGGGATCAATGGAATAGTTGAGTGCTAAAGGGATTAAGCCTAACATTGTTGTTAATGATGTCAGAAAGATAGGACGCAATCTTTGTGCGCATGCTTTAATTATTCTAGTTCTTACGTCTTCATTGGACTTCGAGGAAATAACATTAAAGCTATCAATGAGTATTATATTGTTATTTACCACTATTCCTGCCAAAGATACAATTCCAATACCAGTTAAAAGTGCACTAAACACTTGATCAAATATAAGTAAGCCTAACATAACTCCGGCTGTACTTAGTACGACTGCACTTAAAATTATTGTCATCTGATAAAAATTATTAAATTGAGTAACCAGTAATGCAGCCATTAACATGATTGATATAATAAATGCCTGCGTAACAAAATTAAGGGAATTCACCTGTTCTTCGTTATCACCCCCAAATTCGATATCAATATTTGCGGGAATACTTTGGTCTTTGATCCATGTTTCAAATAGCTTTAATCTTGACTCAGGCGTAAATCCTGAAGACACATCTGCTTTAATTATTGTGACATGCTTTGAGTCAAATTTTCTTACATAATTTACTTTTTGTTGAGGTTTTTTTTCAACAAAATTTGAAATAGGAACCAAGCCAGATTCTGTATTTATTAAAATATTATCAAGCTCATCAATATATCTCTCTTTTTTTGGATACCTTAAGACAATATCTAATTCTTCATCAATATCTTTTGGTCTATAAGAACCTATAGTAAGTCCGCTAGTAATAAGGCCAATAGAATTTCCAATTGTAGGTATATCAGCCCCAAATTTAGCAGCTTTAGGTTTATCAACAAAAAGTTCCCATTCAACTCCGGGAACAGGAAGAGTGCTTTCTAGGTTGACAATTCCATCTATTTCGCTCAAATAATTTTTTATCTCTTGAGCAACATTCATTGTGGAGTCTCTACTTGGCCCAAGAACCCTTATTTCGATATCTTTACCAGTAGGAGGTCCACCTTCTTGTGCTTTGATTTCAGTTTTAATACCTGGTATTTTATCCAATTCTTTTCTCATATTTTCAATTACAACTCTCCCATTCTCCCTCTCTTTTCTGTCAGTAAATTCGAAGAAAAATGATGCGATCGTATCATCAGAACTGCTTCCACCAGTTCTAAAATTATTGAATCTTCCAGTTTGTAAAAATAAATTCTTTATTCCTTTTGTATTGTATACAATTTCCTCAACAGACTCAGAGAGTTCATCAATTTGTTCAATAGTAAGATTCCCACGAGCTTGTATTTTACCGTAGCCGGCGAATGGATCACTTTGGGAAACTAAAACAACACCTTGGCCTACCGACGAATAAGTTGAAATAACAATAAACGAAAATGCAATAATCGATCCGCTGATTAGTAATGGTCTTTTAAGAACTATGCTTAAAAAATTTATATACTTACCAACAACCCCTTCAACTTTAGTAAGGTCATATGTATGTTCAGAACTAATTGATTGCACAGTTTTTTTGCTCATCTCCGAAGCTTTTCCAAATATACTTCCGATTACAGGCACAATCATTAAGCTATAAATTAAAGCAACTGTTAATATAATAAATATCGTAATAGGGAGGACTCTCATGAACTGTCCACTTACGCCGGGCCAAAAAAATAGGGGTATAAAAACAGCTAATGTTGTCGCTGCTGATGCCGTAACGGGCCAAAACATTCTTTTTGCAGCATAGATAAAAGCAGTCTTTTTATCATATCCTTCTACCATCTTTCTGTCAGCTAATTCCACAACGACGATTGAGCCGTCTATTAACATTCCTAAGGCCACAAGCATACCAAAAATAACCATAAAATTATATGTAAACCCAAGAGCATATAAAATGAAAATTGCAATAATGATTGATACTGGAATACCGGAGCCAACTATTAAAGATGATCTAATTCCAAATGTAATCATAGCTACGATTAGAACAAACATAGTAGCCATTATAATGTTTCCTTGAAGTGAATTAACTTGCTCAAGCATTGTATCCTTGGTGTTCAATACATAACCTAGGCGAATATCAGAAGAAATCTTAGATTGATATTTTTCTACAATGTTTTCTACCTTATTAATCGTACTTATTAGGTTTGCCCCACGGGCTTTTTTAACTCCCAGGCAAATACTTTGATTTTGATTTATGCTTGCAAAAAAGGTTCGCTCTTTGAAATTTCTTTTCACTTCAGAAATATCTGACAACAATACAACGCCATTAGAAGAAGATCTTATTGGTATTGAATTGATCTCGCTTTCGTCCTCAAATAAGCCTGGCACATCTACCGAGAATTGTCCTTGTCCGGTTTCTATCTCACCTGCCATGACAGCTTGATTGTTGTTGTTAATTGCTCTGATTATTTCATAGAGGGAAATGTTATAGTTTTCAATTTGGTTACGATTAAGTATGGCTTCTAATTGTTCATCTCTGTTTCCAATCAGATCTACCTCAAATATTTCAGGAAGAAGCTCTATTTCATTTTTAATATCTCTCATGATATTTAGAAGATCTCTTTCTTGTGCAATATCTGATGAAATTGCAACAATAATTGATGGATCATCAGACAACGATACTTCTCTGACAATTGGTTCCTTAGCGTCATCAGGAAATTTAGATTTAGCTTCATTAACAGCATCTCTGACACTGTCTAAAGATTTTGACATCGTCTCGGCTGCTTCAAATTCTACGACTGCTGCAGCGTAACCTTCGAAGCCAAAAGCTTGAAGTTTTTTTACACCTTCTATTGACCTTAATTCTTCCTCTAATGGACGGACAAGCAATCTCTCGGAGTCAGATGGTGACACGCCTGGAAGACCAACTCCTGCATATACAACGGGAATAGTAATGTCAGGCTCAGCTTCTACAGGAATATTAATCCGACCAAAAATACCAGCAACTATAAGAACTAACAGAAATGCAAGAGCCGTTCTTTTTCTATCTACAAAAAACTCAATCATTTAATAGTTAATATCTTGTCCTTCAATCACATATTCTTGACCGACTGTGATAATTTTAGTTTTTTTAGGCAAGCCCTCCACCCATAGTCCTTCCGGAGTATCTTCAATTATTGAAATACTTTTAAACGAAGCCTTATTATCAACTGCGATTTTTACACCTAGTTCTCCACTGTCATCTAGAGATAATAAATAAGAAGGAATTAAATGTGCAGAGGTTTCGCGAATAGGCACCTTTATTTCCGCTGTCAGTCCCTCCCTAATTTCACCATCTACATTAGATATTTCAGCTTCAACCGCGTAGGTTCTTGTCATAGGTGAAGCACTCTTACTTACAAATTTAATTTGGCCATTTAAACTTTTGTTATTTAAAAGTTCGATCTCAACAGTTGAACCTTTTTTAATTTTACTTACCTCTTTTTCTGTTACCTCACCAATAACCTTCATTGGATCTAATTGAATAATTGTTACACAAGGTAAGCTTGGTCCAATTAAAGACCCTATTTCGACATGCACTTCTTCAATGTACCCGTCAAAAGGGGCTAATATTTTTGTATTACTTAATTCATTTTGTGCCATCTCTACTTTAGCATCAGCACTTTTAAGCTTTGCCTCAGCCATTGCCAAATCATTCTCAGATCGATAACCATCAATTTTAAGCTTGTTTATCGCATCATACTGTAGACTGGCTTGATTTTGAAGTGCAAGCGCCTCATCTAACATTGCCGATCTATTTTCTTCTTCCAAACTGCAAACTAAATCACCTTTTTTGACAAACTCACCCTTAGAGGATGTGGATATAACGTTAGAAGAAGTTTTTGGATTTAAATTAATTTTCTTATTAGCTTCGGTTTTACCCCTGATTGTTAAATAAAATACCTTTTTTTCTGAGATTGTTTCCATTACTCTCACCGAAACAGTATTATTTGTCTCTACCGATACTTCATTACCCTCAACTAATTCAATATCATTATTGCCACCCAAGACACCTGATAAGATCCAAATGAGCACAGCAGCAAGTATGTAAAAAGCTATCATATAGTTACTGAATAAAAATCTCATATTTGTACCTCGATATTATTAATTAATTTTTTTCTTAAGCAGGTGTCTATTTTTTTCCATGTAATTTAGTCCCGTTTCAATTAATGCTGATGCAAGGCCCCTAATAAATGAAACTGACTTTTCGTTTCTGATTGCGTCTAAATTTCCTGGAACAGGACCATCGTATTTGAATTGTTCAAGCTTTTGTCTCAAATATAAAACACGTTCGTTTAAAACAGTATTCATAGTTTCGTTTGGTATATATTTTGAGAATAATAAAAGAAGAAAAAATTCAGATTTAATTTGATCTCCAAAATTTCCTGATCGAATATAAGAAGATGCATCACCAAGTAAATTATCTTTCATTAATTCCATTCCCTTTTTAGTTATTGTGTAAACTTTTTTATCAGGTTTTTTACTTTGAGAATGTTGCTTACAGGATACATATTTATCCGCTTGTAAGCTGTTTAAGGTTGGGTAGATAGTTCCGAAGCTTAAGCTATAAAAGTCTGATAATGGCCCTTCAAACATTTGTTTGATTTCATAGCCGGATCTCGGTCCGAGCGATAGAAGTCCTAAACAAAGTGTTTCTTTTTGCATATTAATTTATTCCTAGTGATGACAAATTTAGAATACCAGACATATACATTACTTGAGCTTTTGTGATTTCACGGTCTTTTTGCTCTTGGAAGTACTTGATTTCTGAATTAAGCAAACTTTGTCTAGCTGTAAGCACATCAAGGACGCTTCTTTCTCCTACTTCTTCTTCTATAACAGTACCTTCGTATGCAGTTTTATTAGCTAAAAAATTCAATTTAGCCGCTTCAACTGTTTCGTCAGTAATAAGATAGTTTTCCCAAATGTTCTCTGCAAGTGAGAGTGTTTCGTCTGTAGTTTTTTGTATAAGAATTATTTGACTGTTTTTCTGTTTTTTTGCTTTTCTTATATTAGACAGAGATTTTCCTGATGTAAAAATTGGCCATGTGACTGTTGCTTGCAATTCTTCATTTGTAAGTTCATCTATAGTTGTGGAATACTCGTCAAGCTCTGTTTTTGAAGCTGTAAGATTAATTTGTGGGTACAAGGCTGATCTAGCTACCCCAATATTGGCGTTGTAAACATCGAGCGTTGAATTGACTATTCTTATTGTATAATTATTTAAAATTACTAATTCTCTATACTTTTCATATGTATCAGGAACCTCTGAATTGATTTCAGAAAATGTTAAATTGTTTGGTTTAGTTCCAATTAAATTATAAAAGGAATTCATAGTATTTTTTAAATTTATTTTTGCATCCAGAAGATTAATTTTTGAATTATTAAGAAAAGCATCTGATTGCGCAACATCAGTCTTAGAAGCTAATCCAACCTCAAACTCCTTGCTTGTCGCATTAAACCTCTCACTCACCGAATTAAAGTTATCTTTATTTGATTGAACTATCTTTTGCGCAAGTAATACATTGTAGTAGGCGTCTATTGTTTCTAAGATAATGTCCTGCGTGACTTTAGATTGGGTAAGATTTTGAATATGTAATTGTTCCTTAGAGGAGAGTGAACTATAAAATCGACTAAAACCACTAAATATATTTTGTGATAGGACAATTGATTTACTGCTAGGTGATAACTCGTAACTATTTGTGGTACTTCCAGACTGACTTTTAATGTCGGAGTAATCATTTTCAGATAAACTGCTACTTAGGGTTATCGTTGGAAAGTAGTCTGTTGTTGATTGAAGATAATCTTCTTTAGCCATATCAACATTTATCGCCTCAATCTTGATTGATAAATTATTAGATAGTGAGTCATTGACCGCTTCCTTAAGACTCAAGGCCTGAACAGAAACATTTAACAATAAGAAAACCAGTACAAAGTGTATTGTGTATTTCATCTATATCCTATAAAAAAGAGCGTATATATATCAGATTGATATATATAATCAATACCTATATCATATTGATATAGTTTAAATCTTTAAGTTATCAAATAGGTTTTTTTCAGCTATAAATGATTGAAAAATAACAATTTTATGAAAATCAAGAATAAGTCCTTTTCAGATAAGAGTAAAAAATGGCTTAAAAGACATCTAGAGGATGAGTATGTAATTAAGTCCTCTAAAGATAATTTTAGATCTCGAGCGGCTTATAAGTTAATTGAAATTATTGAAAAATATAAACTTCTTGATGGCTTAGAAAAAGCTTTAGACATTGGATCTGCTCCTGGCAGTTGGAGCGAGGTACTAAAATCTCGTGGCAAAAATCTAAAAAAGATTGTGGCGTTAGATCTATTAGATATGAACCCCATAAGGAATGTGGATATATATAAAGCCGATTTCTTGTCTGATAAATGCTCAGAAATATTAGCTAAATATGACAAATTTGATCTTATAGTGTCTGATATATCACCAAATTTATCTGGAAATAAATCATCGGATTTTTTACTTTCGCTTGAATTATTAGAGAATGTTGTTGACTTTGCCCTAAAAGAATTGAATCCAGGCGGAAACATGGTTTCAAAATATTTTAGATCAGGTGATATTTCAGAAGTTATACTAACTTGTAAAAAACATTTTAAAAAAGTGACTTCCTTCAAGCCTAAGTCAAGTCGCAAAAAATCGAGTGAAATATACTTGATTTGTCTTGAAAAAAAATCACCTAATGATTGACATAAATTAATAAATAATTTATTTCTCAGAGATGGAGCACTCCAGTATTAAAAAATCTCTCTCATTTGACGACGTTCTTATTAAACCTGCACGATCTTCTGTGCTTCCATCTGATGTAAGTACTTTTACAAAAATTACTTCTAATATTTCATTGGGTGTTCCTCTTATATCTTCCGCAATGGACACTGTAACTGAATACAAGTTAGCTATAGCAATTGCTCAGTCTGGTGGAATGGGGATATTACATAAAAATATGTCCATAGACGAACAGTCGCAGAATGTTTCAAAAGTGAAAAAATTTGAAACCGGAATGGTAATTGATCCACTGACGATACTACCATCGGCAACGTTAGCTGACGCTCTAGAATTAATGAAAGTCAATGAGATTTCAGGCATACCTGTTGTTGATGAAGGTGACAAATTATTAGGTATTTTAACAAATAGAGACGTACGATTCGCAACCAATATGTCTCAAAAAATAAGTGAATTAATGACTAGTGAAAATTTGGTCACTGTCAAAGATGGAATTTCAACAGATGATGCCCAAAAATTACTACACAAGCATAGAATTGAAAAATTATTAGTTGTCGATGATAAGGGCAAATGTATTGGTTTAATTACTGTAAAAGATATAGAAAAAAGTCAACTTCATCCAAATGCTTCGAAAGATCAAAAAGGCAGGCTGATAGTTGGAGCAGCGATTGGAGTTGGCGAAGAAGCAATTAGTAGAGCAGAACAGCTAGTTGAAGCTGGAGTAGATGTTCTTGTAGTTGATACTGCACACGGTCATTCTGAAAAAGTTATTAGCACTCTTAAAGAAATAAAATCAAAATTCTCAACTGATGTGATTGTTGGAAATGTTGCTACAAACGAAGCCACTGAGGAGCTTATTGATCAAGGAGCAGATTGCGTGAAAGTTGGAATAGGTCCAGGATCAATATGTACCACTAGAGTGGTAGCTGGAATTGGTGTACCCCAATTTTCAGCAATTTTAGATTGCGCTGAAACTGCAGCAAAAAAAGGAGTGCCGATAATTGCGGATGGTGGAATTAAATATTCTGGCGATATAGCAAAAGCCTTAGGCGCAGGAGCAAGCGGAGTTATGATCGGTTCACTCTTTGCTGGAACTGACGAGTCTCCAGGTGAGGTATATTTATTCAAGGGAAGAAGCTATAAATCATATAGAGGAATGGGATCGCTTGGCGCTATGGCCAGGGGATCTGCAGATAGGTATTTTCAAGAAGAAATAACTGAGAGCAATAAACATGTTCCTGAGGGAATCGAGGGAAGAGTTCCTTACAAAGGACCTATATCACCAATCATATACCAGCTTGTTGGAGGCCTAAAAGCATCTATGGGATACACTGGTTCAAAAGATATAGTAGAATTTAGAAAGAATGTTAAGTTTGTAGAAATTACTGGAGCAGGTCTTAAAGAAAGCCATGTACATGATGTCGATATCACAAGAGAGTCACCAAATTATCCGACAAACATATAAATGTGTTATGAAAATACTCTTGGTAACAGTTATTTGTATTTTGCCAACAAGTATATTTGCCTCAAATAGTTTTTACACATCAGCACTAAATGGTTTTAGTGAAGAAAATTTTGAAAAAGCAATAAAGTATCTGGAAAAAGATATTGTTTTTAATCCCAAATCATCTGAGTCTTATATTTTGTTAGGCAAATCATATGAGGGTTTAGAAGATAAGAATAATGCTCTTAAATATTACGAAATTGCCTTTACGCTTGTTCCACATAATCTTGAGCTCAACTTTTTAATAGGGAAAGTATCTTATGAATTAGGGTTAATTCAGCAATACGCTGAGCAAATATCTAATCTGGAAATATTATGTGATGCTTCATGTGAAGAAATTACCAGATTAAAAGATTTGGCGGAATAAATAGAATGATATTCATTGTTGATTTCGGATCTCAAGTAACACAGTTAATAGCAAGAAGAGTAAGAGAAGCTGGAGTCTATTGTGAAATTGTGTCAAGAAAATCACTTTATAAGCAAATACTTAAAAGAGACTGTTCAGGAATAGTTTTCTCAGGGGGTCCAGCAAGTGTTCATAAGTCAAATACTCCAAAAATAGATAAAAGAATATTTAATTTAAATATTCCAATATTGGGAATTTGCTATGGTATGCAATTATTATGTTACCAACTTGGTGGGAAAGTTAAAATTTCAAAAAAAAGAGAATTTGGTAGAACTCTAATAAAGCCATCAAAAAAAAGTATTTTATTTTCAGGATTTAGAAAAGGCAAGAATTCAAATTATGTATGGATGAGTCATGGAGATGAGGTTATTAGTCTACCAAAAGATTTTAGAAGCATTGCATCAAGTTCAAATACGAAGTTTGCAGCAGTCGAAAATAAAAAAAAATCTTATTACGGCCTGCAGTTCCATCCAGAAGTAGTTCATACACCCAGTGGTCACAAGATAATCGAAAATTTTATATTCAAAATTTGTAAGGTAAAAAGAAACTGGAGTATGAAAAATCATTTAAGAAATCAGATTACTGAAATTCAAAATTCAGTTCATAAAGATCAGGTAATTTGTGGATTGTCGGGTGGAGTGGATAGTACTGTTACTGCAGCAATAATATCAAAAGCTATAAATAAGCAATTAATATGTATTTATGTTGATACAGGTTTAATGAGACTAAATGAAACAAAAGAGGTAGTAAAAATGTTTAAAAAGCATTTTAAATCTCGCTTAATAGTTAAAGACTCAAGTCAAACATTTATAAAAGCCTTAAAGGGTTTCAAAGATCCAGAAAAAAAGAGAAAAATAATAGGCAATCTATTTATTAAAATATTTAACCAAGAGGCAAATAAAATAAAACGTGCAAAATATTTAGCTCAAGGAACAATATATCCTGATGTGATTGAAAGTCAGAGCTTTCACGGAGGCCCTACATCAGTCATTAAATCACATCATAATGTTGGAGGTTTGCCAAAAAGAATGAAGCTAAAGCTTGTAGAGCCTTTAAGAGAACTTTTTAAGGATGAAGTTAGAAAATTAGGACTAGAGATGAAGTTGCCAAAAAAATTCATTAATAGGCATCCATTTCCAGGTCCAGGATTAGGAATAAGAATACTTGGTGAAGTGACAGCAAATAGAGTGAGTATTTTGCAAGAAGCAGATAACATATACATCGAGGAAATTAAAAAAGCAGGTTTATATGACGATATATGGCAGGCATTTGCAGTTTTGATGCCCGTTAAAACTGTTGGAGTTATGGGCGATCATAGATCGTATGAACAAGTTTGTGGATTAAGGGCTGTTACATCTGTTGATGGAATGACCGCAGATTTTTATCCTTTTGAAAGTGAATTTTTGAGCAAAGTTTCAACAAGAATAATAAATGAGGTAAAAGGTATCAATAGAGTAGTATATGATACAACATCTAAACCTCCTGGAACAATTGAGTGGGAATGATGCGTACGCTAAAAATCAGCACCTATTTAGCAGCAGATTTAGAGACAGTTAAGAGTTATTTAATGACGCCAGCGTTGCTCAATTACGTGTCGGCTGGCTTAATGAAATTCTATCCTATTGAGCCAAGTTCCTTTTCGTCAAAATGGGTTGAGAGGCAGTTCTCCATAAAAATGTTCGCATTTCATTTTTTACCCATCGGAAAACAAATTATAGGTATAGAATTTCCACAAAAATCCGATCATTGGGTTCTCAGAGATAATGGAAGTGGTTCTATAGCAAAAACTTGGGATCATCTAATTTTTTTAGAATCGGAGGGAGGCGGAACTCGATATACAGATGAGGTTTCTATCGATGCTGGTCTTTTCACATTACCAATCTATATCTACGCATTCATTTTTTACTCCTATAGACAAATGCGATGGCGGAAACTAGTAAATCTCAATTTTAGGCCTCTGAATGATCAACTAATCGAGTAGATGTTGCTGGGAAATGGTGGAAAACAAAGCAAAAAAATCGATCGTCAAAGAGGAAAAAGTAAAGAAAGAAAATCTTGAACAACTTAAAGAATCTAAAGAGTATAAACTTAAAAACTTGAAAGACTTTTACGAAAAAGAGTTAATTTCTAAAGAGGTTTATGAAAAAAGACAATTAGAAATTCTTTCAGAATAAAAAAGGACCTTAAAATGGTCAACTAGCTTAGTTAATATGGATCAAAAACAGCTGAAAATAAGAGAAAAGGGGCAAAACTCAGTAACTAACTTTCAACTAAGTAAATTTTATCGCCCTGAAAGTACTGATGTTAAAGGGTTTTCATATATTGGTACTATTGAGTGGGAATAATATATGAAAGCACGTCTACCAAATTTCTTTTCAGTTAAACAAGCAAAAGATTTAGTAAGGGTTGGACGAGATTACGATGGAGGGTATCTTGTTTCAGAGTCGGACATAAAGCAATCCGAACTATTAATAGGATTAGGTATTTGTGATGATTGGAGTTTCGAAGAAGATTTTTTAAGTCGAAAAAATGTTTTAATTTATGCATATGATGCAAGTGTGAGTGAAATATATTTTTTCAAACAACTTATTAAGTCACTAATTAGAATTGACAATTTGAAAATATTTGTGAATTGGATAAAGGTAATTATTAAATATAAAAAATTTTTTTCACAAACTAACGTTCACCATATTCAAAAATTTGTAGGATTAAACTCTGAAAGCGAAGAGCATTGCACATTTTTGGATGTATTAAATAAAACAGACAGTAAAAAAATTTTTTTAAAGATTGATATAGAAGGTTCTGAGTACCGCTTTTTAAATGATATCATTGATAATGAAGATAGAATTACTGGAATGGTGATTGAACTGCATGATTGTGATGTTCATTTAAAAGAAATAGAACGATTTGTTAATCAATTCAAACTGAATTTAGTTCATGTTCATGCCAATAATTACTCTCCAATAAGATCAGATGATGACTTGCCGATAGTTTTGGAGTTAACTTTTAGTAGATATGCCGAATTTTCTATTGACTATAAATTGCCTCACGAGTTAGATATGCCAAATAACAGAAATGCTTCAGATTATGAACTTTTATTAAATAAATAATCCTTTATGATATAATATCTCTATTATATTAGCCTTCTTTACGCGGGTTCTAGCTTTGTGCTAATATTAGCTTAAAATCAATTTTAATTTATTAATTTATGGAGGCCAATTGAGTAATACTTTTAATAAGACTTTATTTGGTATTATTTTATTGCCTGCTTGTATTATATCAATTTACATAGTGCTTGCATTATCGGTTGATAATTCCCTATCAAGTGATGACATTATCGCAATAAAGTCTATAGGCGTTGAATTAGAATGTAAAAAAACTGATGGACAATTTGATAGAGAGCTTACATGCATTTCAGCAATACAACGAGCTGTTCAAAGCATAAAAGACGAGAGATGTGCAATGGCAAGTGAAATTATTGAGCCATTAGAATTTCTAAAAAGAAATTATGGATGTTGTTACGATAGAGCGAGGTTTATCGAAAAAGCAGCTCGATATTTTGGCTTTGAAACAAGACACGTCTTTTTAATTCAACCAGCATACGGTATATCTGCAACAAATATGTTGCCACTTAAGCAGGCATCACATGCAGCATCAGAAATATTGACTTCTAAAGGCTGGATTGGCGTTGACTCAAATAGATCATTCATATTAATCAATTCTGGTCAGGAACCTGTAACCTACCGTGAAGCTATCAACGTTATTGAAAAATACCCCATGATGCATCCACGGGAGTTTTTTACAAAAGATATCGATATAATTTATGGTCTTTACTCAAGACATGGTAATTTTCATGGAAGAAACTTCCCTGGACCAGAGTATGTTTTTTCAGAATTATCATGGAATTGGAGATAATTATCAATTTAGATGAATAACTTATTTCTAAAAATATTAAATTTTTTTAAATCAATATTTAACTTTAATCTAGCTGATTTCAGCTGGATTAAGACATCTAAATTTATTGAATTAGATAATATTGATGTAACTGAAGACCCTGTAAGACCTGAACTTGATGTAAAATGGAGAACCTCACACGATAGAAAAATTTATGGTCTAGAATACAATAATCAAATAGAGGGCATTATGTGTTTGGCGTTTACTAAGGACGTTCCTCAATCAGTAAGAGAATTAGATTTGATGAGCCGCTTGGCAGTTTATGAGCAAAATGCGGATACAATTATTGCTTACACAGTATGGTCTCGTAAAAAAGGGGCGGGACGAAAAATCATGGAAGAGGCTTTAAAATTTGGCAAGGAAATGGGATACAAAAGAATAGTTACACTTTCTCCATTAACGCCTATGGCAACGCACTACCATATAAGAAATGGAGCTAAATTATTGGGGCACAATCCTACAACTCAAAATTTTGAATATAAGATTCAATAAATTCGGTTGGTATGGAAAGTCAAATTATTTAGACTATATTTCATTTTATGCCCAAAAAAGATATTAATATTTTCTGGTTTAGACAAGATTTACGACTATCAGACAATCCTGGATTGTATAATTCGATTAAAAATGGGGCAACGTTGCCAATTTTTATATTTGATGATGAAAACTCGAAAGAACATATAAATGGTTCTGCTAGTAAATGGTGGCTTCACCATTCATTAATTGCTCTAAAACAATCTTTAGATAATAATTTGAGTTTATATAGAGGTGATCCAAAGAACATCTTAATTAAACTTACTGAAACTTATAATGTTAAAGAGATATTTTGGAATAGATGTTATGAACCGTGGCGAATAAAAAGAGACAAAAAAATTAAAAGTTTTTTTGATGACAAAGAAATAAGCGTGAACACATATAATGGATCTCTTCTTTGGGAACCTTGGAATGTGGTCAAAAATGATGGTACTCCATATAAGGTATTTACTCCTTACTACAGAAAAGGTTGTTTGAATTCTGAAATGCCAAGAACACCAATACAAAAACCCAAGTTAGACAATTTACTGTTTGATAAGATGAACAGTATTAGTATAGATGATCTGGAACTAATGCCAGAACACAACTGGCATGTTGCGATGGAAAAACTATGGATTCCAGGAGAGAAAGGCGCCCATAATAAAATTGATGTTTTTATAAAAGAAGGCCTTGCTAACTATAAAGATGGTAGGAATTTTCCATCTGGAAACAATGTTTCGCAACTTTCACCTCATTTACATTTTGGAGAGGTATCACCAAACCAAGTTTGGTATCGATCAAAAACCCAAGAAGGAAAAAAAGAAATTAAAAGAGATTTGGATCATTTTTTAAGTGAACTTGGATGGAGGGAGTTTTCTTTCAATCTTTTGTATCACTTCCCAACTTTACCAAAAGAAAATCTTCAAAAGAAATTTGATAAATTTCCTTGGGACAAAAATAAAGATGCATTAAAGAAATGGCAAAAAGGACTAACAGGGTATCCAATAGTAGACGCTGGTATGAGGGAACTGTGGCAGACAGGGTATATGCATAATCGTTTGAGAATGGTTGTAGGTTCATTTTTAGTCAAAAATTTATTGTTGCATTGGCACCACGGCGAGAGATGGTTCTGGGATTGTTTAGTTGATGCCGATCTAGCTAATAATAGTGCAGGATGGCAATGGATTGCAGGCTCAGGAGCGGATGCAGCACCTTATTTTAGAATATTTAATCCTGTCATGCAGGGGCAGAAATTTGATCCAGATGGCAAATATACAAAAAAATATATTCCTGAACTAAAGGATATGCCAAATAAGTATTTATTTAATCCTTGGGAGGCACCTAAGGATATCTTAAACTCGGCAAATGTTAAACTTGGTAAAGATTATCCAATGCCAATTGTCGAGATCGGTTCCTCTAGACAAAAAGCTTTGGAAGCGTTCGCTACTACTAAAAGTTAATTATTAAATTAATTTTTATAAATTGATCTAAGCAAAGTTTTTGCCACAAAAGTATAATCATGTATAGTCTGTACTTATGAGCGCAGAAACAATAATAATTATTGTGCAAATGGTTGCAGCATTTGGTGTAGTTGTTTCTGTTATTTATTTAGGAATACAAATACATCAGCAAAATGAAATCACAAAAGCTCAGTTTGGACACTCATTAACACATAGAATGTATGAGAGATATTTTAATACATCGAAAGATAAAGAATTTAGTAACTTTCTCTCAAAAGATTGGGCTGCAGGCGAATTAGATAACGCAGATAAATGGAGAGTAGCAGTATATGTAAATGCATTACTAGTGGATATTTTTGATACATATGAAAAAGTTGAAAAAGGTTTTGTTGATGAAACTCATTTAAAAATGAGAATGCATATGTTGAAATTGGGCACCATGAAAGCTCCTATTGCACAGTCAACTTGGAAATATTGGAGGGGGATTAAATCAAAAGAATTTGTCGAATGGTTTGAAACTGAAATTTATGGTAATCGAGCAACTTTTAAAGAAGGTTACCAAGAAGAAATTATACCAAACGTAAGAAGGGATTAAAATAAAGGAGGTTATTAAGTGAGAAGAATTGTTACAGGACATAATGACAATGGCAAATCTGTAATTAAAATTGATGGTCCTCCAGCACGATCAATAGGAGAAGAAATTGGAGGTTTATTCGAGATATGGAATGAAGATGGAGCAACTATTGATACGAAAAGTAGCAAGGATAGAGCCGATAGCGATATAGTTTTATCCCCGCCACAAGGAGGTTCAAAATTTAGATATTTTCAAATAATGCCAACTCCTCAAGGTGTTCCACTCGAGGTACTAAATAAAATGGCTGAGGAAGCCTTCAGTCGTATAGGCGCAGCTCATCACCGGGTTGATGTAGCAAAACATCCAGCAATGCACAAAACTAAGACAATTGATTATATTATACTGCTAAAAGGAGATGTAACTTTAATTTTGGATGAAGAAGAGGTAAAAATAAATCCATTTGATGTCGTTGTACAGCGAGGCACAAATCACGCATGGGTAAATAATGGCTCTGAACCTGCTCTTCTAATAGCTGTATTAATAGACAGTGAATTAGCAGAATAATTCCGAAACTAAGCTTTCCCTAGAATTTTTCCAATTTATAAAGTATAAACCGATCCCATGTTAAGAAAATCAGCTAATGATATAAAATCTCTCAAAAGAAAGAATCCAATTGTATGTCTAACTGCTTATACGGCACCAATTGCTAGGGCTATTGACGAACAGGTTGACTTAATGTTGGTTGGAGACTCGCTTGGTATGGTTCTTTATGATTATGAGAATACACTTCAAGTTACGCTTGAACAAATGATTAAACATGCAAAATCTGTTGTTGGAGCTTCAAATAAATCTTGTGTAATTGTTGATATGCCATTTGGAACGTATGAAGAATCTGTTGAAAAAGCATTTATGAATGCAGCTCGTGTTATGAAAGAAACTAATTGCAACGGGGTTAAGCTTGAAGGCGGTCAAAAAATGTACAAAACAATTGAACATCTTACTAAAAGCTCAATTCCCGTCATGGGCCATATAGGACTTCAGCCACAGAGTGTATTGATTGATGGAGGATATAAAGTTAGAGGAAAAGTAAAATCTGAGTGGCAAAAATATATTGATGATGCAATTGCTGTTGAAGAAGCAGGAGCATTTTCAGTGGTTTTAGAGGGTATGGCTGAGCCTTTAGCTGCAGAAATAACTTCGATTTTAAATATTCCTACTATTGGAATAGGAGCATCTCCAAATTGTGATGGCCAGATATTAGTAACAGAAGATATGTTGGGATTAACAAACGTTGCTCCAAAATTTGTCAAAAAATACGTTGATTTAGATAACACTATTAAGAAAGCAGTAAGTAAGTATGCTGAAGAAGTTAAAGATAGAACTTTTCCTTCATCAGACCATATTTATCATATGCGTCCACAGATCGTAAGTAATAACGGTAAAGATCAATGAGTGATATTTTAAGACAGGTCGATGAAGATCTAAGAAAAGAGAAACTGTCTAATCTTTTTAAAAAATACGGTTTATATGTAATTTTAACTCTAGTGATAATAATAGGGTCAGTTATCGGATATCAAGTAATGGTTTCAATTGATAAATCAAAAAATGAAAAACTCATTGAAACATATATTAAAGCAACAAACAGCAAAAATATTTCAGAACAATATTCTTTATTAGATGAGCTAATTAACGCTGATAACAACTATATATCAAGTATAGCTGAATTAAAAATTGCAAATTTAAAGATAGAAAATGGGAATATTAAAGATGGGATTCTTGATTTAGAGAAATTAACTGACGATGAAAAATATGATCCAATAATTGCAGATTTAGCAACATATTTTTTACTTTTATTAAAAATTGATAATTTGAGCGAAGAAGAATTTATGAGCTATCTCACTGATGACAGAATGCGTGATAGTAACTTCAAATATCTATTTAATGAACTTATCTCATTTAAAAAGCTTATTCTTGGAAAAAATGAAGAAAGTAAAAAAAATTTCCAGAATTTAATTGATAATCCAGATGTCCCTGTAGAGATTAAAATAAGAGCTAGCAAATTTATTGAAATTATAAATTAGTATGTTCAACAAATCATATATATTTTTACTTATATCTTTCTTTCTTATTTCATGTTCCGGAAATGATGAAATCAATGAAACTGCCAGTGGCTTTCCTGTTTTAAGTTACAGTGCAGAAATTTCTGAAACTCTAAATCTTGATCCTGGTGACATACTGATAAATGAACCAAAAGAAGTAAATTTCTGGTCTCAGCATTTTTTAAATCCATCAAACGATCTAGATAATATTTACTCAGAGGCCTCTTTTAATGATAAGTCAAAAATTATTTTGGGTAAAAAAGGGCCAGTAAATATTATACAACCCATATTTTTTAACGATAATCTGTGCCATGTGTTAAGCAAGGGATATATTGAATGTGTAGATACCTTAACAAAAAAAACATTGTTCAAAATAGATGTTAGAATTGAGGGAATAAAAAAATATGAGATTGTTAGAGGTGGAATTGCTTATTTTGATAATCAATTAGTGTTTGTAGATGGATATGGTCAAATAAAATTATTAAATGCTGAAGACGGTAAAGAAATTTGGTCAACGAAAATAGAATATCCAATTTTATCGCCACCGCTTATATATAGAGGATACATATATTTTATTTCAGCTGACAATAGAATTTTCTCAATTGATGTGACAAGTGGAGAAGTAAGTTGGTCATTTCAAACAATTTCAGAAACAAAGAAAAATTTATTTACCTCATCTCCAGTAGCATTCGAAAATACAATTATTGCTCCTTTTAGCAACGGAGACCTGGTAGCTTTTATTTTTGATACTGGCCAGCCCATCTGGTCAGAAAATGTCTCAAAAATATCAATGGTCAGCAACTTTGATATCAAAGATATATCAGCAAGCCCTGTGGTATCAGACAATACGATTTATTCATTAAGCTCAAATGGAAAGCTTGTATCTGTTAATGCCACTAACGGGCAGAGAAATTGGGCGAAAGATTTATCAGGGTATAGAACGCCAGTTATTACAGGGAATCAAATATATATGATTAATGAAGATGGAAAGCTAATATGTTTGAACAAAGATAGTTCAGAGGTTTACTGGATTACTGAACTATCAAAGTATAAAAAAGGTCAAAAGGCAGAAAATTTAAATCTTTGGCTAGGTCCTTATTTAATAAATAATTTAATTTACAATATTTCATATTTTGGTGAGTTAAAAGTAGTTTCACCTATCTCAGGCGAAATACTTTTAACTGAATCAATTGGAGTTAAAGGTGCATTAGTCCCACCTATAATCCTGTCTGATTCAATTTATTTGTCTGACGAAAACTCCAACGTTTATGAATTTAACTAAAATTAATATAGGCATTATTGGAAAGCCAAATTCTGGAAAATCAACATTATTTAATACATTGCTTGGTGAATATATTTCACCTGTTGGCGATGAATATGGATTAACAAAATCTCTCATTAAACAAAAATTTACTCACAAAAATTTCGAATTTATTATCGTTGATACGCCTGGGTTGCGTAGAAGAAGTAAAGTAAAAGAAGAGCATGAATTGGCTCGCAATTCAGAAGTTATTAAAATAATAAATAATGTTGATGTCACAGTGCTTTTAATCGACTCACTAGAAAGTATTACAAGACAAGATTTTCGTCTTGCAGATTTAGCATTAAGCAAACATAAAATTTTATTTTTTTTATTTAATAAAATCGATATTCTTGATAATAAAAAAAAATACCAGTTGAATATCAAAAAACATTTACGCAATAATTATAGTAAACACAAATTAATTAATATTGATTTTATTTCTGCAAAAAATAACACAAGAATATCAAATGTTTTAAAAGAAATTATTCTAAAAAAAGAATTGACATCAATAAAAATTAATAAACAAAAACTAAACAAATTTATTAACTATTTGAATAAAAAATCAAGGTTACCACGATTTAATAAAATAGAAATAAAACCAAAATATATTGTTCAATTAGAAAATAAAATTCCAAAGTTTAAAATATTTATAAATATTCAGAAAAAACCACCACAATTATTTCAAAAATTTTTTGATAATTCATTTAGAAGCTATTTCAAACTTGATGGTGTGCCAATTTTGTATGATTTCAAAACTTCAAAGAATCCTTATATCAGGTGATTTCGATTATTTCTCCTGTACCAGCTGCCTCTAAAATATAATTTACAATTTTAACAGCTACATCTTTTGGATCACTTATCTTAGATTTATCCTCGCCAGGCATTATTACATCTCTTAGTTTTGTATTAACGGCAAGTGGACAAAAAATATTTGTTTTTATATTTGCACCTTTGTTTTCTTTTGAATAGGTCAATAAAAGCTCATTTAACGCTGTCATAATAGGCTGATAAATGCCCCAGTAATATTCTTTTGAAGGGTCTTTCAGTGAAGACACTGCAGCTATATAGGCATTATTTGAACTTTTGAGCAATGAATGAAAACTTTTAACCATTCTAAAATTTGATAAAAAATTCAAGTTTATAATATTCTTAAAATTCTCAAGATCAATTGACTCAACAGGAGAAAGTTCGTTAATAATTCCTGCTGAAAGAACTAATGTATCCAAGGAAGTATCTTTGACCTGTATTTGTTTAGCCAAATTCTCAATTACATTTTCATCACATAAATTTAAAGGAACAATTGTACACTCACAGTTATTTTGAATTATTTTATCGTGAACAATTTCTAGTTTTTGTACGTTTTGAGAACATATGTATATGTGTTTAGCATAGGTAGATAACTCTATTGAAATCTCTTTTCCTATTCCTGAGGACGCACCTGTTACAAGGCAGTTAAGTTTTTTCATAGTTTAATGTATTAAATTAAATTTCATTAATATTCCTTGGCATTTGATCAAGTAGGTCAACCCCGTAATTTACTATCTCTTGAAAAGTACCTGATTTAATAATCTCTGGAATTAAATTAGAGGAAAAATTGCTATTTATGAAAAAAATTATAAGAATAAAAATTATATATCCCCGTAAAATTCCAAGCACACCACCGAAGGACACGTCAATAAATAAAGATTTCCTAGGTTGTAATATTCCAATAATCATACGATTAATAAATGATATTAAAATATAGGCTGTAATTAAAGTGAAGAAAAATATTAGTATATCAGAAAGAGTTTGATTAAGTATATATTGGTCAAAGAACGGCCTTAAAATATCAAAACAATTTTTTATTAAATAAAAGATAATTATCCATTTTATAAGATTTAATAAGCTTTTTATTAATCCATTTTTTACTCCAAATATAAAAGAAACTAAGATAACTAATAAAAAAATAAGATCATAAGGATTCAATAACTGAGCAAGATTTAAATTCATTATTTTATTCAATTAAGTTTTTTTATTAGAACTGGTAATAGTGTAAGACTTCCAAAAAGTGCAACAAGCATTGCAAGCGCAGTAAATATACCAAAATAAATAGTTGGGTAGAAGTTTGAAAATATCAAAATAGAAAAACCAGCAATTATAGTATATGAAGTATTTTTAATTGCCACACCAACAGTTTCATTGCACTTGATTATAGCTTCATCGTGATTGCCGTTGCTTAACAATATATGCTCTCGATACCTATAAATATAGTGTATACAATTATCTACAGCAATTCCGATAGTAATTGCAGCAATTGTGATAGTCATTAGATCTAGAGGAATAGATAGTAGTCCCATTGTTCCAAGTATTACAAAGCACGCAATCAGATTAGGTGTAATGGCGGCTAAAGCAGTCTTTAAAGATTTAAATAAAAAAAATAGCATTAAAAAAATACCCAAGAGAACTATAGATAATGTTTTTATTTGGGAGTCAAACAGACTTTGAAGCATATTATTGTATAGAATCAAGATTCCCGTAGTTGAAACATCGATATTTGTTTTAGAGTAATTATTGTATATATAGTCATTAAGATCTTTGATGAAAAGTGACCTATTTAGTTGAGGATGTGTATCAATAATTCTCATAGTAATTCTTGCTTGATTTTTATCTAGTAATACATACGGTTTGATAATTTGATCTTTAAGGTCATTTGGCAATTTTTTATAGAGAACGGAAAGTTCAAGAGTATCAAATTCTTTATTTGCATTAAGTTTTTCAGCCGTCCTAACTATTGAAGCAAGAGATAAAACCTTGCCAGCAAAAGAATATTGCTCTAGGTGATCATGAATTTTTTTAATAACATTAACCTTTTCTTCAGTAAACCAATAATCCGCAGGATCATATTCAATACCAAAATCAAGAAAATCTTCTTCAAAATCTTCCTCAACCGCATCGTTCGCTACTGAATTAAAGTTTATTACTAAATCCAAGGGTGTTGTTCCGCCAAGTTTATCATCAATTAATTTCATGCCTTTATAGATTTCAGTTTCTTTTTTAAAATAATCAACAAAACTGTTTTCAACCTTTAATTTAGTGGCGCCGTATATTCCTAAGCAAAAGATAAATATAAATAGAGTTAATAAAATATTAGGAGATTTTATTGCTAAAGATGTGAATATACTTTCTTTTTGATTAAGGTAAGTATGGTTTGTTGTATTAAGATTAAGAAGAAATATAACAACTGGCAAAAATGAAAAACTTGTAATGTAAGTTATTATTATGCCAACACACATCATTAAGCCAAAATCCATAACTGGCTTTATTCCGCTTGTATAGAGAGTCGCAAATGCAAATGTAGTTGTCAATGCTGCAAATAGACATGGCTTATACATGTTTTTAATCGTCAGCAAAAGAGCATGCTTAATAGATTTTTCATTATCTTGCATTATGAATTGTCTATATCTAACTACGATATGTACAGTCATTGATAGTGATAAAATTAAAATCAACATTATGAAGTTTGACGAAATAACAGTTACTTTCCAATCCATCAAAGATACGGTGCCTATCATCACAATTAATGAAGCTAAGCAATTAGATATACATGCAAGCATCCATACTGGATTTTTAAAAACTATGAAGAGGACTGCTAAAATAAAAAAAAGAGCACCAAATCCAAATACGACTATATCATTTTTAACGTATGTTATTGTATCGTCTGCAATCATGGATACCCCACCGAGATGCATATCTAGTTTATTTTCAAATGTATTTATTATCTTCCTTATTTCGCTAATATTATTATGACGCTTTTCATCAAAATTTTTTTTACTTATCTGATAATCTAAATTAATTCTTTTTAATTTATCTTTATCCTCTTTTGAGGGTTCATCTAAATTTCTAAGCCTTTCTCTTTCTTGAATTAAGAATTCATGTTTTTCATCTTTTTTAAAGTTAATTAGTACAGCAGTACTTGATGCATCTTCACTGATTATAAGATTTTTAAAAATAGGACTATTTAATAATTCTTTTTCAGCATCAATCAAATCAACGCCCGGAGATTCAATTGTCAGAACTTCATTAATTAAGTCTGTTAGGCTTTGATCATTTACTTCTAATAATGGTACATCAAAAATAGACTGAATACTTTCAACCCAATTTAATTTGTCAATTCTATCAATAAACAATTTTATCTGATTTAAATTATTTTTTGTTAGGATCTTTTTTTCATCTGTAAAAGTAACAATTAAAAAATCATTTGATCCATAGTCATCTATAACTAATCTATATTTTTTAAGGTCTTCGTCTTGTTCCAAGATTAAAGTATCTGATGATGCATCAAGCTGAAAATCTTTCGCACTATAGGCAAAAAATGAAATTATCAATAATAAAACGACTAAGGAGGTGTTTCTGTATTGATTGAATAGAATTAAATAAAATTTTTCCATTTATTATGAAATATATCTTCTTTCATATCTTTTGCCTAGATTAGTTAGTATCTCATAAGGAATAGTGTTAATTATCTTTGCAATGGTATTTATTGAATACTTACTTCCAATTACTTCAAATTCTTCATTCATTATATTTTTTTTTGTTTTTACGTTTGTTAAGTCGATTGTTATCAAGTCCATAGAAACTCTGCCCACCAAATTAATTTTTTTATCTCCCAGTAATATTTTATAATTGTTTGAAAAAAGGCGATTAAAACCGTCTGCATAACCAAAGCCAAGAGTTCCAATTTTCATTTTTGATTTTGCCTTAAAAGTTGCTCCATATCCTATTGTATCACCTTTATATATTTCTCTTATTTGGATTAGATTTGCTTTTATAGAAACAACATTTTCATAAATAATTTTTTCATTTATTTGACATTGGCCCCCATAAAGTGAGATTCCAGGCCTTACCATATCAAAATGATATTTTTTACCCAGCAATATCCCCGCAGAATTAGACAAACTACACAAACAATTAGGAAAATAAGACTTAATATAATTAAATTTATTTAGTTGTATTTTATTCAATTTTGACTTTTTATCATCAGCGCAAGATAGATGACTCATTATTAATCGAACTTTTGATTTTTTGATGAATAATGCTTTATGTTTTATTAGATTTTCTGTTTCATTTTGATCAAGACCAAGACGTGACATTCCAGTATCAAAGTGAATTGCGATATTAAGAAAACAATTATTTTCTTTTTGATATTTTTCTATTTTTTTTAATTGTGCAAGGTTATTAATAACGGGAATTAAATGAAACTTACGAATATATTTTAATTCGTTTGTTACCAATCCATTTAAAATAAAAATAAATATTTTTTTATTTAATTTACGTAAATAAATTGCCTCGTTTGTAGTGGCAACAAAAAAATACTTGCAACCCTTTTTTATAAGGCTATTAACGACTTGATTAGCACCTAATCCATAGGCATTAGCTTTCACTGTAGCTGCAATTATACATTTTTTTCCAACGATTTGCTTTATGATCTTATAGTTTTTATTAATTGCTTTTAAGTTAATGTCTAGAAATGTATTTTTATCAACATTAATCATTCTTGAAATTTATTCGTAGTTGTTGGTGTGATCTTTGCTAATAAAATTTCCAAATCTAGTATACTTTGCATCAAAGCTTAATTTTATATTGCCTGTTGGTCCATGTCTTTGTTTCATAATAAGTAAATCAGCTTGACCATGTATCTCGTCCATTTTTTGTTGCCACTCTATGAATTCAGCAGTTCCTGGAGATGGGGCGTTTTTTTCTAGATAATATTCTTCTCTAAATATAAACATTACTACGTCTGAGTCCTGCTCAATTGATCCAGACTCTCTGAGATCGGACAACTGCGGTTTTTTATCTTCTCTTTGTTCAACTTGCCTAGACAGCTGTGATAAGGCAATAATAGGTATATTTAATTCTTTTGCTAGAGCCTTTAGTCCTTGTGTTATTTCTGAAATTTCTAAAACTCTTGACTCATTTCTAGATGTTTTACTTGGCCTTAATAGCTGTAAATAGTCAATTACTATTACGCCAAGTCCATTTTTTCTTTTTAATCGTCTCGCCCTTGACGATAATGTTCCAATGTTTACAGCTGCTGTATCATCTATAAAAAGAGGTATTTCTAAAATGTCTTTTGATACCGATACTAAATTATCCAAATCACTTTCAGACAAATTTCCTCTTCTTATATCATTTGAACTAATTTTTGCTTGCTCTGATAAAATTCTCCTAGCTAATTGCTCTGATGACATTTCAAGTGAAAAAAATAAGACACTTGAGTTTGCCTCTTTTTCAATATGTGCATTTCTTGCGATATTAAAAGCTATATTTGTTGCAAGTGAAGTTTTTCCCATCGATGGTCTACCAGCTATTATTATTAAATCTGAAGGATGAAATCCACCAAGCTTTGCGTCAAGATCAGTAAAGTCAGACGAAATTCCAACTACACTGCTATCTTTTTCAAATGCTTTTTTTGCTAATTCTACTGCTTCTTCAACTGAACTTTGAAATGTTTGAATATTATTTTGTGAAGCACCAGTTTCTGAAATTTGATAGAGGTTTTTTTCGGTTTCTTCAATCAAATCTTCTGGTTTTGTTTCCATTCCACTCTCTATTGCATCATGTTGAACTTTTCCTCCTAATTCAAATAAGCCTCTTCTAACTGCTAAATTATAAATAATTTGTGCGTAGTTCTTCGCGTAATCAAGAGAAACCGCTGAATTAGCAAGCCTAACTAAATAATTTGATCCTCCAATTTCCTCTAAATTCTTTTCAACCTCAAAAAAACTTTTGAGAGTTATTGGCGTAGCAATCTTTCCCTGTGAAATCATTTTACTTATCACGCTATATATCAATCCATGAATTGGTTCATAAAAGTGGTCAGAATTTATAGTTTCTGAAATATCAAAAAAAATTTCATTATTTAGTAAAATTGAACCTAGAATACCTTGCTCGGCCTCAATATTATGAGGCAACTCTTTTAAATTTATACTATTGTTTTGAAACTGAAATGATGAAGACATACTTTATCATACATAATATTAAAATTACTCATCTGTCAGTAGGTTTTATTTAAAAGATATTAACAGAAATTAAATTTTGTTAATATTAGAATTTAGTGAAGACTCTTGGCAGAAACACCTATTAAATAATTGAAATATTAAGAAATTGCACTAGACTTTTTTAATAACATTTAGTTTGATATCAACAGATATTTCGTCATAAAGCCTCAATGTAACAATATGTTCACCTAACTTCTTTATATTAGTTGTAATTATATTAGTTGCGTCGAGCTCTATTAGGTGTTCTTTTCTGAAGCTTTCATAGATTTGTTTAGCACCTAAGTTGCCATACAAGTTACCTTCTTCATTTGCCTCAATCTGAATAGTAATTTCTTTACTTTCTAATTTAGACTTTAATTCAGTAGCTTCATTTATTTTTCTTAGGTTATTGTCATTGATTTGTGACATCTTAGAAGCTAGATTATTTTTATTCTTTTTGTTAGCAATAATTGCCTTTTTCATTGGTATAAGGAAATTATTTGCAAATCCATCTTTTACTGAGACAATCTCTCCCGCTTTACCTATTTTATTTAATGTTTCTAAAAGAATGATTTCCATCTTATTTACCGGTGTAGGGAAGTAAAGCCAGGTATCTAGCTCTTTTGATTGCATTTGATAAGTCCTTTTGTTTTTTAATAGAGATATAACTTATACGTCTTGGTGTTATTTTACCTTTTTCTGATATAAATTTTCTTAGACTTAAAATATCCTTATAATCAAAAGTATTATCATTTTTTTTTAAATTTTTATTCATATATGAATTAATTAGTCCTTATTCTTTATCATAGTTGTGGGCGTATCGCAGAATTCTTTTACCTTTATTGATAAATAGCGTATTATTTTTTCATTCAAATTAAGTTTAGAATTGAGATCTTTAATATTATTTTGAGGCAATTCAATATTCATGAATTCATAAAATGCTTTTTTATTTTCTTTAATTGGATAAGCAAGATTTCTAAGGCCCCAACTTTCTTTATAAACTACACTACCTTGCATTTCTTCTAAAGTTTGTTCGTGTGCTTTCAGTGCATCTTCTAGGTCTGAAGAGCTTAAATCCTGTCTTAGCATAATAATGTGTTCAAATAGTGCCATTTATATTTTGTATTTGATGTTAAAAATGGAATAAATATTCTATAATCATCTTTTAAGCAAGCATTCTTTTTTAATGAAAACAGCATTAATTTTTCCAGGACAAGGGTCTCAATGTGTTGGAATGGGACATGATTTTTATCTAAAATACGATGTTTCGAGGCACATATTTGAAAAGCTTAACATAATAATTGAGAGAGATATGTCTAATTTAATTTTTTCAGGTGATGAAAAAGAACTTTTGAAAACTGAAAACTCTCAGCCCGCTATTATGGCTACCAGCATTGCTATCTTTGAAGCCTTAAAATTTGAAAATCTCCTTAGCCTTGACTTATACTGTTGTGTGGCAGGCCATTCTCTTGGTGAATACAGTGCATTAGTTGTTAACGAAAGTCTTAAGTTTGAAGAGTCTGTAAAGCTTCTGAAATTTCGATCAAAAGTAATGCAGGATAGTATGCCTATCGGTTCGGGAGGAATGGTGGCCTTAATAGGTTGTTCTGAGGAGGTTCTTGCTAATTCTCTTATAAGTGCTAAAAATTATGGTCAGATCTTTATTGCAAATGATAATGCGAACGGTCAGATAGTTTTAAGTGGAGAAACAGCAGCTATTGAATATATTTTATCCAATTCAAAATTATTAAAAATAAAAAGAGCTATTAAATTACCAGTAAGTGCGCCGTTTCATTGCCAGCTTATTAAGAGTGCTTCAACAGCAATGAAAAAAGAGATATCTGAATATACATTCTACCCATTCACTGTTCCTCTTTATTCCAATGTAACTGCAGTCAAATGTAATGAAAAAGAAATTGCAGATTTATTAATTAATCAAATCATCTCAAGAGTGAGGTGGCGTGAAATAATTGAAAACATGATAAATGATGGAATTAATAACTTTATAGAAATAGGACCTGGTAATGTACTAACAAATTTAGTTAAGAGATCTTCGAAAGATGTGAATGCAATTTCAATAAGTAAGTTGGAAGATTTGGAAAAATTAGATAATATAAAGTTATGAAAAACATTTTAATTACCGGGGCAACAGGAGGTATTGGTCAATCCTTGGTAAAATTATTTCATTCTAAAGGATATGTAATTTGCGCAACTGGAACAAACAGTGAAAAATTAAATTTATTAGAGAAATCCTTTAAAGATAGATTTAAAGCAATCAAATGTAATCTTACTAATCATGCTGAAATTGAAGAACTTGTTCTAAAATCAAAAGAATTTTACGGTATTACAAATATTTTAATAAATAATGCAGGTATAACTAAAGATAATCTTTTTATAAGAATAAAGGATAATGAATGGAACGATGTGATAGATCTTAATTTAAACTCAAACTATAAATTAAGTAAAATCATTTTAAAAGATATGATAAAACATAAGTGGGGAAGAATTGTTAATATTTCCTCAGATGCAGCTAAATTGGGTAATCCAGGCCAATCAAATTATGTGGCCGCTAAAGCCGCCGTTGAAGGCATGACAAGATCAATTGCAAATGAGGTAGCGTCAAGGGGAATAACTGTAAACTGTGTAGCTCCAGGTTTTGTAAATACTGAAATTCTGGATACAATAGATGAAAAAAAACTCATCATGATGAAGGAAAAGATACCGCTCGGTCGAATTGGTATAGCTAATGAAATCGCAGCTGCAGTATATTTTCTTTCTTCAGAAGAATCATCATATATTACCGGTCAAGTGCTTCATGTTAATGGCGGCTTGACAATGTGATGCATATCGTAATAAATATTAATTAAATACGTAGGAGTATATATGAGTGAAGTTGCTGACAAAGTAAAAAAAATTATCGCTGAACATTTAGGTATTGATGATATGGAAAAGATAACTGAGAATGCAAAATTTATCGATGACCTTGGGGCAGATAGCTTGGATACAGTTGAATTGGTAATGGCATTTGAAGAGGCTTTTGATGTGGAAATACCTGACGAAAAAGCTGAGACAATACTTACAGTAGGCGATGCCATTTCGCATTTAGAGTCAAAATAAAAATCAAAAATGAAAAGAGTTGCAGTTACTGGCATGGGGTTAGTGACTCCTTTAGGCTGTGGAGTATCTGTGAATTGGGAAAAATTAATCTCAGGAGTATCTGGCGCTAAAAAAATAAGTAAATTTGATGTATCGAATCATAAGTGTCAGGTAGCTTGTGAAGTTCCTCAGGATAAAGAAACACAGAGTTCATTTATAGCTGAAAAATGGATTGATAAAAAAGAAATTAAAAAAATCGATGAATTTATAAAATTTACACTGGCTGCTGGAGAGGAAGCTTTTCAACAAAGTAATTTAATTTCTATCAACGATCCAGAATCGTATCGTGCAGGTTGTATAATCGGATCAGGAATGGGTGGTCTACCGGGCATTGAGGAAACATCAATAACTTATAATAGTGGAAAAAAAATAAGTCCATTTTTTATAACTGGAAGAATTATAAATATGTCCTCTGGATATTTGTCGATTAAATACAATCTTAAAGGACCAAACTACTCAACTGTTTCAGCTTGCGCTTCTTCAGCGCACGCAATCGGTGAGTCTTTTAGACTTATTCAGCATGGTCAAGCAGATATCATGATGACTGGTGGCTCAGAGGCAACAATTAGTCCTATTGGAATTGAAGGGTTTACCGCCTGTAAAGCTCTTAGTACTAAATATAATAATAATCCTGAAATTGCATCTAGGCCATTTGACGAATTAAGAGATGGTTTTGTAATGGGTGAAGGAGCAGCAATACTTATATTAGAGGAGATGGAACATGCAATTAACCGTAATGCACAAATACTTGGTGAAATAATAGGTTACGGAATGTCATCTGATGCATACCACTACACTTTACCAGAACCATCAGGAGATGGTGCATTCAGAGCAATGAATACCGCATTAAATGATGCAATGATTGATGCAAAAGAAATTGATTATATAAATGCGCATGGAACCTCTACGCCCTCTGGAGATAAAGTTGAGGCAAAAGCAATTGATAGATTGTTTAAAGATAACAAAACAAAAGTTAATGTCTCATCAACCAAGTCCCAAATAGGACATTTATTAGGTGCAGCGGGAGGTGTTGAGGCGTGCTACTCAATTTTGTGCTTAAATAAGAATCAAGTTCCTTACAATATTAATTTAGAAAATGAAATCGAAACAAAAAATATAAACTTTATAAAAGAAATGCCACTAAAACTAGATGTTAAATATGTATTATCAAATTCATTTGGATTTGGTGGCACAAACGTTTCCTTAGTATTAAAGAAATTCAATGAAAGCAATCCATAGTAAGAAACTAATAATTGTCATTTCTTCACCCTCAGGAGCTGGAAAAACAACAGTATGTCGAAAATTAATAGAGAGGGATAAGTCAATTGGCTTATCAATATCTGATACAACTAGAAAAGCAAGAGATAATGAAAAAAATGGTGTTGATTATAACTTTATTAATCAGCGTGAATTTAAAGAAAGAATTAAAAATAAATCATACATTGAATACGCTAATGTATTTGGTAATTTTTATGGATCCCAACTCAATAATATTATTAATCATTTTGATAATGGTAAGGATATTTTATTTGATATTGACTGGCAGGGCGCTTCACAATTAAAAAAATCGGATTTTTCAAATATTGTATCAATATTTATAATTCCTCCTTCAAAAAAAATAATTTATGAGAGGCTTAAACTTCGCTCAAAAACATCTGGAGACAACGAAAATGCGATTGATAACAGAATGAAAAAATATGATACCGAAATGAGACATAAAGATCATTATGATTATGTAATTCTTAATAAGGATCTAGAAACGTGTGTAAGAGAAATTGAAACAATTATACGAAATCATAGATTAAATTTAACCAATTAACTTTACTAAACTACAATATTCAGCAACAGATAAATTCTCAGGTCTTAAATTTTCATCAATATTCATTTTTAAAAGAAATTGTCTATAGTCATTTAATGTATTTTTAATCTTCTTTCTTCTGCTACTAAAAGATTTTTGTAATAAATTTTCCAATTTTAAAAAATTAATATTTCTATAATCCTTTATCGGTTCAAACTTGATTACAGCACCACTCACTTTAGGCTTTGGAGAGAATATTGATGCTGGTGCGTCAATTAGTTTTTTAACTTTACATCTTGATTGGACCAAAACAGATAAACGACCATACTTTTTATTATTATGTTTTGCCGTTATTCGATCAGCAACTTCCTTTTGAAACATTAATATCATAGTATCAAAAAAAGATGGCCACTTTTCACTACTCAGCCAATGAATAAGTAATTTTGTAGAAATATTAAATGGTAAGTTTCCGTAAATGATAACATTTTTTTCTTTACTGAAGTTACTATAGTCATATTGAAGTGCGTCATAATTAAGAATAGAAACATTATTCAAAGATTTATATCGTGCCTTGAGTATTTTTGAAAGTTTGTAGTCTTTCTCTATTAAGTATAATTTTTTAAAATTATTTTTTAACAGAAGTTCTGTTAATGCTCCTTTTCCAGGACCAATCTCTATAAGAATATTATTATCGGAAGTCTTAATATGATCATCGATTTTTTTTAGGAATTTTCTATCAGTTATAAAATTCTGTCCTAATGATTTTTTTGCATATATATTATTTATATTCAATAGTAGCCTCATTAGATATATCTCGCAGTAGCTTGCTGCTTTGCAAGTCAAGTTGCCGTTGCACAATATAGTTCTCAGCTTGATTTTGAGAAATGCCAGGATTTTTTGAAATCATTTCATCAATTTCAATTTTACTTACTGAAGTAAATCTGTAATAAAGTCCGCTAATAAGTTTACTCCATGACAATTCAATCTTTAATAAATCCTTTAATTCTTGATAACTAACATTGTTTTCTTTAAGCAATTGTAATGCTTGCGAACGATCAACATTTTGTCTCTGAAAAAAATTATTTTCAAATTCAAAATACTCAATCTCATCAATATCGATTTTATATTCATTAATCTTATCCAATTTAATTTTTTCCTGAATAAGTTCATCTATTGTTTTGTTTATAGTAAATTGCTCAAATTGAGAATTTACATTTTTACCACTAATAATCGCGGTCAGTTTTAATCTCTGAATAATATCATAGGATGTAATTGCATTTTCATTCACTAATACTACTATTTTATGCTCAATTTTATTATCCGCTTCAACATTTAATGAAAAATTTATTATCAATGCAATTGTAATTAGAAATTTATTAATAATTTTTGGCATTTAATTCATTAATGGTCCGAATACTTTACTTTTCCCATAATTCCTCGTTGATCCAAATGGTTTTAGGACAATCGTAAAGCTATATCCATCACTCTCCTTTATATCACGATCAATGGTTTTATCTCGATAATAGTTAAAATCTATTCCAAGACAATTGTCTTCGTAAAGCAATCCATACTGATACCCAATATTTTTATTTGAATCTAGATCCTTTGTCCCAGTAAATTTTAAGAAGAAATTTTTCTCAAAATTATATTCACCGCCAACTGCTATTTGCTCATTAACAGAAGCATATTTTCCAGAAGTATAGTCATAGTCCATTTTAAATTTAAGGTCATATATTTCAGAATACGTGTTCATGCTGATAGATTTAAAATCAATGTCTTTTCTGTCAAATACAATAGTATTATTGATAAAATTATTATCGAATGAAGCATCAGTTGAAAAATAATAATCCGAAAGTTCTTCAGCAGTATCTGATTTATTTTTATTAAGTCTGAAACTTTGGCCAATAGTAAGTTTTAAGCTCTTATCAGAAATATTATCAATAAACCATTCCATGCCATAATTTATTCTTGGACCACTTTCCCATTCATTAATTGATGTTGCTCTATTAGATGAGAAGAGGTTACTATTTGAGATATTTTGTGCGCTTGTATAGTTATTATATGGAGCAATTATTGGCATAATTATAGGAGTCAATGTTTGATTAAAATTTTTTGACGATTTAATTAAAGGGTAGCTTATTACGCTATTAAATTGAGGATAAAACCTAATATTGCTAGTATCTTTTGAATTTTTGCTATCAATAGAAATTGAAACAATCCTTAAATTTGCTTCATTCTCAAATACTAATCCATTCTTATTTTCAATAAAATTTTTATTCCAATCAATTTGTGATGATGCAAGTGTTGTATAATTATTATTTAAATTCTTATTGAAATCAAATTGATTATTCATATTTATACGTCCATCAAAAATACTATCTTGAATATTATTAATATTATAATTAATTCTTGGGTAAACATACTCCCATTGCTCACCTTCTTGAATCGCTAAATGTTTGTAACTCGATGAATCTATAGAAAAATAATTATTAGTAGTAGATTTTTCAAAACTGATACCGGACTTAAGTACTGTGAGTTTGTTGATTTTATTTTTTCTCATATAAGTATCATTATTACTAGTTTGCAAATAGGTATTTAATGATCCATAGGAATTATTAATCTTCCCATCAAAGAATAAATGGTTACTAGTTCCTGTTTTGTCATTATTGTCATCAATGCTTGTATCAATATTAAATAAGCCTTCATTACTAAGATGACGATAATTTATTGAGTAGAAATCATTACTTTTTGACTGAATTGTTGGGGTAAAGGTTAAATCTAAATTACTTTTAATATTATAAAAAATTGGAATTGATAATGTATCACCAAGATTTTGATCAGTTTCAACAGTAGGCATTAAGAATCCAGACCTCTTTTTAACTGATGGATCTGGGTGAGAAAAGTACGGTAGATAAAATACTGGAACATTAAAGAGATGTATTCTTGCATGGTCGTAATGGATTGTTTTAGTTTTATTGTCCTGGAAAATACTCTTTGCCTTTAACTTCCATCCAGGGCAGTTTTCAATTAAATAATCAGTCTCAAGGCATGGAGTATACTCAGCATTTTCAAGCTTATTAATATTTTCCTTTTTCAACAATTTTGATCCGACTATTCTTGAATTATCGTCCAGTCTGGCTTTTACCCCTATGCCACTCAAATTTTTTATTTCATCATCTGATTGTAGACTGTTAAAAAAATATGTATTGCCTTCATTATCATTTAAAATAATATTTCCTTCAGCGTTAATTTGAGATTCAATTTCGTCATAGATAATAAGATCTGATTTAATTTTTGAGCCTTTTTCATCAATTGCTATTGCATCTCCAGTTGCTATTACTTTACCTTCTTTTTCTATAACTTGTATTTTGTCTGCTGTAATTTTTATTTTTTGGTCTGCAGATATTTTATTAGAACTTACTAATGTTATCGTAATAAAAAATAATAAAATTATATAAAAATATTTTAATTTTAATAAATCAGTCATTTTGAAGTATTTTTTTCAGGTTGTCCTTTTGATATATTAATATCGATAAAATCGTAACTATAAGAGGTAATATACTTTTTGATAGGAATGGGTTCAATTGAGAAGTTGAGCCAAGTGCTTCAAGAAGATTAGATAAAAAATAAATAATAAATATAATTATTAGTGAATAAATAATTGTTTCAGCAAATTTGTCATTTTGTTTTAGTTTTCTAACTAGGGACGAGGCAAGTAATACTAAAGAGGCCATAAAAAAAGGTAAAAAGATTAAATCGTAAAGATGCATCTTAAAGTCATTTGCTGAATAGCCTAGTCCTTCTAAAAAGTTAATAAATGTTAATAATCGCCAAATTGAAATATTTGATGGAGAGGAAAGACTATCCGAAATATCTTCCGGTTTTATATTGGTTTTATATTTCGTAAATTCTTCAAATGAAGCTGATCCAAATTTTGGCGTTATTTGAACATTATCCATGTTCCAATAACCTTCAGATAAGATTGCCATTTCTCCATCAACCCTGCCTTGAAAAGCTCCCTTTTGATCATACTCTAGAATCATAAAATCAATGATATGAGTACCTTGTTTTTTTATTTTTTTTGCATACAAAACACTAGACACTTTTTTTTCAAGATTCTCTTGTTTTAACCAAAGACCGTTTTTTGTTATTGAAGCAAATTTATCAACTCTATCAATATATTTATACTCTAATTCACTATACCGTTCGTCAAATAATGCAGTTAGCGGGTTTATAATTGTTATGAAAAATATACCTAAAAAAAGAAATAAAAAAATCGCTGGTAGAGTTATTTTTATATTTGAAATTCCTACAGAGTTAATAATTATTTTCTCTGAGCCTCTAATAATACCGAGATAGGCTAAAATAGAAGCAGAAAATACAATTAAAGGAAGAGCAAAATAAATAAGACTTAAAAAATTTAGAGATGTAAGTTGAAATATAATATTTAAAGATATACTTTTACCTGCTGACTTTCTAAATTGTTCGACAAAATCTCCAATGAATAAAATAGCTGCAAATACAAATAATGTAATTAAAAAAGCAAAAAAGAATTTTTTTAATATATATATATTTAATTTATTTAGCATTTATTTTTTTTATTTCAAATTTATCAATAAAAATGAAAATACTTATAAATATTGTAAATATAACAGGTAAAGAGTAGTTCAAAAATACTAGATTATTTTTTTCGATCAAAAGGTTTGATATAGTAATTTGAATAATTTGAAAAAAAAATGCTAGGATTGAAACTGTAGCAATCGGTATAAAAATGTTATCACCTGGTTTTTTTGAAAATTTCAGCATGATGAGTGGAATTAAAGCAAAGCAAAATACATACAGAGGATTTGTAAATCTTGAGTGTAAAACTGCATACTGTTCTTTTTCATTTTTATTAAATTGAGCTACTTTTTTGCCACTTAAATTAGTTATAATTTGGCTTGTAAACAGTTCATCTGAATAAATGTGACTACTCTCCTTTTTATTATATGGAGATAGGTTCAAGTCATATGTTTCAAACTCAATCTCTGAAATTTTTTTTTCATTTCTTTCAAATATTTGAATATTTCCATTATATAGTCTCAGTATTTTTTTATTGTCATGTTCAATGAATTCACCTTTTTCAGCAATATATGTTTGAGGGTTATTTGCATCTTTAATATCATGTATTAGTAGCCCATTAATTTTACTTCCTTCTCTCTCTTGAAGAAATATTGTTAATGTATCTACAGGAGAGATAAATTTCTTTTCTTTTAATATAGACGAGTGAATTCCAGATGATCGTATATCAATAATCTTATGTCTAATTTCATTCAGTGAAAAAGGTGTTACAAAAACACTCAGTATCGTAGATAAAAAAAACACTAATACAGTAAAAAAAATTATAGGTCTTAATAAGCTTTCGTAATCTGATTTACCTGAAGCTAATAGAATAATTAATTCGCTGTCATTTCTTAATCTGTTTATATTGAAGAGAACAGACAAAAAAATACAAATTGGAATGGTTAAGAGCAATATTTTTGGCAGTAAAAGCACTATGTAAGAAACATAAGAGATAAAAGAAACATTATCTGTTGTTAGCAGTTCAATGTGTCTAAGTCCTTGACCAAGCCAAAGTATAGAGCTCAGCAGAATAAGTAGTAATAAAAAACTTGAAGAGATTTCCTTAATCGCATATGTTGTGAATCTGGACATTTTCTCAATTATATCAATATTTTGTTAAAGGTATATATGTATGGATATTCAATTTAATAATCTAAGACAAGAAAAAGATGCAGTAGGTGTAATATTTTGTGATAATAAGTGTCGACTTATAGGATATGGTAAGAAGCTAGACCAACTTTCCAAAAAGTATATATCAAATATTATAAAATCAGATTTATCTTTCCAGGAAAGAAATTCAAAAAATTTTGATTACTCAATTATACATCAACCTGCAAATTTAAAGCTTTCAAAATTATACGTTTTTAAATTAAAAAATTTTAAGGACTATCAAATAAGAGATTTTCAGATCCTAGGTGGCTATTTAAATGCTCTCATCAAATTCTATAAGGAAACTACTGCAATAGTTTATCCTGATGGTATTTCTTCATCAAAAGTTAGTTCATTAAATGCCATAAGTGAAATGATTCTTGGAATGTCATTAGCTTCATATAGCTTCACAAAGTACTTTTCTAAAAAAGATGACAATAAAAATAAAAATAAAATTAAAACCAAAAAGAAAAAAGTAAAAATCTATTCATCTCAGCATACTCGACTTGCAAAAAATTATGAAAGTATAAGTGCAATACATCAGGGCGTTACTCTAACAAGAAACCTAGTTACTGAACCGCCAAATGTAATGACCCCACCAAAAATTGCTGAATATGCAAAATCACTTGCTGAATACGGGGTTGATGTAAAAGTATTGGGCGAAAAAGAAATGAAGAAGCTTGGTATGGGATCTTTATTAGGAGTAGGCCAGGGCAGCATACATGAGTCACAGTTGGTTATCATGAAGTGGAATGGTGCAAGAAACAAGAGAAAAAAACCAATAGCATTTATTGGCAAGGGTGTTTCATTTGACACTGGAGGCGTATCATTAAAACCTTCAAATGGTATGGAAGAAATGAAATATGATATGGGAGGCTCAGGAGTTGTAATTGGTTTAATGAAAGCCCTTGCATTAAGAAAAGCAAAAGCCAATGTAATTGGTGTTGTTGGTTTAGTTGAAAATCATATTGGTAGCAAAGCGCAAAGACCGAGTGATGTGGTTAAGTCTTATTCTGGTCAAACGATAGAGATATTAAATACAGATGCAGAGGGAAGATTAGTTCTTGCTGATGCTCTATGGTATACGCAAGAGCAATATAAGCCAGAGCTTATGGTTGACCTTGCAACATTAACTGGAGCTATAATCGTTGCATTGGGAGATGAATATGCAGGACTCTTTTCAAATAGCGATAAAGTAAGTAGGCAACTTGCTGAAGCTGGAGATATTGAGGGAGAAAAATTATGGAGACTTCCACTAAATGATAGGTATGACAAAATGTTGAATTCTCCTATTGCAGATATGCAGAATATCACTAATGGAAGAGGTCCTGGTTCTATTACTGCAGCACAATTTTTACAGAGATTTGTAAATAAAGTTCCGTGGGCACACCTCGATATTGCTGGGACTACATGGACTAAACAGCCACTACCAACTTCGCCAAAGGGAGCAACAGCTTTTGGAGTGAAGCTATTAAACAGATTTGTATCAAAATATTATGAGGGCAAATAGTGACAATTGAGAGAACTTTTTCGATAATTAAACCTGATGCGGTTGAACGTAATAAAATTGGCGAAATAACGGCAATGCTTGAGTCTGCTGGCCTAAGAATTGTTGCGTCAAAAAGGATTCAATTAGATCAAAATAAAGCAGCTTCTTTTTATGGAGTTCATTCTGACAAACCTTTTTTTCAAAGCCTGTGTGATTTTATGTGCTCAGGACCAATCGTAGTACAGGTCCTTGAAGGAGAGAATGCGATTCAAAGGAATAGAGAAGTAATGGGAGCAACTAATCCAGAAGAAGCTGATGAGGGAACGATTAGAAAAAAATTCGCTTTATCTCTAGAAAAAAATTCTGTGCATGGATCAGACAGTCCTGAAAATGCTGAAATCGAAATAAATCACTTTTTCGATGACGCAGATATCATTTCGTAAGCACTAGCTTAATAGCTTCGGGGTAAATTATATGTTCTTCTCTTAGAACTCTTCGAGCAATAGAACTTTCAGTATCCTCAGCATTTATATCTACTTCTCTTTGTAAAATAACTTCTCCTCCATCCATTTCCTGATTTACATAGTGAACTGTGCAACCTGTCTTTGTTTCATTATTTTCTAGAACACGTCTGTGAGTATTAAGTCCTTTATATTCTGGTAGCAATGAAGGATGTATGTTTATAATTTTATTCGGATAATGATCAATTAATTTTTTTGATAATATTTTCATATATCCTGCTAAACAAATTAGTTCAAGGTCATAAGGTTTTAATAAACTGATAATCTTTTCTTCATATTCTTCAGTATTTTTAAAATTATGGTAGTCTAATGTGATTGCTTCTAAACTATTTTCTTTTGCAAAACTTAAGCCGGGAGCATTCTTATTATTTGAAAAAACAACTTTTATTTCTGCTGGATACTCTTGTTCTTTACATGCATCTACAATCGATTTTAAATTTGAACCACGTCCGGATATAAAGATACCTATGGGATGCTTAATCATTAAAATTTAATTTGCCAATATAACTAACTTTTTTATTTATTTTTTTTGAATTCACTAAATTGCCAATTATACTGTATTTAAGTTTGTGTTTCTTAATTGATTTTTCAAATTGATTAAACTTTGTTCTATCTAAGATTACTATCATGCCATATCCGCAATTAAATGTTTTTAACATTTCATTTTGCGATACCCCAAAACTTTGTATCCATTTAAATATTGTTGGCAAATTAAAAGTTTCTAAATTTATTTTTGCTGAAACATTTTTATTTAATGACCTTGGTAAATTTTCTGTTATTCCTCCGCCAGTAATATGAGCGCATGTTTTTATTATTTTTTTTGTATACATTTCAAGTATTGGACTTACGTATATCTCTGTAGGCTTGAGTAATAGTTCACCAATGGTTTTATTTTTTTCTATCTTCTTATTTAATTTTATTTTGTTTTCTTTGATTATCTTTCTAACAAGAGAATATCCATTAGAGTGAAGACCTGATGATGAAATCCCTACAATAATATCATTTTCTTTTAATTTTTGACTTGCTTTGGTCACTCCACTCTTAACTCCTATACAAAATCCAGCAAGATCATACTTATCGTTTGAATCAACTTCTGGATGTTCAGCTGTTTCTCCACCTAGCAGTGAACAATTAGACATTTTACATCCCTTAATAATACCCCCTATAATTTCTTTACCTTTAGATATGTCTAATTTGCCAGTTGAAATAT
>CACEZK010000005.1 GCA_902564025.1 uncultured Pelagibacteraceae bacterium
ACAGAAATTGGTTCGAAATTTAACTTCAGGTGAAATTATTTCACAACTTCTTTTAGCAAAGGACAATCTTTCAGATTGGCCCAATGGAAAAAATCGTAAAATTTCAAATATTGTATTTATGGGAATGGGAGAGCCTCTCTATAATTATGAGAATGTTAAAAATGCTGCTGAAATTATGGGAGATAAAGAAGGCATTCAGTTATCTACTAAGAGAATTACCCTAAGTACTTCAGGTATCGTTCCTGAAATTATTAAATGGGGTAATGAAGTTGACTCAAGACTGGCAATTTCTTTACACGCAACAAATGATAAATTAAGAAATGATATTGTTCCTATAAATAAGAAATTTCCTCTTAAGGATCTTATAAAGGCGTGTAGAGAATATCCTCGATCAAAAAATTCTAAACGCATAACATTTGAATATGTCATGTTGAAGGGAGTAAATGATACAGCGCAAGATGCCCGTAAACTTGTTAAGCTGATTTCTGGAATTCCAGCAAAAATAAATCTTATACCTTTCAATCCTTGGCCTAATTCGCCTTACGAATGTTCTAGTAAGGAAGAAATCAAGAAATTTAGTGACATAATTAAAAATGCAGGTTATGCAAGCCCAGTTAGAAAAACAAGGGGACAAGATATTATGGCTGCATGTGGTCAATTAAAGTCCTCGAGTATAAAAATTAGAAAAAGTGAACTCAGAGCAAATGGATAAAATAAATAAAGTTGTTCTTGCATACTCAGGTGGCTTGGATACGTCAGTCATTTTGAGGTGGCTAAAAGAAACCTATCAATGTGAAGTGGCAACTTTTACAGCAAATCTAGGTCAAGACGAGGACTATGATCTAGTTAGAGCGAAAGCGGAAAAACAAGGAACTACTGAGATATTTATAGAAGATCTTAAAGACGAGTTTGTGAGTGACTATGTTTTTCCAATGTTTAGGGCTAATCCTCTTTATGAAGGCTATTATTTACTTGGAACATCGATTGCTCGACCGTTGATTGCAAAAAAACAAATAGAAATTGTAAATAAGATTAACGCTGATGCGGTATCGCATGGTGCAACTGGAAAGGGAAATGATCAAATAAGATTTGAGCTTGGGTATTATTATCATAAACCAGACATTAAAATTATCAGTCCATGGAGAGAATGGGATTTATCATCAAGAACGTCACTTGTTGAATACGCTGATAAGTACGGGATTGAAATATCAAAAGATAAAAGAGGGGAACAACCGTTTAGCATTGATGAAAATATTTTACACTCCTCTGCTGAGGGAAAGGTTCTTGAAGATCCATGGGTTGAAGCGCCTGATTATGTTTACACCAGAAGTGTTTCACCTGAAGAGGCACCTGATAAATCAGAAGAAATAACAATTGAATTTAAGAATGGTGATGCCTGTGCGCTCAACGGAAAGGCTTTAACACCGTTTGAAATATTAAAATCCCTTAATGAACTAGGTGGAAAACATGGAATTGGACGAGTTGATCTTGTTGAAAATAGATACATTGGAATGAAATCTAGAGGAATATACGAGACTCCTGGTGGAACCATTCTCTATCACGCACACAGAGCTATTGAGAGCATAACACTCGATAAAGAAGCTGCGCATATGAAAGACGAGCTAGCGCCTAAATATGCTGAACTTGTCTATAACGGTTATTGGTTCTCTCCTGAAAGAGAGATGATGCAATCAATGATTGATAAATCACAAGAAAAAGTGGAGGGTAAAGTAAGACTCAAACTCTTTAAGGGTAATACAATGATTACAGGAAGGGAGTCGTCTTTAAGTCTATACAACCCAAATCTTGCGACATTTGAATCAGATCAAGTATATTCTCAAAAAGACGCTGAAGGCTTTATAAAATTAAACGCTCTTAGATTAAGAGAAAAAAAATAAGCTACTGCTGTCTAAATGCAGCATCTACCGTATTTTTCAATAAACATGCAATAGTCATCGGACCCACACCACCAGGGACGGGTGTAATTGCTGACACAAGACTAAATACATCGTCGTAATCAACATCTCCAACAAGCTTTGTTTTACCAGGTTTATCTGGATGGTTTACTCGATTAATACCAACATCAATCACGACAGCTCCTTCTTTAATCCAATCTTTTTTAACCATTAAAGGACGTCCAACTGCAGCAACAACAATATCTGCTTGTTTTGTAATTTCTTCAATATTTTTGGTTTTAGAATGCACTATTGTAACCGTGCATGACTCCTCAAGGAGTAGTTGTGCCATTGGTTTACCAACAATATTAGATCGTCCAATTATTACAGCATGCATCCCTTTTAAATCAGGTATACTTTTCTTAAGCATTAAATAGCATCCAAGTGGTGTGCAAGGAGTAAAGGTTTTACATAGTAAGTCGCCTCCGATTGAATTTCTACCAACATTTATCGCATGAAATCCATCGGCATCCTTTACTGGATCAATAGCATCAATAATAGCCCTTGAATCAATGTGTGGCGGAAGTGGCAACTGAACAAGAATTCCATTTACTTTTTGATCATTGTTAAGTTTATCAATCAATTCCAATAACTTTTCTTCAGATACGGTGGTATCTAAAAAATGATCCTCAACGTCCATTCCTATCTGTTTTGCCATTTTAGACTTTGTATTAACATAAACTTGACTGGCTGGATCTTCACCTACAAGCACAACAGCAAGGGTCGGAGTTTTATTAAATTTATTTTTAAAATCCTCAACTTTGATAGCTGTTTCAGCTCTAAGATCTGCCGCAATTACTTTTCCATCAATAATTTTAGTTTCAGGCATATTTAAATTGGAATTCCCAAGTAAAAATATTCATAAAGTAAGTTTCTTATAAAGTATAGTATCAGGATTAGGACCACTGGCGATATATCAATGCCTCCTAAATTTGGAAGAAAATTTCTTATTGGATTAAGAAGAGGATCTGTTAATCGTTTTGTTCCAAAATAAATAGCAATGATAATTCTATTTTGAGTATTAAATATACTCATTGCAATTAGCCAACTGAATATCACATTGATGATCAAAACCCAGGTATAAAGATTTATAATTTGATCAAAAAGAATTATGAGTGAGTTCATGATTTATCTATAAGAAAATAATTATCTAAAAAAGAGTCTAACCACATATTGATTTTTTTACCATGACTAAGTCTTTGATGCATTTGAAATTGACGTTTTTGAGCACCCTTTTCTCTTAACATATAACCTGCATAATACAGCCACCTTAAATGCATTTTAAGATTTACTTCAGGGTGAAATTGAATACCCACTGCATTTTTATACTTAAATGCTTGTTCTGGAAAAGTTTCACCATAAGCAAGAACATCACAGTCTTTTGGTACCTTGAAGCCCTCTTTATGCCATTGAAAAAATGTTTTTTGGTTTTGAAATATTTTATGACCGTCTCCAGTTGGCTGCAAGTCATAAAATCCAATTTCAAATTGTTGATCTTTGGCACGCTGGACAGTTCCACCTAAATTTTTTGCAAGCATCTGAGCTCCAAGACAAATGCCAAGCAAAGGTTTTTTTGACTCTAAGGCAACTGTAATCCAGTCAATTTCAAGTTTGATATAATCTAAATTGTCATTGGCACTTGGTGGCCCACCATAAATCACTGCAACATCATGGTCATTCATTGAGTCAGGTAATTTTTCACCAATAACTGGACGGCGAACATCTAGTTCATAACCTCTATCTCGTAATTTTGATCCAACGTCACCTGTGCTTGATCGAGGCTGGTGAACTATCATTAATGCTTTTTTTGACTTCATCGTTACAGGAACGAAGTTACATTGCGCTGAGACCGCCATCAAGAACAATTTCTGTTCCTGTCATGAATTTTGACTCATCAGATGCTAAATATAATATTGCATAAGAAACATCGTCAGTATCACCAATTTTGTTCATTGGTATTTGACGTGAAAGCTTTGCTACTGCTTCTTCAGCACCAAATGCTTGCTTTATTGGATCAAGAATTGGGGTATTCACAAAAGCGGGGTGCACTGAATTGCATCGAACATCGTATCCTTTTTTAGCACAATACAATGCTACGGATTTACTTAACAAGCGAACACCTGCTTTTGATGAATTATAAGCAGCGGTATTCCAACCAGCAACAATTCCAGAAATGGATGAAATATTTATAATTGAACCTTGCCCAGATTTACTCATTACTGGAATAGCATATTTACATCCCAAAAAAACACTATCTAAGTTTACCTGATGAACTTTCTTCCAAACATCAAATTCCGTTGACACAATATCAGCGCCAAGTGAAATACCAGCACTGTTAATAAGAATATTGATTTTACCATACTCACTTTCTGTCTTTTCAATTAAATCAATCCAAGCCTGCTCATTTGTAACATCATGCACAAATGTACCAAATTGGGTTTCGCTGAAGTCCTTGAGTCTTTCAGGCATTGTTTTCAGCATCTCGTCATTAATGTCTGAGAGCATGACTTTAGCACCTTCACTCATTAATTTCACCGCAGCAGCATAACCTAATCCAGAGGCAGCTCCCGTAATAATTGCAACCTTACCCTCTACGCGTGACATTAATTAATACTGATTTCATAAAATGTATCTTGAGAAGTTGAGTCTTCTGATACAAAATTTTGATAGCATTCTTGCATACTATGTTTACGCATACCACTTTCTCCAGCAATTAAAAAAGTATCAATGCTTAATGGGATAACAGAAGTATTACTTAAACGATCTGAGCGAACACACGTTTTAATATTTTTTTCTCTAACCATATCAATAACACTTATAACGCCACCATTACCACTTAGAACAATTCTTCCATCATCTAATAAATTAGCATTTGTTAAACTATTTTTTGTACCAATGAATAAATCATCAAAAGCATACACTTTACAATCACCGCGGTAATACCCTGACTCATAACATGCTATTGCAGTTGCTTTATCGGGAGGAACTGGATCGTTTAACTCATAGAGTGTAGCAATTGTAATATTTCCTGACATTCCTAATAATAGTGATTGTCCTTGATCAACTTTTATACCCGACCAGTATGAACCAAAATAACCGGTTTCAATTGCAAGCCAATTCAATCCACGATCATCCGTTACATAATATTTACCAAGCTCTCCAACTGCATATCCTTCATTTTGAGCTGACTTTCTCCAAGCTTGGTTATCTCCGTATGTGTAATTGAGATGAGGTTGGAATTCATCATCGTCAATAAATAAATAATCCCAACTAATTCCACCGTTTGCTGTTCTAAGTGATAATGCAAACGCGCCTATAGCAACACCTTCGTAATCATCATACATATGAATTGAGAGGAATGGTGCATCGAACTCTACATCTTGATATTGTATTTGCCAAGTTTCACCAGCATCATACGAGTGAAGAATAGTGGCGTCATGCCCTGTGGCCCAACATTTATTTTGAGTAGGACAACTTATGTCAGTTAATGTTTTTGTAAATGGTACTTCCTTAGCTTGAGTCCATGTCTCTCCTTCGTCGTCTGAATAAACAATAATCCCATGCACGCCAACACCAAAAATTCTATCCCCAGATTTCTCTAATGCATTAATCAATGCTTTATGTGCATTGGGAGATTTTGCAGCAAATTCTGTTCCAAGATTGAATTGCGAGGAAAAAGAAAAAGTTGTTAAAAATAACAAATTACAAATTATAATGACGAATTTTGTTTTCATAGCCCATATTAAAATTAAAACCCGACCTAAAATTTTCAAGTCGGGTTTTAAATTAAAGAAAGTAAAAAGATAAGTATTTTACCTAGCGTATCGTCTTAAACCGTCTGGCGTAAAAAAGCTAGCAGGCTTTTCTTCACCATTATAGACAGTTGGTACTGTACTGAAACCAGAACCTAATTGGTTGTTACCAGTGTATGTCCTGGTCGCAAAGTCAAATGTAAATTCGCCTTGAATATTACACTCATTAGCCTCTGTTCCTTCAATACCTGTAACCATTGTTCCAATTTGATGTCTCATGAGTTCTTGATTATCATCATAAGCATCCATAATAGATAAATTATAGAAATCATCATCCATTATATAGAAAGTTCTAGAAGCATATAAATGTCTTTGCCCAGGTTTTAGTTGAGCGTGAACAACATGAACATCTCTTTCTTCATAACGAACATAATCAGGATTTAAATGATATTGTGAGTGAGTTGTCTCGATTGCATTCTCCGCAAGTGCATCATTAGCTGCAGGCACGATCATTGTCTTCTTGCCTTCATAAGTCCAATCGTACTTGTCTTGTGCTCCATTAAAGCCACCATATTGGTCCACAACAACAATACCACCACCAGCTAAAAGAACTGTATCATAAGTGATATCAGGTGCTCTTCTCACACGTCTTGTAGCAGGGTTATACTGCCATGCTTTACGCGGCTGGACATAACTGTCAATAAAGTCATGAACTAGAGTAGTAGTACCTGCAGATCTTGGTGGTCCTAAGTTTTTCTGCATGAACATCGCATAAATGTTTTTGTCTGCATATTGAGAAACAGTATTTGGGTTTCTTGGAAACACAATATTAGTTTCTTGTTGTCCTACAATTATGGACCCATCAGCCTGAACGTTTGTTGACGTAGCAACACGGAAAACTGATGATACTAAACTTGAACTCAATCTCATGTTCCAAATAAAGTGTTGAGCTTCTGATGGGTTTGGGAAAGGAATTTGACCCATATTAGCAACTTCAAAACCTTCGTTATCATTTATCAGTGTACCATTACTTTGTGAGATAGCTTTAATCTCGGGCGGTACCTGACATGCGCCACTATTATCATAAACATGAATTTTATATGTATCAGGATAAGCAGAAAACATTGTGATCTGCCCCGGTGACAACATATCTGTATATTCAGTATAGTTTGAATTATCCACTGTGTACTTATGCCCGTCAGCAACAGCTGAGGTTACTGTAAAGCCTAAAGCTACAACAACAGATATAATTAGATTTTTTATATTCATATTATTCATTTTTAACCCTTTCCTAATTAAAATGAGTGCGAAACAGATGCAGTAATGTAGTCTTTGTCTGTTCCAGATCCAACTCTCTCGGTACCCATGTAGTTAGTATAGCTTAAACCAAGCGATGTACCGCCAGATGTTGCATTAACACCAAGAGACAACGACATCTTATCTTCAACGAAGCCACCTAAAGAAGAAGGCCCGTATCCGGAAGGGTCGTGAGCAAATGCAAAGTTTGGAGATAAAGCCCAACGAGAGTTATTAAAGTTGTTATAGGTTGCGGTACCAATAAGTCTGTATGAAAAAGAGGTTTCATCAGCGCCTGGCTGATCCTCACAGTATCCACCATTACCAAATAAGCCATCGTGAATTGAAGCTCCCAAGCCCACAACAGTAGAAGTACCAGCTGCTGGCTTCATAGATGTTCCAACTGCTCCCATACATTTGGCAGGAGCATCACCACTAGATGCAAAACCTCCTCTTGCAACATAACCGTTAGAATTATCTAGTCCATCTATCGTAACCATTGCAATTTCAGTTAAAAAAGCGGCAGAGTCAGCACCTAAACTTTGAGTGACTGGATCTGAGGCCGTGAATGATGTAGTTGTACCAACATCTACTGACCAAACATCGTACTCAATAAATGGTGTACTGTAGTAATCTCCAGCTTTCACTGTTGCTTCGGAAATAGCAGGGAGAGATGAACGTTTGAAGTCTCTCACAAGATTTTCATATGCGTTACCATCACCATATGCAGCATCAGTTGCAGTTTGTGTAGCCCACAATAATGCTTGAAGAGTGTCGCCAGATACATCAGTTGCATCATTGTTTCCACCTCTGGTTGTGTTTGTACCAAGCGCGTTTAAACCTGTATAAGCCACCCAGTTTAACATTTGTGTTGCACCACTAGCATCTGAGATCTGATTTATCTGACTAGACGCAGGTGTTGCTAGAGGGAAATCAGGTCTATAAGACACTTCACCTTGAAGCGTTGTAGAGCCTACATTTGTACTAAAGCTTGTTCCAAAAATTTGATTGTCTTCAGGATAAATGAACTGATAAGTAGCATTATTAAGAGGAGTAATTGCAGCAAGTACGCCTGTTGCAGTTAACTCCAATGCAAAGTTTGTATCATTTGCACCACCAAGTCCAGATGCAAGGTCTAATCCAGCAGCAAGTGTATTACAACCGGCTGAATTATGAATTAGAGTTTTTTCACCAGTAATTTCTGTACCAAAAGTTCTGTCCATGTACAGAGCTTTTTGTTGATCAGTAATTGTATACTTAGTTAAAGACGAATCTCCGTTAAGTGCACCAATTGTTGCAGAGCCAACAGGACCAGCTAGAACAGCTGAACAAATTGTTCCACCATAAGCTACATCTTTAATAGCCGTGTAAAGCTTGTCACCACCATTGGTTGTAAGTGCACCACTTAGTGCTGCTGTTGCAGGGTTTGCCGCATAAGCACCTAAGAAGTTATCTGTCACAACTGCACGCAACAATCCATAATAATCTCCTGCGAATTGATTCTGCATACCTTTAATACGCACGTATGGAGCTTTACTATGATAATTAGCATAATAGAAACTTAAATCTACTCCGGTTCCTACGTCTTCAAGATAAGTTCCAAGACGAATACCAAATTGACCATCATCCCTAGCATGTACATGTTTATGGGCATCAGGTAAAATTTCCACACCTGCACGTTGTCTGTCACCATAAGCATCCCTGGCAGCTAAAGCCGTTAAACTTGCTGAGAAGCCTGCGGCACCTGCCGTATAGAAGATTTCTGATCCTGCCCCTGTTGTGGTCGAAGCAGCAGTATTTGATCCAGCAGCAATACCCAATGCAGCACTACCTGCTGTTAAAACTGTATTATCGACTAAGTCACTTCCAAGACCATTATCACCTGCAGCGCTTCCCATTGTCGTAATAGCAAACTGAGTTCGAGCAAGAGTTATACCAGCAGCGTTATCAAGTAAATCTTCGTAAGCGGCATCTAACTGATTTAATACGTTGGATGCTCTTGATCTTGAAGTGGCTAGAGCGGTTGCATCACAAGTTGATGAAATTGCGGACAAGTTACAAGTACTTCCACCTTGTATCTCATAATCATAGGCTCCACCGGCATAAAGACTTCCAGAACCTGTTCCAATGAAATCACTTCCAAAGAATGAGCCCGAAGGGTCAAACTGAACTTGTTCAGCACCTAATTGATAATAAGCCTCAACTGAAATACCATCCAAATCAGTAGTAACAGTAAGTTGTTCTGTTGGCATTAATGCCTCACGAATAGAAGAACCAGGACCTCTTATTTTAGAAACATCAAGTGCGTTTGTTACCAATCCGTTTGCGCCAACAGGAATGAAAGTTGCTTCACCCCAACTTGTTGCAAAACGACCGATTTGATAATCAACAAAGCCACCGTTTGCTGTATCGAATGATCCAGTTACATAAGCGTCATAAAGTGAAAAATCTTGTTCAAATTCATCTTCAGCTTTTGATGTTAGTTTTTTAAAAGACGGGGAATTAAAATCTAGAGCAGGATTGTATGCAGCACTGTATGAAATTTCAACACCGAGACCATCAGATGTTGAACCAGTTATTGATCCAAATATTTTTTGTGTTGCATCAAAGATATCTCCTTGACCGAAGTTCAAACTTCCATCATCAGCGTTAGGCTGTGTTCCATGATAGTTATTATATTTTGATGCTGTGTTTCCCCATGCGTCAGTCCAATAAGGAAGATTTGTATCAGTTAATCTACAACCTTGTCCGTTACCTCTAGTAGTTGTGTTTAACCCCACAGTAATATTTGTCTCTGTATAAGTGTAACCAGTATAAAGGTCACAATCATAGTCTGCAGATCTTAAACTGAATCCAGAGCTTACAGTATGGTTTGCAGTTCCAGTAAAACCTGGAATGTTAATATCAACTGCATAAGCACTTCCAAAAAAAGTTAGTGTATAAATTAATGCAGAAGACAAACTCGTCTTTATTATATTTGGTCTCATAATTTATTCCCCTTAAATAAATTTATTTGTTTTAGAACATAAATGTCACAAGACAGAATTTATCTGTGACACTACTAAAACTAGGTAATTAAACTTATATTATGCCTATAAGTCAAACAATTATAAACATTATTTTTAGCTCTAAATAATAAAGAATGGTGCAATTTTGCAACATCAGGTAGTTCCTCAAATTATAAAAAAACTCCTATTTTTCGCAAAATATCTAATTCTATGATTTTATTTGTCTAATCATCGATAGTTGATTAGGTTGACTGGCTGTATTTATTTTCCTAAAAAATCCTGATTTTTTAACAACTACCTTAATACGTTCACTTAGAGCATATATATTAATGTCGGTGACATAGTCTTTTAATTTTTCTGACTTTATATGATTAATAAAAATTTGTGCGGTATGACTAGAAAATAAAACTATTTTTTTGATTTTATGATTTCTTAGAAGACTTATGGTTTTTCTTTTTAAATTTTTTTGCGAAAGAACTTTATAAAGTATTTTTCTTTTTACTAAAATTTTTTTACTTTTAAGCTTCTTTAAAAAATCTTTGTTTATTATAGAGCCAGACAGATAAATTATTGCTTTTCTTTGCCTCAATAAATGACTATTTTTTTTTAAATAATTAAACATTTCGTCACTGTTCTCGGTAACTTTTTTTATTTTGATTTGTTTTAAATTCTTTAATTCTCTCAGAACTTTCTTTCCAATTACTAAAAAATTTCCATCAGATAAAACGAGTTCATGTTTCTTTTTAAATTTGGATAAAGCCCTGACTGTTTGAACACTTGAAACAAGATAATAGTAGTTTTCATTATATTCAATTTTTTTAAAAAGAATCTTAAAAGAAATAAGTGGATCTAGTACAGATTCAAAACCATACTTACTCAACTCTTTTTTAAGTATCTTCGCTTCCTCATACGGGCGTGTAATCAAAATCATTTAATTCATCTAGTTTATTTATTTTGTCCTGGCCAATATCATATAAAATAGTTTGTGAAAGTGACTTTGCCATATTGAAATATTTATTTTTTTCATCTTTAATTTTCTTTGAAAATATTTTACTCCCATCATGATCAAAAATTTCGCACTTTACTGAAATCATGTTATCTGTAATTTTTGCATAAACCGAAATAGGACTGTTGCAATTAGCGTTAATATTCTTTAGCACTTGCCTTTCAGTTAATGACTCAATTTCTGTTTCTTTATGACTTATCAGTTTAAATAATTTCTTTAAATTGTTACCGCGTTTTGACTGTACTCCCACAGTTCCTTGACACGCCGCAGGAAGAAATTGTTCTTCATTTAGTTTTTCAGTTACGTGATCAAGTAACCCTATTCGTTTAAGACCTGCTAAGCTTAGAATGATTGCATCGTATCTATTATCTCTTAGTTTTTTTAAGCGAGTATCTACATTGCCTCTTAGCAACTTGATTTTAAGATCTTTTCTTAAGTTAAGGATCTGAGCGCGTCTTCTAATTGAACTCGTTCCGATAACTGATCCAGATGGTAAGTCAAAAAAATTTTGACCTGAGTTTGATATTAAGGCTTCACGAGGATCCTCTCTCTTAAGCCAACAAATAATTTCAAGATCCTCGGTACTTTCTGCAGCTGGTACATCTTTCATAGAATGGACACCGACGTCAATCTTACAATCAATAATGTGTTGCTCAATTTCCTTTATAAATAAACCTTTGCCGCCTATTCGATCAAGTCGCTGAGAATTATTAATATCGCCCTGTGTTTTAATAGTTTTAATATCAAAAATGTTACCTCTTACACTGTCGGCAACGCTTATTAAATGATTGAGAAGTATATCTGTCTGTGCTCTTGAGAGCTTACTATCTCTGATACCAATTGAAATTTTATTTAAATTTGTCATAAATAATTATTCTTAAATGTATATATGATACATTATCCATAATATGACAAAAAAAATAATACGTGTATTAGGGATTGAGTCGAGTTGCGATGAAACATCGGTTTCTATAGTAGAAAAATCTGGTAATAAATTCAGAGTTCTATCAAATGTGGTAAAGTCTCAAATAGATATACATAAATTATATGGGGGTGTTGTTCCAGAATTAGCGGCGCGCGCGCATTCCGACATAATAGATAAATTGATAATTAAGGCATTATCTGAAGCCGGTATGACTTTTAAGAAAATAGATGCAATATCCGCTACTGCTGGACCCGGTTTGCTTGGAGGTCTGCTGGTCGGAGTAGTTGCAGGAAAAACACTCGCACATTATTTAAACAAGCCATTTATCGCTGTTAATCATTTAGAGGGACATGCTCTGTCAATCAAACTTGAGACAGAAATCGAATACCCTTACTTATTGTTATTGGTTTCAGGGGGTCATACTGAATTCACTATAATAAAGAACTTTAATAACTATAAACGAATAGGCACAACGATTGATGATGCATTGGGAGAGGCTTTTGATAAAACCGCCCGTATCCTTAATCTAGGTTATCCAGGAGGGCCAGAAATTGAGAAATACGCTGCATTAGGTAATGAAAATAAATTTGAACTTCCTATGCCACTGATACATGAAAAAAATGCTCATTTTTCCTTTGCAGGTTTAAAATCCGCAGTTGCCAATATTGTTGCTGAAAATCGTTGTTCAGAAAGGTTTAAAAAAGACATGGCCGCTTCATTCCAAGCAACAATAAATAAAATTATCTTAGCTAAAACAAGTAATGCAATTCATGAATATAGGTCCTTTGTCAAATCTAAAAAAAATTTAAAAATTGTAGTTGCTGGGGGAGTTGCTGCAAATAAAAGTATTCGCAAATCACTCGCAAAACTTGAGAATAAAGAAGCTTGTGAATTTTTATTTCCTTCAATTAAATATTGTACTGATAACGGAGCAATGATTGCTCTTGCTGGAATTGAAAGATTTGAAAGAAATAAATTTAATAAATTAAATTTCAAACCACGGCCAAGATGGCCACTTGATAAAAATGCTATCTTCATGAAGGGTAAAAGAGCTGTTGAAGGATAAAACATTGTATAAAATTGGTATAATTGGTGGAGGGGCATGGGGAACTGCATTAGCGAACATCATCGCAAAAAAAGAAAAAGTTATTTTGTGGGCAAAGGAAAAAAGTGTTTGTGATAATATCAATAAGCTTTCTGAAAATAAAAGATATCTTCCAAAAATTAAATTAAATAAAAAAATAATATGTACGACGTCAATTGTTGATGTTGCTGAGTGTGAAATATTGTTTTTGGTTTCGCCTGTTCAATATTTATCGACTAACTTACTAAAACTAAAAAAAATTATAAGGACAAAAACAATATTCGTTTGCTGTTCTAAAGGTATCGAAATGAATAGCTTGAAACTACCTAGTGAAATAGTGTCCTCTGTATTTCCAAAAAATAAAATCGCTGTTATCTCAGGTCCGAATTTTGCAACTGAAATTGCAAAAGGGCTACCAGCTGCTACTGTAGTCGCTTCAAAGAGTGATTTAGCTGCAAACAAAATTGCTCAAATTATAAAGTCCCCAACATTGAGGCCTTACTTGTCAGATGATATTGTTGGATCACAAATTGCGGGAGCTCTAAAAAATATTTATGCAATTGCCAGTGGCATTGTGTTTGGAAAAAAATATGGTGAAAATGCAGTAGCATCGATTATATCAAGAAGTTTTGCTGAAATAAAAATTGTAGCCGAATCTATGAATGCAAAAAAAAGTACACTTGCTGGGTTATCTGGTATGGGCGACTTGTTTCTTACGTGTTCATCAAAGGAGTCTAGGAATTTTTCTTTAGGAATTGATCTTGCAAAAGGCAAAACACTTAATCAAATCATTGAAAAAAAGTTTTCAGTAGCTGAGGGAGTATTCACTGTTAGAGCATTAAAAAAACTATCAATTGAAAAAAAATTGGATTTGCCAATCAATGACGCTATTTACAAAGTTTTATACCGAAAGAAAAATATTGATGTTACAATTCAAGAACTTTTGAATAGACCAATCACAAAGGAATAAAATGAACTACTGGTTAATGAAATCTGAACCTGAAACATGGTCATGGGAAGAGCAAGTAAAAGCTGGCAGTAAAGGTGAGGGCTGGGATGGTGTGAGAAATTATCAAGCATCCAACAATATGAAAAAAATGGAGAAAGGTGATCTTTGTTTTTTTTATCACTCGGTCAAGGAAAGGGATATTGTTGGTATAGTAAAAGTCGTTAAGAAATATCATCCTGATCCTACAGATAAATCAAAACGCTTTGGAATGGTATCAGTGGCAGCTGTGAAAGCCCTTAAAAATAAAGTAAACCTGTCTCAAATAAAAGCGCATCCAAAACTTAATCAATTAGCCTTGGTGAAACAGTCGCGCCTCTCGGTTATGCCAATTGATAAAAAGTCATGGACAATTATTTGCAATCTCGGTGGTATCAAATAAGATAATTTCCATATGAGTGAAAATGAAAAATTTGAAGTGAGCAGTGAATGGTCTGCAGAAGCTCAGGTAAATTCCGCTAAATATAATGAGTGGTACGAAAATTCGCTCAATAACAATGAAGAATTTTGGAATGAGCAAGGTAAAAGAATTGATTGGATTAAACCATATACAAAAGTAAAAGACGTTTCTTACAACAAAGATAATTTCTCAATCAAGTGGTACTACGACGGTACACTCAACGCATCAAGCAACTGTATTGATAGGCATTTAAAAGATAAAGCAGATCAAACCGCAATCATTTGGGAAGGCGATGATCCAGCAGACTCAAAACACATTACATATAAAGAATTGCACAGTGAAGTATCCAAACTTGCTAATGGCATGAAAACCCTTGGTGTTAAAAAAGGTGATCGGGTAACTATTTATATGCCCATGATTCCTGAAGCGGCTTACGCAATGTTAGCGTGTACGAGGATCGGAGCAATTCACTCAGTTGTATTCGGAGGCTTTTCTCCAGACTCGTTAGCCGGAAGAATAGGTGATTGTAAATCAGATATTGTGATTACAGCGGATGAAGGCGTAAGAGGGGGCAAAGCAATTCCATTAAAGAAAAACACAGATGAAGCAATTTCGATTTCAGGTGGAGTTCGTCATTGTATTGTTGTTAAAAGAACAGGTGAAGATATTGGTTGGGTCGACGATAGAGATGTTTGGTATCACGAACTAACTGAAAAAGAATCTGATGATTGTCCACCTGAGGAAATGTCAGCAGAAGATCCTCTCTTTATATTGTATACATCTGGATCAACTGGCAAACCAAAAGGAGTTATGCACACCACTGGCGGTTATATGGTTTACGCCTCGATGACACATCAATATGTCTTTGATTATAAAGAGAGTGACGTTTATTGGTGCACGGCAGATGTGGGTTGGGTTACAGGGCACAGTTACATTGTATATGGTCCATTAGCGAATGGTGCCATCACGGTCATGTTTGAAGGTGTTCCAAACTATCCAAGCGCCTCTAGATTTTGGGAAGTGGTCGATAAACATAAGATTAATATTTTCTACACCGCACCAACAGCAATTAGAGCATTGATGCGGGAAGGCGAAGATCCTGTAAAAAAAACAAGCAGGTCATCACTTAAATTACTTGGGACTGTTGGTGAGCCAATTAATCCAGAAGCGTGGATGTGGTATTATAATGTTGTTGGTGACAAAAAATGTCCGATTGTTGATACATGGTGGCAAACTGAAACCGGAGGTATTTTAATCACTCCTCTGCCTGGTGCAATTGCACAGAAACCAGGATCAGCAACAAAACCTTTCTTTGGAGTAAAGCCCGAAATTTTAGATGCTGAAGGAAATATTCTTGAAGGCGCCTGTGAAGGTTCTCTTTGTTTAGCAGACTCTTGGCCTGGGCAAATGAGAACAGTTTACGGAGATCATAAAAGATTTATTGAAACCTATTTTTCTCAATTTGATGGAAAATATTTTACAGGTGATGGTTGCAGGAGAGATGAAGACGGCTATTACTGGATCACTGGAAGAGTTGATGATGTAATAAACGTATCAGGTCACAGAATGGGAACAGCAGAAGTTGAGTCTGCATTAGTTGCCCATCCTAAAGTCAGTGAAGCCGCAGTTGTTGGTTACCCTCATGATATTAAAGGGCAAGGTATCTATGCATACGTTACGCTCAATGCGGGTGAAGAAACATCAGACGAATTATATAAAGAACTTGTTGCCTGGGTTCGAAAAGAAATTGGCCCAATCGCATCACCTGATTTAATACAATGGGCACCCGGACTTCCAAAAACTCGATCAGGAAAAATTATGAGAAGAATTTTACGAAAAATTGCTGAAAATGATTACAGTAATTTAGGAGACACATCTACATTAGCAGAACCCGCTGTGGTAAATGATCTTGTTGAAAATCGAATGAATAAGTAGTTTCTTGTGAGTGATAAAAGTATCGTTAAAGCTTTAATCGAAAAACACAAAATGACTCCCCATCCAGAGGGAGGTCATTATGTTGAAATTTTTAGAAATGATGATGTCACTCATATATATTTTTTACTTGAAGAACACGAGAACTCCCACTGGCACAAAATAACAAAAACTGAAACTTTGCATTTTTATTCAGGCAGTCCTCTAAACATATACACATCAAAAGACGGTGAGGAATACCAAGTTAATGAGATAGGATCTAATAATAATTTTATGTACACTGTAGAAAAAGGAACTTGGTTTGCCCTGAAATCTACAGGAGCATATAGCTTGATTGGGTGTACGGTTGCACCCGCTTTTGAATTTGAGGATTTAGAACTGGCTCCAAAGGATTGGAAGCCATCTAAATTTAATCATAAACTTTGATTTCAAATCAATTGGTCGGTATACTTTCTTATTGTTAAAAAAAGTATGGAGTAATAAATGTTTGTATCTTTTACCGATTGGGAATTTGACGGAAATATTGAAAATGCCGTTGAAAATATGAAAGGTTTTTGGCCTGAGATGAAAAAGCACGGAGCAACTAATATGCGTGCAACAGTCACGGGAGAAAAAACACTTAGAACGATGACCATCTGGAGCAGTAAAGAACAGCTGGAAGCCAATATCGATGAAATTAGAGCAGCCGCTAGTAAAGCTGTGGGCATGACCACAACAGGGGGAATGATGGGTACAGTCGCAGTCGAGCTTGACTGATTAATTCATGAGGGGGTTGAGAAATCAACCCACTCAATTAAATCTAAAAATCTGAAGTAATACCTTTTTTTTCCCAGTCTCCAAAACGGGTTGGCTCTGGACCATCTGCACCGCCTATTTCTTTTCTCTTTTTAGGCAGTTTGGATTCCGTTTTGTTGTCTTCTTTGTCTTCAATAGCTTCTGTTTTTTTATCGCTCATATATATAATGTAATCTCTATTTATCGCTAATCAAAGTATGAAAATAGTGGGAAACAACAAACCTTTCTGTTATACAAAGAAATAATGCTTCACAATAATGTCGGTTAAAATATCACCTTCTATACTAGCATCAGACTTTTCATCATTAGGAGATGAGGTCGTTAATATCACTCAAGCTGGGGCTGACTACATACACGTAGATGTAATGGATGGACACTTTGTTCCTAATCTCACAATTGGTCCAGATGTTGTTAAATCTATAAGGGATAAATCTTCATTGCCGTTTGATGTTCATTTAATGATTGATCCTGTGCTACCTTATATTGAAAAGTTTGTTGAAGCTGGAGCAGATATTGTTTCAGTTCACCCAGAGGCAAAAGATGATACAGAGGCATGTTTGAATAAAATTAAATCATTAAATGTAAAATCGGGACTTGCAATCAACCCAGATACTGAATGGGAAGTCGTTAAACCTTTTATGGATAAACTTGATCTCATTTTAGTAATGAGTGTTCATCCTGGTTTTGGCGGTCAGAAATTTATTCCAACAGCTCTCGATAAATTATCCAATCTTCGAGAAGAAATTAATAAGTCTGGTAAAGAAATTCATTTAGAAGTTGATGGAGGAATTAATTTTGAAAATGTTCAATCAGTAATTGATGCTGGGGCCGATATGATTGTTGCAGGTACCACAACCTTTAAAGGTGGCCCAAGTGAGTATGCAAATAATATTGAAAAACTAAGGGGCCATTAAATTGGATATTAAAATTAAAACCGCGCTGATATCTGTTTCAGATAAATCAGGTTTAGATAAAGTTGTTCAATCACTCAAAGAACATAATATTAAAATAGTTTCAACAGGTGGTACGGCAAAAGCAATTGCGGACATGGATGTTGATGTGACGGATGTATCAACTTTAACTAATTTCCCAGAAATGATGGACGGACGTGTTAAAACTTTACACCCAAATGTACATGGGGGATTGCTTTCAAAAAGAGACGACAAGAAACATGTGCAGTCTCAAGAGGATTATGGAATAGAAGATATTGACTTAATAATTGTAAATCTTTACCCCTTTGAAGAAACAGTAAAATCAGAGGAAAATGAGGAAATTTGTATAGAAAATATTGATATTGGTGGTCCGGCAATGTTGCGATCAGCAGCTAAAAATCATCAATTTGTCACAGTAGTTACTGATATTAGCGATTACGATGAGCTCATTAATGAGATCAATAAAAACAATGGTTCAACAACTTTGGAGTTTAGAAAGACTCTTGCTGCAAAAACATTTTCAACAACTGCTTATTACGATTCTTTAATCAGCAATTGGTTTTATAGAAATACAAACAAACCAATTAATAAGTTTTCAACAGCTGCTGAATTATCTTCTATACTTCGCTACGGTGAAAACCCTCATCAGTCTGCAAGTCTTTATAAGTCGTCCTTGCAGCGATCAGGGATACCACATGCAAAATTACTTCAAGGAAAAGAATTGAGTTATAACAATATTAATGATGCTGACGCAGCATTACAATTAATCAAAGAATTTGACGAAGACACTCCTAGTGTTGCAATTATTAAACATGCGAACCCTTGTGGTGTTGCTAGTAGTAGTTCACTTTGTGAAGCGTATATGAAAGCATTTTCGTGTGATACAACCAGCGCGTTTGGAGGTGTCATTGCACTTAACCAAACAATCGATAAAGACACAGCCTATGAAATTATAAAAATATTCACTGAAGTTATTATAGCGCCCGATGTTAGTGATGAAGCTAAAGAAATATTTAAATCGAAAAACAATTTACGAGTTCTAACTTTATCGTCAATACACAATGATAATAATTCTCAAAACTACAAAAGTATCGAAGGAGGAATTTTAGTTCAATCAAATGATGAAGCAAATACGACCAAATCTGATCTTAAAGTAGTTACAGAAAAAAAACCAAGTGATGATGAAATTGATGATATGTTGTTTGCATTTAAAGTTTGTAAACATGTAAAATCGAATGCAATCATTTATGTCAAAAATAAAAAAACAATTGGTATTGGTGCAGGACAAATGAGTAGAGTGGATAGCGCTAAAATTGCCTCACAAAAAAATAGTGAAATGAAAAAATCTGATGAAAATTCTCTCGAAAATTCAGTGGTCGCATCAGATGCATTCTTTCCCTTTGCTGATGGCTTGCTAGTTACAATTTCTTATGGGGCTAAAGCGGTAATTCAACCCGGCGGATCAGTAAAAGATAATGAAGTAATTGATGCAGCTAATAATGCAGGAATCTCTATGGTGTTCACTGGAGTACGACATTTTAGACATTAAAAATTAATGTAAAAATAGTCTCTTAGTCTTTTGTCATGAGTGTACTTACCCTCTTTAAGTAGTTTAAAATTACTACTCTCAAGAAATGATGAAATTATTGGATAATTCCTGTTAAATATTTCAATTTGCATAAAGACTTTGTTATTTGTAATTAATTCAATTAAACCATTTAGCACTTCTAATTCATATTCCTCTACATCAATCTTTATTGCAATTATTTGATCTTTAAGTTTTATTAAATCATCCCCTTTTTTCTGCCTGACTGTAAATTGTCCTTTATCACTTATTCTCGCTCCGCCTGACTGACTTGTATCGAATCGATTAAGAGTAAATAACTTTGCTTCTCCATCTTCATTTGCTAACGCATAAGGATAAGCAGTTATTCTCTCAGAAAAATTATTTTTTTTAATGGCCATTTCCATTCTATTGAAAGCATCTTTATGTGGTTCAAAAGCAATAACTTTTAAATCAGGAAATTGTTCTGAAATTGACATTGCGTAAACACCTATATTGGAACCAATATCAATAAAGTAGTTTATGTTAAATTTAAAAATTGAATCTTTTAAATATGAAACTTGTTCATCTTCGTAATATCCATTGAAATAAATTTCCCTATCTATCGAATCCTTAAGATCTAAAAAAAGAAATATATTATTTAATTTATAAAAAAATTTTTCTTTTTTCGTCAAAAATAAAAATCTTCTTAAAATACTTTTTCTTAATTTATAAATTTTTCTTATAAACATTAATAATCTATTTAAATACGCTTTTTTATTATTCCATAAATCAGAACTGATATTGTTATTACAATGGCAATCCACTTAAATGAAGTAGTCATGCTAGAAAAATAAACATGTGTTTCATTAATATTTGGGAAGTTTAAAATGAGTCTTGTAATTTGAAGATTCTCTAAGATATCAAAGCTAAATGCTGTTAACGGCAAAAATAAAATTAATTGGGAACTTTTATATAATTTGACATAGGCTCCAATAAATAACGAAGTATATAAAATGGGATATAGCGTATCCAGTATAAGTGATGAGAGAATATAGATATTTTGACCATCAGTACCTATTGCATCTAAGTTTTTGACAACATCTTCTTTGCCATAAAACAGTTCAAGATCGAGCATGTTAGAAAAAATATTATGAGGGAGAAAAATAAAAATAAGCCCGCAAATATTGAGAAGTACAAATATGGTAATTTGAGATTTGGTAGAAGAGACAAAATTAAAATATTTACTAATCATTTTCAGAAACAAAATACATACCAACAATTCCAATCAAATTAAAAACTATAATTGAGATCATCGCATATTGAAGGCTATCTGTGAAAGCAAGTATTAATGACATTATTCCAGGAACAAGCCATGCAGTCGATTTACCGGCAAAGGCATAGAGACCAAAAAATTCTGTCATCTTCTCTTGTGGGGCCAGTTTGACCATTAATGCGCGAGAAGCTGTTTGTGCAGGACCATAAAAAATTGAGATACCAATGACAACGCAGATATATGTAACCTGACTTACAGAATTAAAAATTCCAAATGTGAATTCCTCTACACTTGATGAATATTCGTTAACTGTGAAAAAATAAAATATTGTATCTTTGTCAATTGATATTCCTAAAACTCCCGAAAGAAATAATCCCCACAAAGACAAGTTTATTACATTTTTTGAACCGATCAGATCGTTTAAATAGCCTCCATAAATTGAGCTTGGTCCGGATAATACATTTAAAATTATACCAAGTATTAAGACCTGTGTGAGTGACATTCCAACAACTAGACTTGCGTAAACTCCGCCAACTACAAATAGAGCATTGAGTGCATCTTGATAGAACATTCTCGTAATCAAGAAAGTGAATATATTTTTGTAATTTCTGGCTTCTTTGAAAGTATTAATAAAATTTGTAAGTCCAATCTTAATTGAATTAATTACAGTAACATCATTTTTTTTAATGTCAGGCGTAAATAAAAATAGAGGTATAATAAAAACTGCATACCAAATAGCGCTGAGTGGTCCGACCATTCGTATGTGTTCATATTCACTCGTGTCCAAACCATAAAGATTTTCAGTTTCGCCGCCCGGCCAAACAAATAATACTAAAAATAAAATTAATGCGATGAGACCTGCGATATAGCCAACTCCATAACCCATACCGCTTAACCAACCAGAATTCTCAGGAGTTTCGATGTTTGCCAAAACTGAGTTATTAAAGACCTCAGAAAATCCAACCATTGCAGATGCAAGAATTAATCCAAACATCACGAGCCAAATACCGTGAGGAGCACCTGGAGGAGAATACCAAAGCAGTGCCATACCAAATACAAACAATGCAGATGTTATTCCCATTAATAGTTTTCTGTTCCCTTTAATGTCCGTAATGGATCCAAGAACAGGACTAAAAAGAGCGATAGCTAAACCTGAAATTGTTTGTGTGAGAGTTAATTTTTGGGCACCATCATCACCAGCGATAAAGACGTCTGTAAAGTAGACAGAGAAAACAAATGTCATTATCAATGTATAAAAAGGTTGGTTTGCCCAATCAAACATTGTCCATGAATATCGTCCTAGTTTTGAAGCTCTCATAATTTTTAGGATATACAATTAAGCTAATTATGTAAGTTAATTTTTTTTGTTTGGGACAAAAACAAAATTATTATTTTTTATTTCGTTTGGATTTTGAATACGCTGCAGGCTAAAATTATCATCGACAAAAAAACACTTATAGCCAAGTTGTTCTATCTCATTAATCGCAATATTAGGCTGAACTCCAGAATGACGTTCTTCAATTTCAATTAACATTGTTGGCATATTTTTTATGATAAATTTTTTTGCACCACGTAAAATATCTAATTCATGTCCCTCAACATCAATTTTTAAAAAACCAATTTGATGTTCAAAATTATACTCATCCAAAGTAATTTTATTAATGGATTTTATAGTCTCAAATTTTTCATTATCTAAATTATTGGTTTTATGAATTGTAGCGACTCCTAGTTTATACTTCTCTTCGTAATCAAAACTAGCTGTAATATCTCTTATTGGAATTCTAAGCTCAGCATCACCACTTTCAGATGAAACTGCCATATTTTCTATTTTAATATTTGTTTTATTTTTGAAACCTTTTAGTAACTTTGAATGCAAAAGTGGGTTAGCCTCGAATGCGTAGACATATTCACATAAGTTCAATAAAAAATAAGAATATACACCTCTATAAACACCAATATCTATTGAGGCCTTTGCTGGATCTACTAATTTATCTAAAACTCTTATTTCATTTTCAGTATTTTTTCTGAGATAACGTTCGGCCCTCCTTTTTAATAAATAAGCCTCTGAGAGTCCAAAAAGCTTTTTTAAAAAGAATTCGATTTTTTTTTGGTTATAAATTCTCACAGAAAATAAATTTTTGGAGCGAGTGAAGGGAGTCGAACCCTCGACCTAAACGTTGGCAACGTTTCGCTCTACCACTGAGCTACACTCGCACTATAAAAATAATATTAAGTATTAGACTAAAAAAATAAATTTTTAAATACTTTTTCTAGGAGCTATCAAAATATTTAATTTGCCTCAAATATATTTTTTACTTTTTCAAAACTTATACTTCTTATAGATTCATCTGACCTTGGAACATCTTCATCTTTATCAATTGGAACTATTAAATCTGTATAAATACTTGGTTCACAATCTCCAAAAAGAATAAAACTTTTTTTTCCGTAGGCAAGTGCTAGATGAGAAAACCCTGTATCATGACCAATGTATATGGAACTAGTTTTTATATGGGGTATAACTTCTTTAATTGTTTTTTCAGCAGTTAAAATTAATTCAATATCATCACCAGTCTTTTTCATTATTTGTTTTTCTTTTTCAATTTGATCCATACCAGATAGTATTACAAATTTTTTGAAGCCTCTAATCTTTAAATAGTTTATCAGTTTGATGAAATTTTCTGTTCCCCACTGTCTTGATGGTCCTGATGATGCCATACAAACCATTATTTTCAATGGGTCAACCCGCTCTTTATAATGAAGAGTAGTAAAAGAACAATTATTAATTTTTAAAATTTTATTTGTCAGTTCCATACTTTCATCAATTTGATTGATTAAATTAGATTTATAACTCTCATAAAATTTATATTCTTTTTTCAAAAAAAGGTTTTGTATACCTATTCCTGGGGCGTAAACTTTTTTAATTCCACTTAAATAACACAAAATAACCATTAGGGCGGAAGAGTGAAAAATAAATATTTCTGAGATATTTGCTGATCTTAATTTGCTTATCAATTCAAAAACTAATTTAATTTGTCTAACTGCACCCCTGCTATTACTTTGAATATTTATAAATTTTGATATAAAATTTTGATCTTCTAAATATGCTTCGGCACTAGAAAACTTTTTGGTTATTAATATAATTTTTTTTTGCCTGGTGTCGGATATTTGTTTGAAACAAGAAATATATGAAACAAAGTTCCCCCAACCCTTTCCGGGAGCAAGCACCGCTGTGTTTTCTTCTTTATTATTTCTCGCGTTTAACAAAATCAAAAATATTTAAATAGTCTTTATATTGCGAGATTATCACATTTTCTATTCATATTGTCCTTATTAGAGCCAAATTTACTGAAAAGCCTTGTTTTTATAAAAACCAGAACTATTTAATTCTTAGTAAGAAAGAGATACTATAAATAAATGAAATTGTTTTCAAATATTGAGCAACTGCCTCGTACAATTCCAATATTTCCACTAACTGGAGCTGTTCTTTTTCCGGGTACCCAATTACCGCTTAATATATTTGAACCACGGTACGTAAAAATGATTGATGATGCTCTTTCCAGCCCAGGAAGATTGTTAGGTATGATTCAACCCGCTTCACAAAATCAAGAAACAGGTAATAAATCACTTAAAAAAGTTGGCTGCGTTGGTCGCATATCCTCTTTTAATGAAGCTGAGGATAGTAGATATTTAATTACTTTATCTGGTGTTGTCAGATTTAATGTAGAAGAAGAATTGGATGTCACCACACCTTATAGACAAATTCTAGCAAACTATGACAATTTTAAGAATGATACTAAAACTCAAAACAGTGATGGAATAGACAGATCTAAACTTCTTGCTTTAGTCAAAAGGTATCTTGAACATAGAAAAATATTAGCTGACTGGGAAATAATTAAACAGACTCCAACTGAACAATTGATAAACTATTCAGGAATACTAGTTCCCTTTACACCAGAGGAAAAACAACTTCTTCTAGAAGCAAAAACATTGATCACTAGAGGCCACGCTCTAGAGGCACTTTATCAATCGTATATTTTTGATCTATCGGGTGAAAAGAGTGATCAGCTTCATTAAAGTGACTTAAAAAAATCTAGCCCTGTTGCACTTTTGATAAAAAATCTCTTAAGATATTTATTCTTTTCAACAATATTAAATCCTTGACGTGTAGCAAAATTCAAAAACTTGTTTTCACTTGTAAGAATATCGTTAAGTGAAAATGTTCCAAAAGAATATGCTAAATTATCTAACTTTCTTTTAATTTCAAATTCTTCAAGAATCATTTTGTCATTTAGCCTATACCCTAAGGAGGTATACTTTCTTATTAATTTTACAAATAATGCGATATCTTTGATACTTAAGTTCAGTCCTTGTCCAGCAATTGGATGTATATTATGAGCAATATTTCCAAGTAAAACAGTTTTTTTATAAAAAAGATTTTTTGCGTATGTAAATTGAAGACTATGTTTTTCTAAACTTATGATTTGCATTGAGGTCACATACTCATGGAGATATTTTTCGATAAGTTGCGTTAGCTCTTTATTTTCTTTAGACAATATTTTTGAATTGTTTTTTAACGACCATACAACTGAAGCTTCATCATCAGAATACGGTAAAAAAGCTAGTGGCCCATACTTAGTAAATTCCTGGAATGCGCAGTTTTTATTTTTAATTTGAGCTATAATATTTATAGATAATGCCGTTTGTTTTAAATCTTTTTTAATAAAAGAAATATTTATTTGTTCTGAAATATTTTTTATTGCTGTTGATAAAATAAGTAAGTTAGAGTTTATTTTTTTGTTACCAGAAAATTTTAATTCAATACCAGTTGCTGTATTCTCAATAGAATCAATTTGATTTGTATTAATAACGTCTATGTTGCTTAATTGATTAATCTCCTCATTTAGATATTTCTCTAAATCGGAGTTTTTTACAATTTTTCCCAAACTTTTATTTTCATTAGTAAATTTAATCGATTGAGCTTTATCTTTCTTTAAACTGTTTAAGTGGCACTTAATTTTTTGTATTTCGGGATATTCTTGGAAAAAATTCGCATTCGGTATTATTGATGAAAGATAATTAAGCGAACCAGAAGATAGGAAAGTAACGAGATTAGTATTTGAAACCTCTTGATTTTGATCTTTATCTAATATTAAGCAAACACTAAAACCATTTTTTGCCAACAGACTCGATGTTATTTTGGCTGAAATGCCTGACCCAAATATAGCAAATTCATATTTCATTTTTTAATAAATAAATTAGTCAGTTAAATCTACAAGTAGATATATAATAACATGATGAATCAAAAACTATTAGAATCCGAAAATTTTTATTCAATTTGACAAATAATGAAGCTTTTACCTGACTCTATTAAACTTTTCATAATCAATCGGTTGCTTGAGATAATTGGAATTACATCAATTTTAATTAGCTTGTTTATTCTAATATCAATAGCAAGCTATTCAAGTTTAGATCCAAGCATTTTCAATTTAAACAATTATGAGGTCCAAAATATTGGGGGTTATATCGGAGCAAATATTTCTGAGGTGCTAATACAATTTTTTGGTTATAGCAGTATTCTTATTTGCTTTATTTTAACTAGTTGGGCATACAAACTTTTTTTTTCTAAAAATTTAGAATTATTTGCATTAAATTTTTTGCTGTTACCGGTAACTGTTTATTTACTTGCACTTTTTTTTGAAACAATAAATTTGCCTGTATCAAATGGATTTTTTGCAACTCAATCTCTTATTTTAGTGAATGAAACAAATATAATGACTAGTAATTATTTAAATTATTTATTCATTACATCGATTCTCATATTTTTTTTGTTCTCATTATATTTTACTATGGGGCTAAAATTAGATGAATGGATAAAGTTTTTTAAGATTTTATGGAGTCTGATAAAAAAATTTTTTATATCTACAAGAAAATTTTTTTATCAGATAAAATCTCATTTTATAAAAGAACCTATTCAGAAAGTTCCTAGTGATACTGTTAATTATAAAAATCTTGAACCTAAAATTGACTTTGACTCAATTAAAAATAAACCGGTTACAGCCTATGAATCTAATCAAAACGATAAAGCAAAAGTAGATCAACAAGATGAAATCATATTTGAAGAAAATTCATACAGGGCTCCTGATATAAATTTTTTATCTAAGCCTGAACTTAACAAAGGAAGCATTATCGATCAGGAAGAGCTTAACTTAAATGCAGAAAAGTTAAAAAACGTATTAACTGATTTTAAAATTGATGGTGAAATTATAAAAGTATCTCCCGGTCCAATAGTAACTATGTACGAACTACAACCAGCACCAGGAGTTAAGGCCTCAAAAATAATATCTTTGTCAGACGACATTGCAAGAAATATGAGTGCTATGTCAGCTCGTGTTGCGATTATACCTGGAAAAAATGTTATCGGAATTGAGATACCTAACACAATCAAGAACCCAGTCTATTTAAGTGAGTTATTCAAGCATGAACAGTTTGTGAATAATGAGCAAAATTTAATTTTAGCTCTTGGGAAAGATATTAGTGGTTATGCTAAGTTTGCTAATTTAGAAAATATGCCTCACTTACTAATTGCTGGAACGACAGGCTCAGGTAAATCAGTGGGCATTAATGTAATGATAACATCAATTCTATACAAACATTCTCCTGAGGACTGTAAGTTTATTTTGATTGACCCAAAAATGCTAGAACTCTCAGTGTATGAAGGTGTGCCACACCTTATAACGCCTGTGGTGACTGATCCAAAAAAAGCAATTGTTGCTCTTAAGTGGGTAGTAAGAGAAATGGAGTCACGGTATAAAAAAATGTCTTTATTGGGGGTAAGAAATATTGAAAACTATAATCAAAGAATAATTGAGGCAATAAATAAATCAGAGAAGATTGTAAGATCTATACCTTCTGGAATAAACTCAGAAACGGGGCAACCAACAACCAAACAAGTAGAAATAGAAAATAAAAAAATGCCTTTCATTGTAGTTGTTGTAGATGAGATGGCTGACTTAATGATGGTTGCTGGAAAAGAAATTGAACACGCAATTCAAAGATTGTCTCAAATGGCAAGAGCAGCAGGTATTCATCTAATCATGGCGACGCAAAGACCAAGCGTTGATGTTATTACTGGAACAATTAAAGCTAACTTTCCAAGTAGGATTAGTTTTCAGGTCAGCTCTAAATTTGATAGCCGTACTATTTTGGGTGATGAAGGCGCAGAGAGATTGTTGGGTAAGGGTGATATGTTAATGATGACTGCTGGAGGAGTTACAACACGAATACATGGTCCATTTATTTCAGACCTGGAAATAGAAAATATTGTCAAGTCGCTGCAAAAACAAGGTAATCCAGAATATGACGATGAAATACTAAAAGAAGAGGAAAGCGAAAATGATTATGGCATAATTTCTGAAGGTGATCATGATAGTTTATTTAAAGACTGTTTAGAAATAATTAAAAAAGAGGGAAAAGCATCAACAAGTCTTCTACAGAGAAAATTGCAAATTGGGTACAATCGTGCAGCAAGAATAATGGACCAACTTGAGGAAGATGGATACATAAGTGCTGCGAATCATGTTGGTAAAAGAGAAATTAATTTTGATAAGTTTAGTTCCTAATGAAAAAAATTCTTTCAGGACTCATTATAGGTTTTTTTTTTATTAATAATTCTCTATCAAGTGATGTTATTTCACAAATTGAGGTGAATTGGAATGAGATTAAGTCAATGTCAGGTGAATTTGAACAAGTTGATCCGGATGAAGTTATATCTAGTGGAGCTTTTTATTTTCTTAAACCCTTTCAATCTAAGTTTGTATATGAAAACAGTAATGAAGATATAATAACCAATAAAGGCTTAATGATAATTGTAGACAAAGAAGGATTTAAGATTGAAAGCTATGCTATAGGCAATAATATTTTAAAAAAACTTTTATCAAATGAAATAAAGATAGAGAATGAATTTGATATTATTGCTCTTACTGATGAAAATGAATCGTATAAATTATTTCTAAAACTTAAAAATGATAAATCTGATAATCGCATTCAACTTACGTTTGATCAAATTTCACTAGATTTGAAAAAGTGGGAAATTTTTGACGAATTTGGCAACAAAACTGTTTTTAAGTTTACAAAGATCAAAAAAAATATATCTATAAGCCAAAATTTATTCGTGGTCAGATATAATTAAACCACAGGCAGGTTATAAAAGTATTTCTATTAAAATGACGGTCAGTTCAAGTAAGGAACTTAAGCAGTGGCTTGAGTCTAATAAAATATCTGAAGTTGAGTGTATCTTTCCTGATATGGCTGGGTCCTCAAAGGGAAAAATTTTGCCAGTACAAAGATTTATAAAATCTGTGGAAGATCAAAGTCTAAAACTCGCTGACTCAGTATTTGGTCAGACTGTCTCCGGAAAATGGGTATATGAAAGCGAAGTTATAGATTATGTTGAGGAAGATTTATTTATGTCTCCAGACTTTTCAACATTAAGAAAAATTCCCTGGAATAAAGAACCGACTGCACAAATTATCTGTGATTTAAAGCATGGGAGTAATGAGCCTTCAAAAATTGCTCCAAGGCAAGTATTGAGTAACATTATTGAACTATTGAAAGAGGAAAATCTAAAAGCTGTCGTTGCTCCGGAGTTGGAGTTTTACCTATGTGAACAAAACCTTGATCCTGACCTGCCCTTGAAGACACCAGTTGGTAAATCGGGCCGAAGAGAAACAGGTAGCCGAGTTTTTGGGATTGATGCAGTAAATGAGTTTGATGAATTAACGGATGATATTTATGACTATTGTGAAATTATGGAGATCGGTGTTGATACACTTGTCCACGAGTCAGGACCATCTCAAATAGAGATTAATTTAAATCATGGTGACCCCCTTGCTTTAGCCGACCAAGCTTTCATGTTCAAAAGAGCGGTAAGACAGGTTGCTCTTAAACATGGTATACACGCAACCTTTATGGCAAAGCCATACCAAGGTCAACCAGGGAGTTCGATGCATATTCACCAAAATTTAGTATCAACAAAGTCAAGTAAAAATCTCTTTAGTGATCCGGATGGCAATAATTCAAAAGAGTTCTTTAGCTATATTGGAGGACTTCAAACATATTTACCAGACGCGATGCTTTTATTTGCACCGTATGTAAATTCATATAGGCGTTTTGTTATTGATGCTTCCGCGCCAATAAATACACATTGGGGTATTGAAAATAGAACTGTTGCTTTCAGAGTACCTACCTCTTCACCTGACTCGAGAAGAATTGAAAATAGAATACCAGGTGCAGATACGAATCCATATTTGGCTATAGCAGCATCTCTTGCTTGCGGTTATCTTGGCTTGAGAGAAAAATCTGAACCTGAAAAACCAATTACTGGTGATGCATTTGAAAGAAGACATAATATTCCCAAATACCTGCCTGACGCTCTAAAAAGACTAAAGGTAAGTAATGAACTATCTGAAACTTTAGGAAAAGAATTTGTGACACTTTTTACTGAGGTCAAACAAACTGAACATGATGCATATCAAAATGTAATTAGTGCTTGGGAAAGAGAGCACCTTTTATTAAACGTCTAGTTTAAAGAATTTCTTTTTTTAAAAAATAGCCTTTGTTATCTGTAAAAATAATTAGATCTTTGAGATAAAGTTTTTTTTCAATTTTCTTTCTTAATGAATATATGTGTGTCTCAAGAGTGTGCGTATCTATATCTTCATTATAACTCCAAACCTGTTTTAATAGATTTTTTTTTGTAATATAAATACCATTATTGTTATATAGACACATAAATATCTGCGACTCCTTTTCAGTAAATCTTATATGAAGATCATCGTTGTATAGTGTTCGCATGACTGGATCATAAATAAAATTTTTAAATTTAAGTCTTCTTGCAGTTTGCGAAGCAATTTGCTGCAATCTATGAGATACACCTAAAAACATTTCATTTAACTTAAGCGGTGTATTAAACATAATCATTTCACCAGCGTATTTTTCAATTTTTGCTTTTTTGATATTTGAATTTATTAAAAATATTACTTTAAATTCTAAAATTAATTGCAAATTATCTATTACAAATTCGTCATCAGTAACCAAAAAAAATTTTTCATTTTTCTGTAAATCTTTTTTTTCTTTGATTTGTAATTCAAAGTCTGCAAAATTATGACTGTATTCAACAATTTCTTTTATAATGGAATGTAATTTTACGTTGCCTAGAGTAATTGGGATTATTCTTTTTTCCATTATATAGATGACTATAATATAGTTTATGAAATTATTGGTACATAATAATTGTCTACACTCAGATCTAGGTCAGTATTTTTGTGCAATCGGCCATCAAGGCTTAACATATAATAAAATCGAAGGTGACCATAAAACACCTGTTGGAGAATTTACATTTAAAAAAATTTACTATAGAGCAGACAAATTAGGAACTATGGTATTCAATTTACCATCTGCCATTATATCAGAAAATGATGGATGGTGTGATGATCCAAAAAGTAAATTTTACAATCAATTTATTCAATTTCCTTTTAATTCAAGTGCAGAAAAGTTATACAGAGATGATGATCTATACGACCTGATCTGCGTGATTAATCATAATACTGACCCGATAATACCTGGAAAGGGCAGTGCAATATTTTTACATGTTTGCAATTCGAATTTTGAGGGAACAGAGGGATGTTTAGCTATAGAGAAAAAAAACATTATTCAATTAGCAAAAGTAATAGACAAAAAAACAAAGTTAATTATAAAACTTTAATTTCTCTCACCAAATATATGTGTACCAATTCGTATGTGAGTGGCCCCACATTCTAATGCGATCTGGTAATCTCCTGACATGCCCATACTAAGTTGACTGAGATTAAAATTTTTTCCTAAATCCCGTAGCTTTAGAAAGTGATGTCGTGGATCCTGGTCGATTGGAGGTAAACACATCAAGCCAATAATATCCAAACTATAGTTTGACATGCATTTTTCAATAAACCTTTCAGCGTCACGAAGCAATACGCCTGACTTTTGAGACTCATTGCCTGTATTAATTTGAATAAAGTATTTTCTTGGGAGGTTTTTTTCTTTTTCGATTTCAGAAAATAATTTCACTATTTTCATTCTATCAATTGAGTGAATCACATTACAGTTTTGATGAATTGACACAACTTTTCTACTCTGAATGCTTCCGATAAAATGAAGAATAATGTTTTTATTATCCTTTTTGAGACTCGGCCACTTTCGTTCAATTTCCTGAATTTGATTTTCACCAAATGATAAATGACCGTCGTTAATAACGTGTTTTATATCTGCAGCAGCCTTCTTCTTACTAACAGCAATTAATTCAATATCTTCTATTTTTCTGTTAGCATGTTGCGCAGATTTTTTTAACGCATGTAAAAAATCTTTGTATCTATTCATAAAAAAATGCCCTACATGTGAATGTAGGGCATTTTAAATCAAAAAACTAATAATTAGATGATTAGAATCCAACTACATAGTTAAAGACCCACTTGTCAGTGTCATTAGCTGATCCACCAGCTTCATCTGTTTCAAGATAATCAACACCGAAAGAAGCGGCGCCCATTCCTTTATTAACAGATACTCTCATGTAATCAGTATCAGTAGTGAAGTCTCTGTCAGCAAATTGAACACCAACGTCCATCCCTGCTACAGATGTACCAACACCCATGTGAGTTTCTTCTGATCCGTCGTCTGAGTCATACACTGCATAACCTAAGTTTAGGCCAGCAATTGAATAACCAACAGTTAAGAAGTTTGGATCCTTATCAGCAGTAGAGCCTGCGTAATCAATTTGAGATACACCAGCTTTGATTGTTGCACCCATGATTGAAGTACTAGCAGCATATGACATTGTAGCGTCATAACCCTCAGTAGCTGCACTACCAACAGTTAATGGATTTGTTGTAGCGTCACCAGCAACAGCTGCAACACTATCAGCTTCCATACCTCTAGTAACTTTAAATGATACTCCACCTACTGAGTTTGAGTACGCAATTGAGTTACCAGATACGCCGTCACCATCGTCATAGACACCAGCTCCGCCGCCTTTACCACTAAATGCTACGTTCCAGCAATTTACTAGTGAAAAACATGCAGGGTTTGAGTCCATGCTATCTACAGCAGAGTCTTGGCCGATACCTAGACCGATTGTACCCATACCAGTGTCAAAGTTAACATCAGTTTTGATGCCAGTAGCAGTGATAGACATTGTAAGACCAACGCCCATACCGTTATCCATAGAGTCGCTGTATGAAACGTAAACAGAGTTTGTAGAGAACGTTGATGCTAATCCACCACCGTCGTTGTCTGTCAACGTACCAGCGAAATAACCGCTAATTGACATTTCAGCTTGTGCTGCGCCAGCAGCCATAACTGAAGCCAAAGCAGTTGCTCCGATTAATTTTGATCTATTCATAATAATTCCTTTCATATGATAATTGATCATAGTTAAATTTAACTGAATAACCTTTTATCAAAAATCATCGCCTTTATTAACGGTATTTTCATAAATATCACATTTTTATCTTAGCATGTGATATTTATGCAACAATTAGATTTTGTTGAAAAAATAAGAAAAATGGATTAATTCAGACTTTTAAATTAAAAAGTGTGTATAATTAAAAATACTTGAAATTCCAGCTCGAATTATGAAAAAAATCCTGATTTTACCCATCTTAATCACTATTCTCATCTCATGTGCGCAAGTGAAAAGCTTACAAGACGATCCGGAAACCTATGACTCTGAAAAACAAAGGGTGCTAACTGAAAAAGCTAAAGATAAAGATTTGAACCTACCAACGGGCAGTTCAATACTTGATGGTAACTCTGGATTTACCTTAGGTGGCGTTTTAGGCTTAGATTCAACTAGTGGCCTTCAAGTAAATTCAATTACTTTCAGTGTAGCTCTCGACAAAGTGAGTTTTATGCCTTTAATTTCTGTTGACTCAGCTGCAGGTATAATTGTAACAGATTGGTATAGTTTAGATGATGGGCAAAACAGATTAAAGATTAATATTCGTGTAGTTGACCAAGAAATGACTGATGAAAGTTTGTCTGTAACTTTATTCACCCAATCCTTGGATGGGAATAGGTGGGTTGATCAAGGAATTAATTTGGACCAAAGTCTAAAAATTAAAGAAAGTATCTTAACTTCAGCAAGATCATTAAAAATCGCATCAGAACTCTAAGTACTTGATGATTTATTGATGTCCGAAAAATATAATGCAAAAATAATTGAAAAAAAATGGCAGTCCTTTTGGAGTGAACACAAATTATTTGAAAGCAAAATAATCGAAGGTAAAAAAAAATATTATATTCTTGAAATGTTTCCATATCCATCTGGAAAAATTCACATGGGTCATGTTCGTAACTATACGTTAGGTGATGTAATCGCACGATACAAAAGGGCACAAGGGTTTAATGTAATGCATCCAATGGGGTGGGACGCATTTGGACTGCCAGCAGAGAACGCGGCGATTGAAAATCAGACTTCACCGAAGACTTGGACATATGAGAATATCAATACAATGAAAATGCAGTTAAAGCAGATGGGGCTTTCAATTGATTGGTCAAGAGAAATTGCAACGTGTGATAAACTTTATTATCAAAATCAACAAAAGCTTTTTTTAAAATTTTACAGAAAAAATTTAATTTACAAAAAAGAGTCACTTGTAAATTGGGATCCAGTTGAAAAGACAGTCCTAGCAAATGAACAGGTAATTGATGGTAAGGGTTGGAGGTCTGGAGCTGATGTTGAACAAAAAAAACTTTCTCAGTGGTTTTTTAAAATTACAGATTATGCAAACAGTCTTTTACAAGCGCTTGATAAGATGTCCGGCTGGCCAGATAAAGTGCGATTAATGCAAAAAAATTGGATCGGAAAATCTTATGGTTGCGAAATTGATTTTGAAATTTTAACTGAAATTGAAGCATTTAAGGGTGAAAAATTAAGAATTTTTACGACTCGGCCTGATACAATTTTTGGGGCTACTTTTTGTGCGCTGTCACCGTTTCACCCGATGGTGGACCGATTAGTTAGTAATAATAAACAACTTAGGGAAGCAGTTACTTCTTTGAGGTCACAAAAAGTGAGTGAAGAAACAATTGCGAAAAACGAAAAAGTCGGCATTCAAACAGATTTATTTATTAAACATCCTTTTATTGAAAATAAAAAACTACCGGTTTTCATAGCAAACTTCATATTGATGGAATATGGATCTGGAGCTATTTATGGATGCCCTGCACATGATCAGAGAGATTTAGATTTTGCTTACAAATATAATCTAGAAATCATTCAAGTAATTGATCCGTGTGATCAAACAAAGTTAGACAAAAAAATTGCATATACAGGTAATGGTAAACTTATCAATTCTGAATTCTTAAATAATCTATCAATTGAAGATGCTAAGAGTGAAATCATAAAAAGAATTGAGAAGCTAAATCTTGGAAAAAAAACTACGAACTTTAGGCTTCGTGACTGGGGAGTTTCTAGGCAAAGATATTGGGGCTGTCCAATCCCAATAATGTACAGAGAAGACGGTAAGGTAATTGAGGTTCCAGAGGAGCTTTTGCCGTTAGAATTACCAGAAGATATTGACTTAGATGTTCCAGGAAATCCACTCGATAATCATCCTACCTGGAAATACACAAAATGTCCTGAAACAGGTATGAAAGCTGTAAGGGAGACAGATACCCTTGATACCTTTGTGGACTCAGCATGGTATTTTTTGAGATTCTGTTCACCCCAAGAAATTGAGAAACCATTTAATAATAATGAAGTAAATTACTGGATGCCTGTGGACCAGTATGTTGGTGGAGTCGAACATGCGATTTTGCATCTTCTATACTCACGATTTTTTACAAAGGCCTTAGACATAAAAGGAATTGAGGAGCCATTTAGTAGCTTATTTACACAAGGGATGGTTTGCCACAATACTTTTCAAAATGAGTCGATGGCATGGGTTTACCCAAGAGATGTCGAAAAAAAGAATAATGGATATTATCAAATATCAACTGGCGAGAAAGTTACAATCGGTGATATTGAATCAATGTCAAAATCGAAAAAAAATGTAATTGACCCAGAGTCAATTATTAACGCGTATGGTGCCGACTCAGCCAGATGGTTTATGCTATCGGATAGTCCGCCAGAAAAAGACATAAATTGGACTGACTCAGGAATTAATGGAGCATGGAAAATATGCCAAAAAATCTGGACTTTAGTTCGAAAAAACCGCGATAACTTTACCCAAGATATTCAGTCATGTGTCCCAAATTTTCAAGGTAGAAACTTAGATTTTATAAAATCTATTCACCACAACCTTAATTTAATTACACAAAGCATTGAAAAATTTCAGATGAATGTTGCTATAGCGAAAGTTTTTGAAATGGTTAATGCAATTTCAAAGTTTGAAATTCAGAATATACAAGATAGAAAAGCAATATATGAGTCATTAAATATTTTGATGAGGGTAATTGAACCAATGGTGCCTCATTTAGCGGAAGAATGTTGGGCAGTTTCTGGAAGGAAAGACTCTATTACAAATCAACCATGGCCAAAGGTGAATGTCCAATATTTAGAAAACGATGAAGTTACCATTGTTGTTCAAATTAACGGTAAAAGAAGAGGTGAAATTATTGTCTCGAGAGATATTTCTGAAAATGAAATAAAAAAAGAAATTCAAAACATTAAAAATATTAAAGATGCATTATCGGGAAAAAATATACTAAGATCAATCTATGTTCCAAATAAAATATTAAATATTGTCCTCGCCAAATGAATAGACACGAACGAAGAAAACAAAAAAAAAATAATAAAGCTTACCAAACAATAAATACGGAATTGCTTGAAGGAATAAATCAGCATACCCAAAAAAATTTTAAGAAGGCTGAAACTTTGTACAACAAAGTTCTTTCAGCTGAACCTAAAAACTACGAAGCTTTAAGACACCTTGGTATTCTTTATCAAGATTTAGAACAATATGAGAAAGCATATAATTATTTCATACAAGCATTAAAAATTAATCCGAATGGTTTCCAGGCCTTGAGCAACTTGGCAACAATACATATGCTAAATAAAAATTATGAACTAGCACATAAATGCCTTATTAAATCATTTGAAATCAATTCCAACTATGTACCTACAATAAATAATTTGGCAGGATATTATCATAAAGTTAATGATTCAAAAAATGCACTTTATTATTCTCAATTATCAATCAATATTCAACCAAACAACCCACTCGCATTAAATCAATATGCAAAGGCCTTGATCATTAATAATCAACCTGAAAAGGCAATTGATTTATTAAAACAGCTAAATAAACAAAGTCCTGACGACGATAGTTATAGGCATAACTTATCTACAGCTTATAGAGAAATAGGAGAGTTTGAAGAAGCAAATAAGTTATCAGCTGAGGGATTTAAAAAAGACTATAAAAATATCTCATACTTTCTAGGTTATACTAAAGACAAAGATAATGTTTTGACCGCTGAGCAAGTAAAGTATTATGATCAATTAATACAAAAAGAGAGTATTAATTTAGATGATAAAGCACTGATATGTCATGCTTTTTTTGAGTATTTTAAGAATAAAAAAAACTTCGATAAGGCAGGCGCATACCTAATAAATGGCAATGATGCTCAATATGCGATTAAATCGTTTGACATTGATGCAGAAAAAAAATTTTTCGATATATTAAAATCTGCTTTTTCGAAAAAAATAGATTTTGTTTGTGACGAACATATAAAAAAACAAATACCTGTTTTTATATGTGGAATGCCAAGATCAGGTACTACACTTTGCGAACAAATACTATCTTCTCATTCAAAGATTACAGGTGCAGGTGAGCTCGATTATCTTGCTGAGGTTTTAAACATTCGTCTTATCCAACCAAATAAAATGCAAATAAATACCTTTGAAAAAAATTTAAAAAGTAGAAAATTTTTAAAATCTGCTCGAGATGATTATATCGAAAAAATATCCCACAAAGATAAAAATGACTCTATTTATATTTGTGATAAAATGCCTCATAATTTTATCTTCATTGGATTAATTAAATTAATATTACCTGAGGCAAAAATAATTTACTGTAAAAGAAGTCTCATGGATAATTGCTTCTCGCTTTACTCACACAAATTTGTCGAAGTTTCTCATCAATATTCATACAATCAAAAAATATTAGTAAAATACTATAAACTTCATCAAGAAATGATGGAATTTTGGTTAGACGACTATTCTGAAGATATTTTTATATTAGATAATGAAGAATTAGTTAATAATCAGGAATTTGTTTCGAAAAAATTGATTGATTTTTGTCAAATCGAATGGGAAGAAAAATGTTTAGAATTTCACAAAAATAAAAGGCAGGTCAGGACAGCTAGTATCGAGCAAGTAAGGAAACCTATAAACAATAAATCAATTGGAGCTTGGAAAAAATATGAAAAATATTTATCAGAGATGTTATTTGAGGCAAATGCATGAATAAGATCTTTACCATTTTGCTGACGTTCGTAATCTGCACGAGTTGTGGTTTTAAACCAATTTATAAAATTTCAGATAATATTTCAAATTCTGTTAGTTACTCAGTTAAAATTATTAATGAAGTATCAAGAGAGATTGAAGATGAAATAAACACTAATATTTTATCAGGTGAGAGCCAAAAGTACACTGTCCTACTTATGATAAGTGAGGATTTAACTCCTTTAATTATTAACACTAATGGGACAATAGCGAAGTATAGAATTGAAGTAGCAATTGGCTATGAACTCATAGACTCAGATAGCAATGAGTCAATTTCTGTTGGTACTACAAGGGGATATGCGCAGTATGATGTTGTTGAATCGGAGGTTAGTAATGAAGATACCAGAAAAAGTATGACGAAAATTGCAACAAAAAATGCGCTTCAAATTATGACTTCCAGAATACAAAGTCGCATTTCTAAACAATGATTATCAAGGAACATCAGATAAAAAAAATTATTGATGAAAAAAATCAATTTTTGAGTTTTCTCATATATGGTCCTAATGAGGGGCTTGTGAGAGAACAGGTTGATAAAATAACTCATAATTACATTGATAAAAATGAATATGAGCGAATAAGTTTTAATGGCAAAGATCTCGATAATGATCCAACGTCTCTTGATGGAATAATCAGATCTGTTTCAATGTTTTATACAAATAAGATCGTTATTGCAGATGCTATAAAAGACAAGCACATCAAAATTATTGAAGAGATTATTTTAAATGCGCCTCAACAAACAATTTTGATTATCAAAGACGGTAATCTAAATAAATCCTCAAAAATAAGAAAGTTTTTTGAAAATGATAAAAAGTGCCTATCACTTGCATGTTATGAAGATGATAGCAGATCTATAATAAAAAATATTGATGAGTTTGTCGAAAGGAATCACTTTGATCTCAATAGAGATATTAAAAATTATCTTCTACAATCACTAAGTAATGATCGTATGATAAGCAGAGGTGAACTTGAGAAAATAGAAATATTTTTTTACAAATCAAAGACAAAAATTGAGTTAGATGATGTGAAAAAAATACTAAATGACTCAAGTTCTAATAATTTAAATAAAATGAATGAGAATGTTATGTTTGGGAACACCTCTAAAAGTTCCAAAATAGTCAACAAACTATTGTCCGAGGGAACAAGTCCCATAAGCCTTATAAGAAGTCTTATAAATTATTTATTGAGAATACAACAAACAAAGATAGAAATGAAAAAAGGTAACAACTTTGATATTTCAATAAAGATACTAAGACCTCCTGTTTTCTGGAAAGATAAGGATAGTTTTCAAAAACATTGTTATAAATGGCCCTTGCAAGGTATTGAGTCAAATCTTAACAAGCTTTTGGAAACTGAAATTGCATGTAAGTTAAATAGTAAATTAGCTATTTTTAATTGTGAGAAATCAATACTATTAATTGCAAACAATGGGAAACAATATTTTAAAAATTAATTTTTTAATTTAGTAGTTATCAATTCTAATTGATCAAGCGATTTATATTCTATTTTTATTGAACCACCTTTTTTCCCCTTGTGATCAATCGTTACATTGAGCCCAAGCTTTGCGGTTAAATTATTTTCCAAATCAATAGTATCTGGATCTTTTAATTTTACCTTTTTAATTCCTGGCTTTTTCTGTTTTGCAAGGTCTTCTGCGGCTCTTACGCTTAAATTTTCACTAACAATTTTTTCTGCTAATTTTTCTGGAAAAGCACTGTTCATAATTGCGCGAGCGTGACCTGATGAAATTTTTCCCTCTGATATCATATCTTGAATTGACTGAGGCAACCCAAGGAGTCTGATTATGTTCGCAATATGACTTCTGCTTTTACCAACAATTTCTGCTAGAACTTCTTGGGTGTGACCGTGATTTTCAATTAATCTTTTATATCCAGCGGCTTCTTCAATTGGTGATAGATCAGAACGTTGTACATTTTCAATGATTGCTATTTCTAAAGCTTCCACATCGTTTAGATTCCTTACAACAGCAGGAATCTCATGGAGTTGCGCAATCTGTGCTGCTCTCCATCTTCTTTCTCCAGCAATTATTTCGTAAGTTCCAGACTCTTTAGGTGAAGGTCTGACTAATATTGGCTGAACAAGTCCTTTTGATTTTATTGATTCAGCTAATTCATTAATACTGCTTTTATCAAATAATCTTCGAGGCTGGGAAGGACTTGGTTTAAGGTTTGCTATTGAGATTTTTGTTTCTTCATTTGAAATTTTATTTTGGTTTGAAATATCTTTTGTATCACCCATAAGAGATGAGAGACCACGACCTAAACCTTTCTTTGAAATTGATGAACTCATTAAGCTGCCTCCTGTTCTTTATTTTGTCTTATGATCTCATCAGCTAATCTTAAATATGCCTGGCTACCTGCAGCTTTTTGATCATAGATTAGAGCAGGCATTCCAAACGAAGGTGCTTCTGAAACTCTTACGTTGCGAGGTATAATCGTTTCATATACCTGCTGACTTAAATGTTTTTTAACATCATCAGCAACTTGTGATGAAAGTTTATTTCTTCCATCAAACATTGTTAAAACTATCCCGTCGATTGTTAATTTTTGATTAAGATTTTGTTTTACCCTTTCAATTGTTTTTATTAATTGACTAAGACCTTCCAATGCAAAAAATTCACATTGAAGCGGAACGATAATTGAGTCCGCCGCAGTCATTGCCATGACAGTGAGCAGACTTAAAGCTGGTGGGCAATCGATAAAAACAAAACTAAAATCATTTAATGAGTTTTGGTCAGTTAAAATTTTTTTAAGAGTAAAAGCTCTATCGTTTACTTCGGCTAGTTCAGGTTCTATGCCTGATAGGTCCACAGTAGATGGTATAATTTTTAAATTTTCAATTTCTGTATTTTGAATTGCATCTAATAAATTGCATTGAGATGCAAGAACTTCATAGATTGAGTTTGTTCTCTTTTGATAATCTATACCCAATCCTGTACTAGCGTTTCCTTGTGGATCGAGATCAATAATTAGAACTTTTTCCCCAATCGCAGCCAAGGCTGTGGATAAGTTTATAGCAGTGGTAGTTTTTCCCACTCCACCTTTCTGATTTGATATTGCTATTATTTTATTTTTCATTAAGTTATTGATTTTATTATATTTTTTAATTCCAAAATAAAAGAACCTTTTTCTTTTTCATTTTCGTGCAATACATGAGTAAAATTCCAACATTTAGTAGCTTGCACAATCTCTTCATCTATATGTACACCTTTATGCAGAAGCAATGTAGTGTTTTTTTTGCATATATTATAACTAATTGATAATAAATGGTTTAATTGACTGACTGCTCTTGCTAAAATGATATCAAATTTTTTATTTTCAATTTTTTCAGCTTTGATGGGAATCACTTCAGTGTTTTTGAGATCTAGTTTAACAATACATTTATTAAGAAATGATACTCTTTTAGATCTATTCTCGCATAAAAAAACCTTATTTTTTGAGCCAAATAATAACGAAACTGGTATACCCGGAAGGCCAGGACCACTTCCAATATCAATAATATGATTTCCACTGTTAGTTATAAATTGAGCTAATCTCAGAGAATCATAAAAATGTCTTGTCCAAATAAAATTCCTATCATTCTTTGATATTAAATTTTGGTTTTCTGCCAAAATCATTTCCCTAAATTCAGCCAATTTTTCAATTGTTTCACGTGAAACATTTGGCAAGAGCTCTTTTAGAGCATCAGGCGAATCAATCATTATTTAGATATTAAGCTAATTTTTGAGATTTAGCTTTGGTTTTAATATACGATAAAATAACACTAAGAGCTGCAGGTGTAACACCATCAATTCTTGACGCTTGAGATAAGTTTTTAGGCTTAATTTTTGTAAGTTTTTCAATAATTTCTGTTGATAAACTGGGAATTAATTCGTAATTAAGATTAGTGGGAATTTCAACTTTTTCTTCTTTAGTAAGTGAAATGATCTCACTTTCTTGCTTTTTAAGATAACCTTTGTAATGAGCCTCTGTTGTTATTTGATCAAGAATTTCACTACTATATTTTTTAAGGTTTAAATCAAAGATCTCATCTATTTTATCAACATCGATGTTAGGGTAAGCTAGTAAGTCAAAAGCTGATCTTTTTTTGCCATCTTGATTAATTTGAACTCCAATTTTTGAAAGTGCATTAGGCGTAACATATTGATTTTGTACAATTTTATTTACTTTGTCTAGTTCAACTTTTTTAGCTAAATATTTTTGATATCTATCAGCGTCAACTAACCCTAAATTATAGCCAATTTCAGTTAATCGTAGATCTGCATTATCTGCTCGCAATAAAAGTCTGTATTCTGCTCTAGAAGTGAACATTCTATAGGGTTCGGTAACCCCCTTTAGGGTTAGGTCGTCAATCATTACTCCTATATATGAATCGTTTCTTGAAAAAATATGTTCTTTATTACTTAGGGAGATTGCAGCATTCAAACCTGCTACAAGTCCTTGCGCTGCAGCTTCCTCGTAACCCGTTGTTCCATTTATTTGCCCAGCAAGATACAAACCTTTTATTTTTTTGGTTTCCAACGTTTGATAAAGTTCTTGAGGGTCAATAAAATCATATTCAATAGCGTAGCCATGCCTTACTATTTTTGCATTCTCTAAACCATTGATTTTACTTATAAATTCGTCCTGAACATCAGGTGGAAGTGAAGTTGAGATACCATTTGGATATATCAAATCACTATCCAGTCCTTCTGGTTCTAAAAAAATTTGATGTCTCAATTTATCTGCAAATTTAACTACTTTGTCCTCTAGTGAAGGGCAATATCTTGGCCCTGTACCGCTAATTTGACCTGAGTAAATAGCTGATTTTGTTATGTTTTTTTGGATTATATTGTGAACGACCTCGTTTGTATAAGTCATGTGGCACGGTAATTGTTCATTATGAGTTTTTGTGGTTAAGAATGAAAAGTAAGAGTGCTCATCGTCAGCTTCCTGTTTTTCAAGTTTAGAAAAGTCTATTGTATTTTTATCCAATCTGGCGGGTGTCCCGGTTTTTAGACGGCCAATATTAAAACCAGTTTTATAGAGTGAATTCGCAAGTCCTATTGAGGGTGAGTCACCGTGTCTTCCAGCTGGAATAGTTTTATCTCCCAAATGAATTAAGCCATTCAAAAATGTCCCAGTTGTAATAATGACTTTCTTAGTCGATATTTTTTTACCACTCGCACAAGTCACGCCTGCAATTTGTTTGTTGGTGTCAAAAATTAAATCTTCAACTGGATCAAATAAAAGATCTAGATTTTCTGTATTTTGTATCTCTTCTTGCATATGTTTTTTATAGAGCTTTCTATCTGATTGAGCTCTTGGTCCTCTTACTGCAGGGCCTTTGGTTCTATTTAATAATCTGTATTGAATACTTGATAAATCGGCTATACGCCCCATTATTCCATCCAGTGCATCGATTTCCCTTACTAAGTGACCTTTACCAAGACCGCCAATGGCTGGATTACAAGACATTTCACCAATAGTATCAAATTTATGGCTGATTAAGAGGGTTTTTGCACCAACACGTGCAGATGTAGTCGCAGCTTCACAACCCGCATGTCCTCCTCCAACTACTACAACATCATAATTAATCATGAATAAGTTAATTAAATTAACTTAGACTAATTGCAATCAATTATTTTTTTATTTACCGATACAAAAATCTTTAAAAATAACTTCTAAATATTCCTCAACATCAACATGACCGGTTATTTTTCCGATTTCTTGAATGGCTAATCTTAGCTCCTCAACCATAAGTTCAGAATTAACTTTTAAATCGATACTTCTTGCACTTAGTAAACTTTGTACAGAATTTTGAACACCTAGGATATATCGAGTCTTTGTTGGTATTGTATCGGTGTAACTTATGAATTTATTTGATACTTGCTCAGCAATTTTATTGATTAAATTATCAATACCGCTTCCATTTGAAACTGAAATATTAATACAGCCTTCTTTTTTGAAATTATTGTGTAAGTCACATTTATTTAGAACCGTAAGTCGATCTTGATGTAACTCAACATTATTTGGATCATCAAATAATTCCAAAACTAAATTAGCTTCTTTAATTTTACTTTGAGTTATTTCAATTCCTTTTTTTTCGACCTCGTCCTCAGTATCTCTTAAGCCCGCAGTATCTGTTAAAATGACTGGAAATCCAGCAATATTTAGCCTTACTTCAATTGCATCTCTAGTCGTACCCTCCCTATCAGACACAATTGCAACATCACGATTAGCAAGTGAGTTTATCAAACTTGATTTACCAACGTTTGGGGATCCAATGATAGCGACTTTATAACCGTCTCTTAATATTTCTCCTTGATTACGTTGTTTTAAATGTTCATTCATTTCACCTAAAAGTTTTTCAATTTTTGAATTGATATTGTTAAGAACGTTTTCAGGAATATCTTCATCTGCAAAATCTATGTCCGCTTCGAGATAAGCAACTAACTCTATTAGAGACTTTCTCCATGATAAATATAATTTATTCAGTGAGCCTTTCATTTGAGACAAAGCTTGATTATGTTGAATTTCAGTTTGCGCATTAATTAAATCACCCATGGCTTCAATTGCAGTAAGATCCATTTTGTTGTTCACAAATGCTCTTTTTGAAAATTCGCCAGGTTGTGCCAGCCTTAACTGGTCAATATTAGAAAGTGATTTGAGTAAAAGCTGAACAGTTGTATGGCCGCCATGAATGTGGAACTCAACAACATCTTCACCTGTGAAACTTTTTGGTTTTGAGAAAAACACAGCAAGACCTTTGTCAATTAAATTACCGCTTTCTGGATCATAAAATTCTGACTTAGTTAAGACGTTTGGATCGAAGTGACTCTTTCTAGAAATGCTTTTAAGAGCTGTGAGCGCTAGATGTCCTGAGACTCTTACAACCGCTAACCCCGCAACACCGCTGGCAGTAGATAGTGCAAAAATTGTCATTTTTTTATTTGGAGGTTTTCAGGGATACGGTCATTAATAAGATGTTCATTGATTATTTGGTCCACATCTTCTTCTGTTTTACACGAGTACCAAACATTGTCTGGATAGACAACAAGAGTAGGGCCAAATTCACAATGATCTAAACAGCCTGACGCGTTTATTCTTATTTTCTTATCGGATACTAATTCTTTTGTTTTTTTCTTCATATAGGCTCGCAGCACTGTTGAATTTTTAGAAGCGCAACAACCTTTTGGATGACCATCGGGTCTTTGATTGGTACAGAAAAATACGTGTCTTTCGAAAAATTTGTTAGTCATAAGGTTAAAAAATTATAGTATCTTATATATATGAGCAGCTACGTTTTCAAATCAATCATTGGCAATATTGAGCTTGTCTCAAGCAAAAATAGAATAATCGCAGTTCATAGAACAAGGAAAAAACCTAACAAAACAGAGGATAAGCTTCTGAAAAGATCTGCGCTTCAAATTAAAATGTATCTTGCGCGCAAAAGACAATCACTTAATTTTCCAACAAAACAAATAGGTACAAAATTTCAAAACCGTGTTTGGAATTATTTACGCAAAATACCTTATGGTAGAACAACAACATATGGTGACATTGCAAGGAAATTAAGAACATCACCACGAGCTGTTGGGGGCGCCTTAGGAAAAAATAATCTTATGATGACAGTTCCATGTCACAGAGTAGTTGGAAGTAACGGCAAACTCACAGGATTTACATCAGTGGGTGGATTAAGTACCAAAAAAAATTTACTAAACATTGAACAAAAAACTAAAAAATAAACTTAAGAAGAAAATAAGGGTAATTCCTGATTTCCCTAAAAAAGGTATTCTATTTCAAGACATAACCTCCATAACAGACAATAAGATACTTTTCAAAGAGGTCATCAATGAAATCTCGAAGTATGTAAAAAAGAATAAATTTACAAAAATTGCTGCTGTAGAGGCCCGTGGATTTATATTTGGATCCGCAATTTCTTTCAAAACTGAGATACCATTCGTTCCTATTAGAAAAAAAGGGAAACTTCCTGGAAAAGTACTTAAGCAAAAATACAAGCTAGAGTATGGAAGTGACGAAATACAAATTCATAAAAACTCTATCCATGAAAAAGATAAGGTTCTGATTATTGATGACTTGATTGCAACTGGAGGAACAGCATTTGCATCAGCAAACTTAATTAACAAGTGTAAGGTTAAGTATATTGAGTTTTACTTTTTGATTGATCTTAAAAATATTGGAGGCTCAAAAAAATTAGGAAAGAAATATAAAGTGTCTTCAATCCTAGAAGCTGAAGGTTGATTATTCAAATTCCATTGAGAATTGTGTATCGCCAAACAAAATCGACGTAACGAACCATCCACCACCTCCCGTAGGCACGAATGTAAATCTTGCAGCGTAATCAGGTGAGTACTTATACGTAACTGTACTTGTTTGGTCGGTAATCGTAACAGGGCTTGAAAATTTATCTTTGATAATTAATCTAGAGGCGTCACTATATGTGCTTGCAAGTTCGCCGCTGTCATTGAGCAAGAAAGTTGAACGATAATTGCCGTTGTGAGATAATGGTGTGTTATTTACCAGCGTGTTAAGGAATTCGGTCGTTGAAAGAGAATTGTATGTAAAGCTGTAAGTATTGAAGGATGACTGTGATTCAGAAAATGCTTCTGTAAAGCCAAAATAAGTGCCGCTAAGAAAATCTTCCATAGTCATGTTACGATTACCTCCACCAATAAATCTAGATGCAGGGGGAAAACTCCAACCTGTTCCCTCGCTATTGCCACCGATCATCAATGTCTCGTCAAATTCAAGTTCCACATTAATTGGAACTGTAGTTGCAATTTCCGCATAAGCTGCTGTATAGGTGCCTGAAGGAGGTAATGTAGCAGGAAAGCTGGTCTCAGATGATTTTGTTACACCGAAAGAGATGGAGTTATCTCCCTCCGCAGTGTTCCAGACATAATAACAGGGGTCAGTTGTAGAGTTACCCCTTATGAAATCATCTGGATCAGAAGTACACATTGCAAGCTTATAAAATGTTAAACTAAAACTATCGACCGGTGCATCACACGTTATCGCACCGCCAGGGTTAGTACCAATATTTCCAAGTTCTGATACATCAATCTTACCATCTACCATAGGACAGTTTTCAAAACCATTAACAGCGTAGAGATTTACACTGAATGTTAAGAAGTAAAATAGAAATGCAAATGTGAGGAATAATTTTTTTTGCATTTTAATATCCTACTATTCTAACCGTTCCGGTTCGGTTTGTTTGTTTTTTTATTTTATTTTCTCTTCTGACCTTTTCATATTTTCGCTCGCCTACATCGCTAAAACTGTAAAGTGTGTAAGGAACAGAAGAATACATTTTTGCCAATTCACTTAATGGTTGGTTTTTATTGCTCTTAAATTCAAAGAGATTTACATTGAGTGTGACAAATTCTTCATCACGTGCTAATTGATCAAAGCTGGTTTTGCCAAATTCTAGCGTCATGCCGAGAGGAAATTTACTTTTTAGACTGTAAGTCTCACCCTCAAGATCTCTGGAACTGTTTATACCGTTCCATGAAAAGACTTCAGCATAGAATTTTGACCTGGGCAGATAAGGAAGTGGAAATGCAATTTGTGCATCATATCCATCAAGAGTATATTCTCTCAAACCGTCTACTACTACATAGTCCGTTACAGCATCATAATAATTTAAATGTATGTCTCCAAGACTTGTGAGAAAATCTGCTCCGATACCAAAACGTTCGTGAGAATTGTCTAAATCTAGATCATAAAATAAATTATACCCCATGATTAACTTATTTTCATAAAGGCTGTGCCTTTGCACCAAACCAATATTTAACATTTCTATATCTGCTTGGGTTGAAAGGTGGCCCTGAATAAAAGTATTTCTATTATTTTGGTCATATAAAGGTAGGATTGTACTTATACCGTATGACGGCTTGCCTTTGTAAAAGCCTGAGAGGTCAACTTCAATATTTTCAAAAATATCATTCACTGCTAATTCAGCTTTTTCCTCAGCCGTTTCAGCTACTTTTTTTAAAAGCGTGTTTGCAACCTCACTTCCAAAAGCAATGGATGAACAAAAAAGTGTAATAATGAATAGGACTCGTTTCATTGGTTATGTAGAATAATTATGGACTGAAAAATTTATAATACTAAATTTTAATACTATTTATTCATTGATTGAAAGAAATCTGCGTTGTCTTTTGTTTCTTTTAATTTGCCAAGCAAAAATTCGATGGAGTCCATTGTTCCCATTGGGTTGAGTATACGTCTAAGGACATACATTTTTTGAAGCTCGTCTTTATCAAGTAGTATTTCTTCTTTTCGTGTACCGGACTTAGTAATATCAATTGCAGGATATATTCTCTTATCAGCAACTTTTCTGTCCAATATAATTTCTGAGTTACCAGTACCTTTAAATTCTTCAAAAATTACCTCATCCATTCTACTTCCTGTATCAATCAAAGCAGTTGAAATAATGGTTAATGAGCCGCCATCTTCAATGTTTCTTGCTGCTCCAAAAAATCTCTTTGGCCTCTGTAAAGCGTTTGCATCAACACCACCTGTTAAAACTTTTCCTGAACTTGGAACAACCGTGTTGTAGGCACGACCCAGTCGAGTTATAGAATCTAAGAGAATCACAACATCCTTCTTATGCTCCACTAATCTTTTTGCTTTATTGATAACCATCTCTGCGACTTGTACGTGACGCGATGCAGGCTCATCAAATGTTGAGCTGACAACCTCTCCTTTTACAGAACGTTGCATGTCAGTAACTTCCTCTGGCCTCTCATCAATTAACAAAACCATCAAATAACATTCTGGATGATTATCAGTAATTGAATGTGCAATATTTTGCAGTAGGACTGTTTTGCCTGTTCTTGGTGGTGAAACAATGAGCGCTCTTTGACCTTTACCAATTGGTGCAACCAAATCAATTACTCTTGAGCTTTGATCGCTTGCTGGTTTTTCTGTTTCTAATCTGATTTGCTCATCAGGATAAAGAGGTGTCAGGTTATCAAAGTTAATTTTGTTTCTACTTTTTTCGGTTGCTTCGTAGTTAATTGTATCAATTTTTAATAATGCAAAATAACGTTCACCGTCCTTTGGTGCTCTAATCGGACCTTCAACAGTGTCTCCTGATCTTAATCCAAATCTTTTAATTTGACTTGGACTTACATAAATATCATCTGGACCCGGAAGATAATTAGCCTCCATTGATCTTAAAAAACCAAACCCATCCTGTAAAACTTCTAAAACTCCTTCACCGTCAATATCTTTGCTGTCACTCGCAAGAGTTTTCAGTATTTCAAACAGCATATCTTGTGTTCGCATTGAACTGGCATTTTCAACGCCAAGTTCCTCCGCATAAACAAGAAGTTCTTGTGGAGTTTTTTTCTTAAGGTCTCTTAATTTTAAGTTTTTAGCCATTCGTATTAATGATGATGATAATGTGGAAAATAGTTTGGAAGATGCTTTCTAACCGTAATCGCTAAATATAGCAAGTTTTATATTGGTTTGAAAACAACCAGAAATACCACAATTATCATCAAAACCGTTGGAAATTCATTGATAATTCTAAAAAAACGCTCTGATTTTGGTCTTTTATCCTCTTGAAACTCTCTTGTTAATTTTGAGAGATACCCATGAACTCCAGACATGAGAATCACAAATATGATTTTTAATTGAAGCCATAATTGAAACAGCGCATCAATACCCAAATTTGATATCAACGCTAAACCAAACAACCATGAAAATATCATTGCTGGATTCATAATAATTTTGAGTAAACGTAATTCCATTAATTTAAAAGTCTCTGACGACTCAGACCCCACCTCTTTACTCCAATGATAAACAAATAATCTTGGCAAATATAATAAACCCGCCATCCAAGCTATCACACTGATGATGTGTAAACTAAGAAATAAATTATATAAAAAAATTGAATTCATCTTAATTCTTGATCACATTGTTTAAACGTTGCTGGACATATTTTTTGCCTGATATTACCACTCTCAATTTTCTCAGACTCACTAACTATTTCAGATAAGCTTTCTATAAATGTTTGATCAATATTTAAAGACTCAGATCTATAATAATGCTCACAGCCTAATTCACTTGCAAGTTCTTGGTACTCGATATCTAATTCAACGAGTGTTTCAGAGTGATCCGAGACAAACGCAATTGGAACAATAACCAGCGCCCTATCTTCGCTAATTGCATTTTCAATTTCACTTGGTGTTGTTGGTTCAAGCCATTTAACTGGGGTAACTTTACTTTGATAAGCCAAAACATGATCTTCATAACCATGGATGCCCTGCGTGACCGCCTTAACTGTTTGCTCCACTTGCCACTGATATGGATCACCTTTTTTAATGATTGATACGGGTAAACTGTGAGCGGAGAACAGAACTCTTACTTTCTTATCTTTGACGTGGTTTATTTTATCTTGGATCAGTTTTTGATGGGCTTTTATTAACTTCGCATCATATGGATAACAACAGGTGTATTTTGTTTTTGCATTTAATTCCTGTTTTTGGGCTTCCTTGAACCATGCGTCCAGAGAAGATTTTGTTGTTGTTGTGGAGTACTGTGGATACAGTGGCAGTAAAAATATTTTGTCTGGATTATAGTCTTTGACTTTTGAAACGACCTCGGCTGTCATTGGATGCCAATATCTCATACAAACAAATACCTTGTTCTCGATGCCTTTGTTTTTTAAGTCTTTCTGTAGGGCTTCAGCTTGTGAGTTAGTAATTTCAAGAATGGGTGATTTGCCGCCAATTTCGGCATAAATTTCAGTAGCCTCTTTGGTGCGACGAGAAGATATAAGCTTTGCCAATAAATACCTGAAGGGATTTGGAAGTCTAAATATATTGGGGTCATTAAACAGATTAAATAAAAAAGGCTTTACGCTTTCTTGTTTGTCTGGTCCGCCCAAGTTAAATAGAATTACCGCTGTTTTCATTTTGATCTTATCTGTAAGAGCATTTGCTCAACTTTCTCAATTGATGTTTCGGGTAAAACCCCATGTCCTAAATTGAAAATATGCGGTCTTTCTCTAAAAGCAAACAGTATTTCTTCAATCTTCTGACTAAGGTTTTGGGATTCTTTTAATAGGTGTTTAGGATCTAGATTTCCTTGAAAAACAATTTTATCGTTTAACTCATTAATTTTATCTAGAGGAAAACTATAATCTAAAGTAATACAGTCAAGATTGTCTATGTTTGAATATTTTTTATAACATGCAAAATTAGTATTTCTGGGAAAGCCAATGATGGGAATGTCTTTTATTTTTTTTATACTTTCGGTTATTTTTTTTGTCGGTTGAATACACCATTTGTTGAACTGTTCGTCATTCAGGTATCCTGCGGCTGACTCAAATATTTGAAAAACATCAATCCCACAATCAATTTGCATTTCTGCGTGTTGAATAATGGCTTGTGTCATTTGTTCAATTAAATGATCTATTTGCGAAGTCTTTTTTGCAACGTCCTCGAATTTTATTTTTTGACGCTCATTCTTTTCATATAAACAATAAAACAGTGTTGTCCATGCTCCGCCAGCAAATCCTATTAAAGGGATATCTGTATTTTCTTTTATTTTTTTTATTCCTGTTGCAATAGGTAAGGTTTTTTCGTGATTATAACTCATGTTCTCATTAAACTTTACTACTGGACCTTGTCCTTCAACAAAACTAACACTTGAGCCTGCAGCAAAAGGGGTTATTAAAATGTCTGAAAACACAATACAGGCATCCATGCCATACCTGTTTACTGGTTGCAGGGAAACTTCAAGTATTGTCGAAGGATCAAGAAACATATCCATAAGACTTGTAAACCGATTTCTGATATTTATGTATTCAGGCAAATGTCTTCCTGCCTGTCTCATTAACCAGACTGGTGTCGGGTTTGTTTTTTGTCCTTTAAGTGTGTCTATAAATATACTCATTATATTATATATATAATTGTAGTTGTTTATGTTCCTGTGGAATTGTGTATATATAAAAAGTCGCTTTTTGCCCACAATTCGATACACAGAACAATCGCTTTGAATTATATGCTTTTTAACCTTATACACCGACGTGGAAGAAAACTGCAATATCCCCAACAAGTGAACAAAGTTTGCAAAAGTTCTCAATAAAGATAGAAAAATAAGTTAAAAATTACAGATGGGCAAAGATAGTAAAAGTACTCACAGGTCTTAGAGGGTTTATACAGGTTTATGAACAGGGATATAATTTTAGCATCTAAAAGTGAAACAAGAATTAAATTGTTACGCAACGCCGGCATAACTTTTGAGCCCGTTGCCCATGGTGTTGATGAGGACGAGGTAAAGCTGTCGATGAGCAAAAACACACCCGAAGAGGTTGTGGTTAAACTTGCTGAGATGAAGGCCTTGAAGCCTTCCATGTCTAATAAAGGTGCATTTGTTATTGGATCAGACCAGGGTTTGGATCTGAAAGGTGAATTAATTAATAAGGCTAGGGACAGAAACGAAGCAAAAGACCAATTGTTGAAAATGAGTGGATGTATCCACACACTCATAACTGCCACAACAGTCGCTCAAGACAACAACATTATTTGGAAGTATGTAGACAGATCTAAAATGCATATGAGAAAACTAAGCGAGGATCTGATAAAAGAGTATTTAAATAAAGTCGACGATAATATTCTTGGTCTTGTAGGCGTCTATGCAATAGAGAACGAAGGAATTAAACTTTTTGAAAATATTGGGAGCGACCTTTTTTCAATACAAGGCATATCATTAATTCAATTAACCCAGTTCCTTTGGGATAATAATCTTCTATTTGAAAACAATGGCACATAAAAAAACAGCAGTTATTGGAGACCCAATAGATCATAGTCTTTCACCTAAAATTCATAATCACTGGATTGAAAGCAAGCAAATTGATGTGGGCGCCTATCAAAAAATAAATGTAAAAAAAGAAAACTTTATAAGGGATGTTGATGGTTTAATAGAAGAGGGTTACTACGGTTTAAACGTTACAGTTCCCCTTAAGGAGGACGCATATAAATATTGTGATAACACATCTGATGTTGCAAGAACCCTCAAAGCAGTCAACACACTCATAGTAAATAAAGATGGTGTTTATGGGGATAACACCGACCCGATTGGCTTTGAAAAATCAATTGCAAACAAAGGCCTAAATAACAAGTTGTGTTTGGTGCTTGGAGCCGGTGGATCAGCAAGGGCGGTTGTATATGCGCTAACACACATGAAGTGTGAGATTGGTATCTATAATAGAACAAGAGAAAACGCAGAGTCGCTTTGCAGTGATCTTGGTGTTGAAGCAACAGTTTTAACAGAAAAGACAATCAGTGAGTTTATCGGATCCTCACATTTAGTTGTTAACACAACAAGCTTAGGACAGCAAGAGGGCGAAGAAAACAATTTAATAGACTTTAGTAGTTTAAATTCATCTGCACATGTTTACGATCTTATATATAATCCAAGTAAGACAACTTTTCTAAGACAGGCCGAAAAAAATGGCTGTACAGTTCAAAATGGACTGGAGATGCTAATCCATCAAGCTGCCCAGTCCTTCAATGTGTGGCACGACATAATGCCTGAAATTGATGAGGAATTAATGAGTGTATTGGGGGCTAACTAATGTTGTTGGTTGGTATAACAGGATCTATTGGAATGGGAAAATCCACAGTTGCTCAAATGTTTAAAGAGCACGGTTACGGTGTTTATAATGCTGACGATACAGTTCATTACATCTACGAAAACGATGAAGAGGTTATAGAAAAAGTAGAGAGACAGTTTCCAGGCTCAACGAAAGATGGTGTAGTCAATCGATTAGCATTAAGAGATATCCTAAATAAAGACCCTGATAAATTTAGAGACCTAGAACAAATTGTTCATCCTGTAACAAGGAAATACCAAATAATTTACATAAAAAAATTAATTGAAGAAGGAAAGATGGGTTGTGTTTTAGACATTCCATTACTCTTTGAAACTGGAGGAGAAAAATATGTAGACGTTTCTGTGGTGGTGACAGCATCTGAAGCAACACAACAATCCAGAGTGGTTTTGGAGAGAAAAGTGCCGTTAGAAATTTTTAATGCTATTAAAGATCAACAAATGCCAGATAGAGACAAATTAAAAAAAGCAGATTACATCATTTCAACCGATAATAATATTGAAGGTACCAAATTAGAGGTAAAAGAAGTTGCTGCAAAAATTAAATTGATTAATCCAAAGGCGTGGAATACCTTCTTTAATCAATGAGACAAGTCGTACTTGATACAGAAACCACCGGACTAAGGCCTTCAGAGGGTCACAGAGTCATTGAAATTGCTGCAATAGAAATAATTGATTATCTACCCACCGGTAAAACATATCAACAATATATTAATCCTCAGCGAGATGTGCCTGATTCATCATTTAAGGTGCATGGATTGAGCTACGAATTTTTAAAAGACAAACCTTTGTTCGAGCATATTGTATCAGAGTTCTTAGAATTTTTAGGTGCGGACCCAATTATTGCTCACAATGTGGACTTTGATGTTGGTTTCTTAAATTACGAGCTTAATACTTGTGGCAAAGAATCCCTTAAAAACAATAAAATAGACACCGTCTCGATTGCTAGAGAAAAATTTCCTGGCCAGAGTGTTTCACTTGATGCGCTCTGTAAAAGATTTGCCATTGATAACAAGCAGAGAGAAAAACATTCAGCTACAATTGATACCGAGCTCCTAGCCCGTGTGTACATAGAACTAATGGATGCTCGCGAACCAAGCCTGGATCTAAGCTCCAGGTCAGTAACGGTGAACTCTACCTCATCTTTTGACACTGAAAAGATCAAGAATAGAAATTTAGCACCTCGGATTTCTGATCAAGAAAAAAAACTGCATGAAGAATTTATTCAAACATTAGGCGAGCACTCTATTTGGAAAAAAATTAATCAATCTAAAAATAATCAAACAAGTGAATAACAAGATTAATCATACTCCTAGCGATAACGGCAATTATCAACAAGTGCCTACGTCAGCCGCATCAGTGTTGCTTATACGAGACACCAACCAGCGGATAGAAGTGTTTATGATTAAAAGATCGATGAAAACAAATTTTGGCGGTGTATGGGTATTTCCAGGGGGTAAAATTGACAATGAAGATATCTCTAATAATTATTTAAAATACAGCCCTCGTCTTGATGATGCCTTGGCATCTGAAAGACTTGGATTAAAAAAAAATGGCCTTTCATATTGGGCTGCATGTATCAGGGAGTGCTTTGAGGAAAGTGGAATTCTACTTGCGAATAAAAAGGGAGTAAATTTAAAAAATACTGTTCTCAACAAGGATGATCTAAAAATAATAGATCAATACAAAAGCAAAATTCTAAAAGGTGAAAATATTTTTTATGAAATGATAGACACTTTAAATCTAGAATTAGCAACAAATGAACTTGCATATATTTCACACTGGGTTACTCCAAAAATAGAGAAAAGAAGATACAGCACTAGATTTTTTATAGCCCGTACAACCGATCAGGTAGCCGTACACGATGGAGTGGAGGGAGTTGAAAGCAAATGGATTAATCCTGAAGAAGCCCTTCAAGAGAGTAAATCTGGAAATTTTCCTATGATTATGCCAACAATAAAAAATCTTGAGATGATTTGTGGTTTCAACGATACTGCTGAGCTCTTGTCTACTATGAACAACAAAAATAAAAGTGACATACCTAATGTTGAGCCAGTTTTTGAAATTGTGGACGGTGAACCTAAATTAGTTCGCTATTAATTATTACTTGTTTTCTTTTTATAAAGTTCAGCAAAGTTCACAGGGTCTAACATAAGTGGTGGTAAAGCACCATCAGCATGTAAGTCGTAAATAATTCTTCTTGCAAATGGAAAAAGTTGTCTCGGACATTCTACTAGTAAGTAAGCTTCCTTAACATCGTCAGTAAGATTTTCAATTTCAAATATTCCAACGTACTTTAGGTCTACGATATACAAACTCTGATTCGCGCGTGAAGCATTTACACTCACGTTTAGCTCGACTTCATAAATATTGGTATCTTTTTTATTTTGTGCTTTGACATCAACATTTGCATTAATATTGGGTCGATCGCTACCTGGTTGAAATGATCCTGGTCCATTAGGATTTTCAAATGATAAGTCTCTAATAAATTGTGTGATAATTTTTGTTTTTACATCCACTATTATTTTTCCTCTTCATCAATATCAATGAATTCACCCTCAATGGTATTTTTATTCTGATTACTTTGCTTACCATATCTAGAAAGAATATAACTTGCTACTAACTTTATGAAAATTATTCTAGTGAATGGTATCAATCCTAGAAAACCTAAAGCATCAGTAAAAAATCCAGGAGTAATTAAAAGAATACCAGAGATAAGGATGACTAGCCCTTCAAACATCGTCTGAACAGGTGTTTCTAAATTTTGCAATTGAAACGTTAACTTTTGAAATGCGCTTATTCCTTGCTGACGGACAAAAAATACACCCACAATTGCAGTGATGAATATAAGTATTATGGTGTAGAACGATCCAATAATGCTCCCAATTTCAATAAATAAACTAATTTCAATGATTGGGATAAGTATAAAAAGTACAATAAATAAAAACAAAATAAGTAAGTAATTGTTGAAAGTTTAGTTTAAATACCTAAATAAGGACTCTATAATATTTAACTATATGAGTGAAGCATTTCAATATATTGATATTCTAATCCTAGCGATAATAGCAGGAATAGTTCTTTTGCGCCTTAGAAGTGTTCTTGGAAGGCGAACTGGCCACGAAAAAACAGATAAAACTTCATATAACTATGAAACTCCTCAACAATCTTCAGAAGAAAAAATTGTAACTATCGAACCAAAAGTTTCTTCAGGTTCAAGAGAAGACGGTTGGTTTGATAAAGATGATTTTTTACGCGGTGCATCAAACGCGTATGAAACGATCGTCACAAATTTTGAAAATGGTAATAAAGATGCCCTTAAGCCTTTGCTATCTAATGAAGTGTTAAGTAGCTTTACGTCAGTAATAGATGAACGAAACAGTAAAAACGAAACTGTAGAATTTAATTTTATAGGTATAGAAAAATCTGAAATTGTTCATAAAGATCTGAAAAAAAATCCTATGGAAGTAACAGTGAGATTTATTTCAGAAATGATTACATGTATTAAAAACAGTAAAGATGAAGTAATTTCAGGAAGCCTTAATCAGGTGCAAAAAATTACAGACGTTTGGACTTTTGAAAAAATAAAAGATAAAAAAACTTCTAATTGGTTATTAACCGCGACCTCTGATTAATTAATCAAATACTTATTTAACTTTTCTTTTATATTGTCTGGAATTTTAGAAGACTTCATACTTTCTTGGTCTGTATTAACCCAAGTAATAACTGCTTCATTTATAATTTCATCGGATCCAGATCTATAAATTTCTTGTGTAAAAGTCATACTCGAGTTTCCGAGTTTTTTTATTCCTGTGTAAACTTCGAGCTGATCGTTTAATCTTGCAGGACTTTTAAAATTCATTTGCACACCAACCGTGTGAAAATCGTTATTAGTCTTTTTTACATATTCGTCCTGATCAAAACAATCTTCGAGCATCTCACTGAGAGAAATGTCAAAATATGTTAAATAATGTGAATTATAAACTATTCTCTGACAATCAACTTCTGAGTAACGAACCTTTATCTTGTTTAAATGAGTTTTTTTTGTTTTCAGTGACATAAAAATTAGAGAATGTACTTGGAAAGATCAGTATCTTTAGATAACTCATTCACGTTATCTTTAACGTAGTTTGCATCAATTGTAATTTTTTCTCCACCTTTATCTGCTGCAGAGAAACTGATATCTTCTAACACCCTCTCAAGAATGGTATGCAAACGACGAGCGCCAATATTTTCTATAGTTGAGTTTATATTCACAGCTAAGGTTGCTATGGCATCGATTCCGTCCTCACTAAAGCTTATTTTTACATCTTCAGTACCCATCAGTGCCTCATACTGTTTTATCAAGCTATATTTGGGTTCTGTCAGGATACGTTTAAAGTCCTCTTGTGAGAGTGCTTTGAGATTAACCCTTATTGGTAATCTGCCCTGTAATTCTGGCAATAGATCAGATGGTTTTGACAGTTGAAAGGCTCCAGAAGCTATAAAAAGTATATGATCAGTCTTGATTGTTCCGTGTTTAGTATTAACTGTTGTTCCCTCAATTAAAGGTAACAAATCTCTTTGAACACCTTCCCTTGAAACATCACCACCAACCCTTTCACTTCTTGCGCAAACTTTGTCTATTTCATCAATAAATACAATTCCATTGTCTTCGACTGCTTTTTTTGCCTCATTCACAATGTGATCAGTATCAATTAATTTATCTGACTCTTCATTAACCAAGATCTCATAAGAGTCGGCAACTGTTGTTTTTTTCTTTTTAGTTTTTGGTCCCATAGCTTTACCAAGCATATCGTTTAGATTTATCATTCCTATACCAGCACCTTGTCCACCTTGAAGGTCGATTGTTGGAAATGATCCGGTATCTTGAACAGCTATTTCAATTTCTTTTTCATTGAGCTCATTATTTCTAAGTTTTTTTCTGAAACTTTCTCTTGTAGCAGGCCCAGATCCTGGTCCAACTAAAGCATCTAGTACACGTTCTTCAGCAGCTAATTGTGCTTTTGCCTTTACTTCTTTTCTTTTTATCTCACGAACCATTGTAATTGCTATTTCAATCAAATCACGAACAATAGATTCAACATCTCTACCTACATAACCAACTTCTGTAAATTTTGTTGCTTCAACTTTTATAAACGGTGCTTGTGCTAATTTTGAGAGCCTTCTGGAAATTTCAGTTTTACCAATTCCAGTAGGACCAATCATTAAAATATTTTTTGGAAGAACCTCTTCTCTCATATCCTCTGGTAATTGCTGACGTCGCCAACGATTCCTTAATGCTATGGCTACAGATTTTTTTGCATCATCTTGGCCAATAATATATCTATCAAGTTCGGAAACAATTTCCCTTGGTGAAAATGCCTGCATTATCTAATACTCAATTTTTTCAAGTGTAACATTGCTGTTTGTGAAAACACAAATTTCGCCAGCAATTTTTAGTGACTTTAAAGCAATTTCCTCAGCGGTAAGATCAGTATCAATCAGCGCTTTAGCAGCGGATAGTGCATAATTACCACCGCTACCAATTCCAATAATTGACCCTTCAGGGTCTAACACATCACCCATTCCAGTAATTAGAAGTGAAGTAGAAGAGTCTGCAACTGTAAGAAGTGCTTCTAGGCGCCTTAAATATTTGTCGGTACGCCAATCTTTCGCCAGTTCAACACATGCTCTGGTAAGCTGTTTAGGATGCTTTTCTAGTTTCGCTTCCAGTCTTTCAAATAAAGTAAATGCATCTGCAGTTGCTCCGGCAAAACCAGCGATAACACTACCATCACCTATTTTTCTAACCTTTTGGGCAGTTCCTTTAATGACTGTATTTCCAAGACTAACTTGTCCGTCTCCCGCGACAACAACCTGATTACCTTTTCTTACACTAATAATAGTTGTGCCGTGCCATGATTGACTTTGTTGATTTTCCATGTTGTATGTTATGTGGCTATTTATTTATTAACTTCAAGCCCTGACTTTTCATTAAAAATTACATTTTTTATAGATAATTCAGTGATTTATTGATAGAAACCGACTGGATTTTGTTATGAGAACAGCAGAGTATAAAAGAGACACGAAAGAAACCTCTATCTCTGTCGATATTAATATCGACGGAACAGGTAAGTACGATATCAAGACTGGCATAGGATTTCTTGACCACATGCTTGAACAACTGTCAAAGCACTCACTGATTGATATGAAGATAAAAGCAACAGGAGATACTCACATTGATTATCACCATACAACTGAGGATACAGGCATTGCAATTGGCGAATGTTTATCAAAAGCATTAGGTAATCGACAAGGTATTACACGTTATGCGCACTCATATATTCCCATGGATGAAACGTTATCAAGAGTTGCGCTTGATCTATCAAATAGACCTTATTTAATTTGGAAAGTAAAATTTAGTGCTCCTAAGATAACATCTTCTCAAGGTGACTTTGATACTGAATTATTTAAAGAATGGTTCCAAGCTTTCGCACAAGCAAGTGGAACAACATTACATGTGGAAAATATTCATGGAGAAAACAACCATCATATAATTGAATCTTGCTTTAAGGCTTTGGCAAGAAGTTTAAGAAATGCTGTTGCAATTAATGAGCGAGAAGGAATGAACATTCCTTCTACCAAAGGACAACTTTAACAATGATTAAAGAAGGCCAAAAGTTACCTTCATTCAAACTTAAAAATCAGAAAGATGAAGAAGTTAAATTTCCTACAAAAGAGGACACGGTAATTTATTTTTATCCTAAAGCGGATACTCCAGGTTGTACAAAAGAGTCTTGTGATTTCCAAAACAATCTTCGAAAGCTAAACAATCTAAAGGTAAGAGTTTATGGTATATCCAAAGATACCGTTCAAAAACAAAACAAATTTGCTGAAAAATACAAATTAAAATTTGATCTTCTTTCTGATGAGAGTGATAAAATCTGCGAAAAATTTGGTGTATGGATTAAAAAAAGTATGTATGGCAGAACGTACAAGGGCATAGATAGATCTACATTTCTTATTATGAAAGGCAAGGTCGTAAAGGTATGGAGAAAAGTGAAAGTAAATAATCATGTAGAGGAAGTTATTGATACTATTAAACAAATGAATAAATGAAGTTAGTAATTATCAACTACGGCTCAGGAAATTTACATTCAGTACACAAGGCATTTGAAGCCGTAAACAATAACTTAGAAAATCCATATGAAATTATTGTTACAAACACACCATTTGAAATATTAAACGCCGATAAATTAGTTCTCCCTGGAGTTGGAGCTTTTCAAGACTGTAAGAACGCAATTCACAAAATAGACGGTCTATTTGAAAGTCTTGAACAAGTGGTAATTGGCGAAAAAAAAGCTTTTATGGGCATTTGTGTTGGAATGCAATTACTAGCAGAAAAATCCTTAGAATTTGGTGAATGTGAGGGCTTTGGATGGATACCCGGAGAAGTAATCAAGATCGAGGCTCCAGCTGATTATAAAATTCCACACATGGGATGGAATGAAGTCACTTTTCGCAATCATGAATTATTGAATAATATTTCACAAAATACTGATTTTTATTTTGTGCACAGTTACTACTTTAGAACTCAAAAAAATGAAAATTGTATTGCAACTACAAAATATCCAAATCCAATTACTGCAGCAGTACTCAAGGAAAATATTTTTGGTACACAATTTCATCCAGAAAAAAGTCATAATAACGGAAAACAAATAATTACAAACTTTCTCGAGTGGGAACCTTCATGATTTTATTTCCAGCAATTGACTTAAAAGACGGTAAATGTGTAAGATTAATACAAGGTGATTTTACACAATCTACAACATACAATGAGTCACCGTTAGAACAGGCTAAAATTTTTGAAGACTCTGGAGTGGAATATTTGCATTGCGTTGACCTAGATGGTGCGCTTAAGGGCAATTTTGAAAATATTAAATCTATTGAGCAAATAAAAAAAAATACGAATCTTAGGATTCAGTTCGGTGGCGGAGTAAGGAATATAGAAAGAGTTGAAAGACTCATTAATATTGGTGTTAATAATGTTATTATCGGAACATCAGTGTTTGAAAATAAAACTTTTTTTGAGAAATCAGTTTGCAATTATCCTAATAAAATTTCAATCGCTCTCGACATTAAGCAGAACCAAATTGCTACAAAAGGCTGGAAAGAGGTAAAAGATTTACAAATTTCTGATTTTTTAAAAAGTATAGAAGATCTTAATATCAACTCAATAATAATTACTGACGTTATGAGGGATGGCATGAAGCAAGGAATTAACTTTGAAATGCTAGAAAATGTAATGGTTCAAACAAAAATTGACTGTGTTGCATCAGGCGGGGTATCAAATATCTCGGACCTTATTAACCTAAAGAAAAAAAATTACTCACAAATAAAAGGTGTAATTGTAGGTAAAGCAATTTATGACAAAAATATTGATATTGCTGAGGCATTAAAGATAGTTAGATAGAATGCTAAAAAAAAGAATCATACCCTGCTTAGATGTTGATCGAGGGAGAGTTGTTAAAGGCGTCAATTTTGTTGACTTAATTGATGCTGGTGATCCTGTTGAACAAGCAAAAATCTATAATTCTGAGGGAGCTGATGAACTTTGTTTTCTAGATATAACTGCATCAAGTGACGAAAGAGAAACCCTCTTTGAAGTTGTAAAAAAAACTGCTGAAAATTGTTTCATACCACTCACTGTAGGTGGAGGTGTCAGGACCATTGATGATATATCTCGTTTGCTTCACCATGGAGCAGATAAAGTGTCTATAAATACAGCTGCAGTTGAAAACATTGACCTGGTTGCAAAAGCAGCAAAGAAATATGGTTCCTCAACAATAGTTATAGCAGTGGATGCAAAAAAAAATGGAGATAAAAGTTGGAATATATTTACCCATGGTGGAAGAAAGCCCACAGATATTGATGCACTAGAATACTGTATTGAAGTAGCTAATTTAGGAGCTGGTGAAATACTATTAACTTCAATGGACAGAGATGGAACAAAAATAGGATTTGACAATGAATTATTGAGTAATGTCTCGTCCTCTATTGATATTCCTGTTATTGCTTCAGGCGGCGTTGGAAACCTTGAGCACTTTGCTGAAGGGGTATTAGAGGGGGGAGCTAGCGCTCTATTAGCTGCTTCTATTTTTCATTTCGGAGAATATAGTATTAAAGATGTAAAAACATATCTTGCTGAACAAAATATAGCAGTTAGGATTTAATTATGAAAGGTTATTGGGTTGTAAAAGTCAATGTGTTACATCCGGACAAGCAAAAATTGTATGCAGAGTATGCAACTGAGGCGGTCAAAAAATACAATGGTAAATTTTTAGTTCGGGGTGGCGAACAAACAACTATGGAAGGTAAAGAATTTAAAAGAAATGTCATAGTTGAGTATGAGTCAATTGAAATAGCTAAACAGGCTTATAACTCGGAAGAATATCAAAATGCAAAAAAAATCTTGGGAGACGAAAAGGATAGAATTTTTGCAATTGTTGAGGGAGTGGAATGAGCAGTAAAAAAGTTGATGTATTAGTTCGGCTCTTTGATACAATTATTTCACATGCTAATGAAGACCCTTCAAAATCTTATACGGCAAAACTTATATCAGAAGGCAAAAGCAAATGTATAGAAAAGTTAAAAGAGGAATCGCTTGAAACTGTGGAGGCTGCTGAAGAAAATAATTTAGAGCAGATAATTTATGAATCGGCGGATCTTATTTATCATTTGTTAGTTATGTTGAAAAAATTTGATATTACTCCTGATCAAGTCTATGAGGAGTTAGAAAAAAGAGAGGGTAAAACAGGACTTAGAGATTAATGTCGTATGATAAGGAAAATATTTTTGCTAAGATTTTAAGAGGCGAAATTCCTTGTGATAAAATTTATGAGGATGAATATGTCCTATCATTCAAAGATATCCGTCCGCAAGCACCTTCACATGCCCTAGTAATTCCCAAAGGGGAATATTTAGATATAAATGATTTTAGTGCAAATGCTTCGGACGAAGAAATAGTTGGTTTCAACCGGGCTATTTCAAACGTAGCAGATATGTTGGGTATAAGTGAAAAATCTGGAGGAGGAGGATATAGGCTCATTGCAAATGCTGGTAAAGATGCGCATCAAGAAGTACCTCACTTACACTTTCATTTACTCGCGGGAAGACCATTGGGACCAATGGTATTTCCTGAAAAACCTGAATACAAATAATCAATATGAGTGAAAAAATCTCAGATGCTGAACTCATCAAGCTGTTTAATAAGAATAAATTATTTGATCTTTTTAATATGACTGTTCTTGAAGTTGATACTTCAGCTGGCAGTATCAAAGTTGAGTTTGATATTGATAAAAAATATTGCAATCCTGCAGGTGATGTCCAAGGAGGTATTGTTAGTGGAATGGTAGATGATGCAACTGCATTAGCTTTTATATTTCAAAATCATTTCAAAAAAAGACCGCCAACAATTGAACTGAAAACAAATTTTTTGTATCCAACTAAACCGGGGAAAGTTATTGGATATGGGCGAGTGGTGAAATCTGGAAAAAATATTGTATTCTTGGAAGGTAGATTGGAGCAAAACAATAGGACTGTTGTTACTTCAACATCAACTTGTGTAAGTGTTGATATGCCTCAGGTGAATTTTAAAAAAATGATTGGAGATAATAATGAAAAATAAACAATGGATTTTAAAAAAATTTCCAGTAGGCGAAATTAGTGAAGGCGATTTAGTTTTGGAGGAAAATGAAGTTCCCAGTCTTGCAGATAGCCAGATTTTAATAAGAAATATATATCTCTCTTTAGATCCTGCAAATCGCGGGTGGATGAGTGGACAAAAATCTTATGTTGATGCGATGCAAACTGGAGAG
>CACEZK010000006.1 GCA_902564025.1 uncultured Pelagibacteraceae bacterium
CTAAAATCTTTGTAAAAAGTGGTGATGGTGGTGATGGCTGCTTGAGCTTCAGAAGAGAAAAATATATTGAATTCGGTGGACCCGATGGCGGCAACGGTGGCAAAGGTGGAGATATTATTCTAGAAGGAACAAAATCTTTAAATACACTTGTAGACTTTCGATTTCAAAAACACTTTAAAGCACAAAAAGGTAGAGGTGGAGCTGGCAGGAATAGAACAGGCGCGTCAGGTAAAGATTTAATTTTAAAGATTCCTGTTGGAACTGAAGTATTATTAAATGAAGAAATAATTGCTGATATAATTAATGATGAAAAAGTAACTCTTTTCCCTGGAGGAAAAGGAGGGTTAGGAAATATTAATTTTAAATCATCAACTAATCGAGCACCGCGCAAGATAACACATGGAGAAAAAGGCCATGAAGCTGAAATTGTATTAAGGTTAAAAATTCTTGCTGATGCCGGGCTTGTGGGATTTCCGAATGCAGGAAAATCAAGTCTTTTGAGAAAGATATCTGCTGCTAAACCCAAAGTGGCTGACTATCCTTTTACAACTCTTGATCCAAAGCTAGGAGTTGTAAGAAAAGATGACCAAGAACTTGTGGTGGCAGATATACCCGGCTTAATTGAAGACGCTCACAAAGGCGATGGTTTGGGATTTAAGTTTTTAAAACATATCGAGAGATGCCATTCAATTATTCATGTAATTGATGTAACTGACGAAGATGTTAAAAAATCTTATAATACAATTACCAGTGAGTTGAATAATTATGATGGTAGTATAACAAAGAAAAATAAAATAGTTGTATTAAATAAATGTGATCTAATTGATAAAGAAGAAACAAAAATTAAGAAGAATATCCTTGAAAATGAAACACAGTTACAAGTATACACAATTTCAACTATTACAGGTGAAGGAGTAAGTAATTTAATAAATCATATTTTAATTATTAAAAATTAAATGAAATTAGAACAAACAAATAGAATTATTATCAAAATTGGATCTGCACTTCTATTCAATGAAACTTCGGGAAGTCTTAATAAAGAATGGCTTAATAGTCTTGCTGAAGATGTTAAATATTTAAGAGAAAATGATAAAGAGGTTATAATTGTTTCTTCTGGAGCAATTGCGATGGGCGCAAAAGATTTAGATCTTGATATGAAAAATATGAAGATGGATATGAATCAAGCTGTATCTGCTGTGGGCCAAATACATTTGATGGGCTCATTTAAGAGTGCCTTTGAAAAAAATGAAATCAAAATTTCCCAAATTCTTCTTACCTTAGATGATACTGAACAAAGAAGAAGATCAATAAATGCCAGAAGAACAATAGATACATTATTAAAATTGGGTATTGTTCCAGTCGTTAATGAAAATGATACAATTGCGACAAGTGAAATAAGATATGGGGACAATGATAGACTTGCATCAAGAGTGGCTCAAATAACAAGTGCAGATTGTCTTATTTTATTATCTAATATTAATGGCCTTTATTCTGCTGATCCTAGTACTGATGAGGATGTAAAATTGATAAACAAGGTAAGTGAAATTGATAAAGATATTGAAAAAATGATTGGGCAATCAATTTCGGATTACGGAAAAGGTGGAATGAAGACAAAAATTCAAGCCGCAAAGACAGCTATGCTATCAGGCTGTCACTTAGCAATTACTAATGGTTCTATAATAAGACCTGTAAAGTCCTTATTTGAGGGACGTCCATGTACATGGTTTGAACCAACTAAGACCCCCTTGGCAGCACGCAAGCAATGGATCGCGGGAACAATGAAGCCTGTAGGTAAAATAATAATTGATGACGGAGCTGTGGATGCACTTAAAAAAGGAAGCAGTCTCTTACCGGCTGGTGTAAGGTCAGTAGAGGGAAACTTTGAGAGAGGAGATGTTATTGAAGTATTGTCATCTGACCAAAATAAAATAGGTATAGGGTTAGCCGGTTACGCTGCAGAAGAAAGTATTAAAATTATGGGACACAAAAGTGATGAAATAGCTAACATTCTAAGTTACTCTTACAGAGAAGAAATGATACATAAGGACGATTTAGTTTTGATATGAGTATTGAATTAGAATTAGAAAAGATGGGTGAAAACAGTGTTAGGGCCTCAAAAGACATTAGGTCTTTGAACGAAAGAGATAAAAATAATATTTTAAAATCAATTATAGTAAGTTTAGAAAAGAATAAAAAAAATATTCTAGATGCTAATTCATTAGATATTAGTAACTCTGAAAATAGTCTTTCAAAAGCAATGGTTGATCGACTTATGCTAGATGATGAACGATTTGATGGAATATTGTCGTCAATTGAAAATGTTATTTCTTTAGAAGATCCAGTTGGAAACAAACTTTATTCTAATAAAAGGCCAAATGGAATGTTAGTTGAAAGAGTGTCTGTTCCTCTTGGTGTTATTGGAATTATTTATGAAAGCAGACCAAACGTTACAGTTGATGCGACAGTTTTATGTCTAAAAGCTGGCAATAGTGTAATACTAAGAGGTGGATCTGAGTGCTTTAACACTAACTCAGAAATGGTAAAATCGATACAAGGGGCTTTACAGGAAAATTCTGTTAGCGAACATATTGTTCAATATGTAAGCACCACAGATAGAGCGGCAGTGGATTACATGCTTGCTAAAATGGGAAAATATATTGATGTTGTAGTACCTAGAGGCGGTAAAGGTTTAGTAAAAAAAGTTCAAGACACCGCAAAAATACCTGTTATTGGACATCTCGATGGAATATGTCACTTATATGTTGATGAAACATCAGATACAGAAATCGCAAGCAAAATCATAGAAAATGCAAAATTGAGAAGAACTGGAATTTGTGGTGCAGCTGAAACTATTTTAATTGATGAAAACTGTATCGACACTCATTTACCAAAAATTATTACTGATTTAATTAATGGGGGCTGTGAAGTAAGAGGAGATAATGTATGTATGAAAATCTCAGACAAAGTTTTAAAAGCATCCGAAGAAGATTGGGGTACAGAATATTTAGATGCAATAATATCTATAAAGACTGTTAAAGGGGTAGATGAAGCAATAGAACATATTGCTACATATGGATCAGGTCATACAGAGAGTATTATTTCTGAAGATAAAGAGAAAGTTGAAAAGTTTTTAAATACCGTAGGTAGTGCAATTGTTATGCATAACACCTCAACCCAATTTGCAGATGGAGGGGAATTTGGTTTAGGTGCTGAAATAGGAATTGCTACCGGCAAATTGCACGCCAGAGGGCCAGTTGGATTAGAGGGGCTGACAACTTATAAATATATAGTGAGAGGAAATGGACAGGTTAGACCGTAAATGAAAATTGGCATTTTAGGAAGTTCATTTAATCCAGCACATTTAGGACATTTAAAATTATCAGATAAGGCAATTCAAATTTTTGATCTTGATGAAGTCTGGTGGATGATCACAAAGCAAAATCCATTAAAGGAAAAGGATAATTATATGTCCTTTGAAGACAGAAATAATCAAGCAAAAAAACTAATAGGCAATAATAATATTAAACTGAAATTTTTTGAGGATATTACTAACTCAAATTATTTAATTGATAATTTGAAACATATCAAATCTAACTTTACCGAGGATGAGTTCATATTTTTAATGGGTAGTGACTCTTTTGAAGAAATGGATAAATGGAAAAATTATTTAGATATTTTTAATCAAATGCCTATTGCTGTATTTAATCGTAATGAAAAATTATATAATCCACTTACTTCCATAGCTGCAGAAAAATTTAAAAACAACCAAATAAAATTATCTGATGCAAAGTTAATATTTACCAAATCACCTGCTTGGATATTTATTCGTGACTTCAATGTAAGTGAGTCATCAACTGCCATTAGAAATAATAAATGACGCAAATACTAAAAAAAATATTAAGTGATTTAGAGGATAATAAGGCTCTAGATATAGTCTCAATTGATATATCTAAAAAAACCTCATTAGCTGACCATCTAGTATTTGCAACCGGAACATCAAATAGACATATAAACGCGATTTCCCAATCAGTTCATAAAATGCTTAAAAGTCTAAATATTACACTGCCATCAATTGAAGGAAATCAAGACAGCGGATGGATAGTAATTGATAGTGGTGACGTTATTATACATTTATTCAAAGATGAAATTAGAAAATTTTATAACTTAGAAAATATGTGGTCCGCAGAAATTGAATAATTGATCCCTAAATGAAAATTGAAATTCTACATTTTGATAAATTTAAATTTGATCATGAAGAGCAACTTCATGATATTTATATAAAACGTATTTCACAGTTTAGAAATATTATAACTGATATAAAAACAGTAAAAATTAATAATAAAGGAATTGAAAATAGAATTGTTAAAAAGAAGGCCAATGAGTATTTTGTAAGCCTTGACGAGAAAGGTGAGCATTTTTCAACTGAAGACTTAAAAGTATTCTTATTTAATAATAATTTTAAATACTTGAAATTTATTGTTGGCAGTACTGATGGTATTCAGAAAGGTATACTAGAAAAAAGTAATAAGGTTATTTCCTTGAGTAAAATGACATTAACGCACTCATTTGCACTAATAATTTTATTAGAACAAATATATAGATCTGCTACTATTGTATCTAATCATCCATATCATAGAGTTTAAAAATGAAAATTTTGTTTATTACGCTATCGTTTGTTATATCACTTTTTAGCTTTAATTATATCTCTGCAAATAACCAAGACCTTTATAAAAAATTGGATGTCTTTGGGGATGTTTTTGATATTATAAAAAGTAATTATGTCGAGGATATAGATGACGAGAAGGTAATTGAATACGCAATTAACGGTATGCTTCAATCATTGGATCCATTTTCAAGCTATATGGATTCAGAAATTTATACTGATATGCAAGAAGAAACTAAAGGCGAATTTGGGGGACTTGGAATTGAGGTAACAATGGAAAACGGGTATGTAAAAGTAATTTCCCCAATTGATGACACTCCGGCTGCGAGAGCAGGAATGCGCCCTGGTGATTATATTACACACATTGATGAAATTGACGTGCTTGGATTAACACTAAGTGAAGCTGTTGAACTTTTACGAGGGCCTGTAGGTAAATCATTAACAATAAAAGTGGTTAGAATCGGAGAAGAAGACCCCATAGATGTGACATTAAAAAGGGCGGTTATAACTGTACAAGCAGTTAAATTTAAGGCTGAGGGTAACATTGGATACATAAGATTAATATCATTCAGCGAACAAGCCGATAAAGGCATTAGAAATGCTGTAAAAGAATTATCAAACAGTATCGGAAAAAATAATATTGAAGGCTACATAATTGATTTAAGGAATAATCCTGGTGGCTTATTGGATCAATCGGCAAAAGTTACAAATAATTTCCTAAAATCTGGTGAAATTGTATCAATAAAGGGAAGGGATAAAAATGATATATCAAGATTTACAGCGTCAGGCGGGGACATTGCTAACGATAAGCCAATTATTGTTCTTATAAATCAGGGATCCGCATCAGCATCCGAAATTGTTGCGGGTGCGCTTCAAGATCATAAACGCGCAATTATTCTTGGAGAACAATCATACGGAAAGGGATCAGTTCAAACGATCTTTCCATTAAAAGACTCAAGTGCCATCAGAATGACAACAGCGCTTTATTATACGCCCTCTGGTGACTCTATTCATAGAGTTGGAATAACTCCAGATATTGAAGTTGAATATATTTACGATGAGGACGAAGAAACCGATAATCAATTAAATTATGCTCTAGATCTTTTTGATAAAGAAAAGATGGTTGAATAAAAATCAATATTTTCAGCAACAGAACAGAATGGATCAAAAACCAAGGTATAGAAGAGGAGTTGGAATGATAATTCTCAACTCTAAGAATCAAATTTTTATTGGACAAAGATTTGATAAAGATAAATCAGCTTGGCAGATGCCACAAGGTGGAATTGATAAAGGGGAAAGCCCTGCAAAAGCTGTTATACGAGAAATGAAAGAGGAAACTGGAATTAAAAAAAATTATGAAATTATATATGAAAGTAAAACTTGGTATTTTTATAAACTTCCTTCTTATTTAAGAAAAAAACTTTGGAAAGGTAGATTTATTGGTCAAAAACAAAAATGGTTTATAATAAGTTTTACCGGAAAAGATGAAGATATAAATATTAAAACAAAGAAACCAGAATTTAAGAAATGGGAATGGTCTACAAAAGATAAAATACTTAAAAAAATCGTTCCCTTTAAAAGAAGACTTTATACAAGCATATTTAAAGAGATTAATAATATTGATGGTTAATTTAAAAGAAGTTTTAAACTATCAATTTTTCTCTGAATCTTCATTTTTTGGACTTCATCAGCGGCATCAAGAGCTGAAGAATAATTCTCAATTTTATCATTAATAAAATCATTATTTAGAGCAGCTTCTTCATCCAAACCTACTGCTATAACAAGTAGCTCGTTGTTAGAGAATTTAATAAAGCCCTCTTCAACAAACAGTGATTGTGTTTGATCTGAGTTAGTTACTTTTATGATTCCTGGTCTAAGAGAGGTAATAATATTCGAGTGATTTGGAAGCACTCCAAGATCGCCTTCCGCACCAGGTAAGACAACCATTTGAGCATCACCCTCAAGGTATATTTTTTCAGGCGTTACTAATTTATAGTTAAATTGATCAGACATTCAAGTTACGCAGCTGCTTCTTCGGCCATTTTTTCTGCTTTTTGAATAGCTTCTTCTATTGTGCCAACCATATAAAAAGCTGCCTCAGGTAGATGATCATACTCACCCTTACAGATCGCATCAAATCCTTTGATCGTATCCTCTAATTCAACATATTTTCCGGGAGTTCCTGTAAAGACTTCAGCAACAAAGAACGGTTGGGACATAAATCTTTGAATCTTACGTGCTCTGGCCACTGTTAATTTATCTTCTTCAGATAACTCATCCATACCTAAAATTGCAATGATGTCTTGTAGAGACTTATAAGTCTGCAGTACAGCTTGTACATTTCTTGCAACTCGATAATGTTCATCTCCAACAACGCGAGGGTCTAATATTCTTGAAGTACTATCTAACGGATCAACAGCAGGATAAATGCCAAGCTCTGCAATCTGTCTTGAAAGCACGGTTGTTGCATCAAGGTGTGCAAACGAGGTTGCAGGAGCAGGATCGGTTAAATCATCAGCAGGAACATATATTGCCTGCACAGATGTAATTGAACCTTTATTTGTTGATGTAATTCTTTCCTGAAGTGATCCCATATCAGTTGCAAGAGTAGGTTGATAACCTACGGCAGATGGAATTCTACCAAGCAGGGCTGACACCTCTGAACCAGCTTGAGTAAATCTAAAAATATTATCTACAAAAAATAATACATCTTGGCCTTCCATATCTCTAAAATACTCAGCAACTGTCAAACCTGTTAAGGCTACACGAGCTCTTGCTCCTGGAGGTTCGTTCATTTGTCCATAAACTAATGCACATTTTGACTCTTTACCTTCTAAATCAATAACGCCAGATTCAATCATTTCATGATAAAGGTCATTACCTTCTCTAGTTCTTTCTCCAACACCAGAAAATACTGAATAACCACCGTGAGCTTTTGCAATGTTATTTATTAGTTCCATGATAATAACTGTTTTACCAACCCCTGCTCCTCCAAAGAGACCAATTTTTCCTCCCCTAGAATAAGGCGCTAGCAAATCTACAACTTTAATACCCGTAACAAGAATTTCCGTTTCTGTAGCTTGATCAACAAAGTCAGGGGCATCTCTATGAATTGACCATTTGTCTGTAGATTTAATTTCACCTCTTTCATCCACAGGCTCGCCTACAACATTCATAATTCTACCCAATGTCTCAGGGCCTACTGGAACCTGTATCTGATTACCAGTGTCAACAACATCGTCACCTCTAGTCATTCCATCAGTTGACTCCATAGCAATAGTTCTAACTGTGGACTCACCTAAATGCTGTGCGACCTCAAGGATCACAGTTTTGTCACCAACTTTACATTCTAATGCTGCAAGAATTGGCGGTAAGTTTTCTTCAAAGCGTACATCAACTACAGCTCCGATAACTTGTGATATGGTACCTTTATTATTTGTTGTCATATTTGCTCCTTAATTAAACTGCTTCTGCTCCAGAAATTATCTCAATAAGCTCTTTAGTAATAACAGCTTGTCTAGAACGGTTATAAAATAGTGTTAAATTATCAATCATGTCAGATGCATTTCTTGATGCATTATCCATAGCGCTCATTCTAGCGCCTTGTTCGCTGGCCGCACTTTCAAGTAAAGCTTTAAATATTTGTATTGTAAAGTTCAGGGGAAGTAGTTCATCAAGTATTTCACTCTCACCAGGCTCAAATTCAAAAAAAGTATTTTCATTTTTTGTTGTATCAGTATCATTTTCAGGAATATCAATAGGAACAATCTGCTGTTCAGTCGGAATTTGTGATATTACTGATTTAAACTTATTATAAAAGATAGAACATTTATCAAATTCTTCGTCAAAATACATTTTTATTATTTTGTCAGCTATATTTTTTGCATCCTGATAGGAAGCAGACTTTACAGATCTCATATCAACAACTTCGACAATTTTATCTTCGTGCTGTCTTTTAATAATGTCATAACCTTTTTTTCCGACACAAATAATTTTTACTTGTTTACCTGACTCCTCAAGACTTGCTACTTTATCTCGAAGTGATTTAGTGACAATTGAATTAAATCCACCACACAGTCCTCTCTCAGATGTAAAGAGGATGAACATATGAATTGAGTCTTTATTATCTCCAGTTAATAAATTTCTCCCACTTGAAGTTGGAGAGTACCCAGATGATATAGATGATATAAGATCTTCCATGGTCTCAGAATAAGGACGACTTGACTCAGCAGACTCTTGGGCACGCCGAAGTTTTGCAGCCGCAACCATTTTCATGGCTTTAGTTATTTTTTGAGTAGACTTAACGCTACCAATTCGTTTTTTTAGATCGTCTAAACTTGGCATTTACCTATTTTTTTTAAACTCTTCGATTATTGATGTTAATTTACTGGAAGTGTCATCATTTAAGTCTCCAGATGAATTGATAGACTCAATAATATCTGAATGAGATGATTTTATAAGTTCATATAGATCTTTTTCGAAATCCCTTATCTGATTCAACTCCAGATCATCTAAGTAACCGTTCACACCAGTAAAAATTGAAACAACTTGCTCTGCAATTGTCATTGGCGAATACTGGTTTTGTTTTAATAGTTCTGTAAGTTTTGAACCTCTATTTAAAAGTTTCTGTGTCGAGGCATCTAGGTCTGAACCAAATTGGGCAAATGCTGCCATTTCACGGTACTGGGCCAGTTCAAGTTTTATAGAGCCTGCAACTTTCTTCATCGCCTTGGTTTGCGCTGCAGAACCAACCCGGGATACACTTAAGCCTACGTTAACTGCAGGTCTAATGCCTTGGTTAAACAATTCAGTTTCAAGAAAAATTTGTCCATCAGTTATTGAAATCACGTTTGTTGGAATAAATGCACTAACATCATTTGCTTGAGTTTCAATCACAGGCAACGCAGTTAATGAACCACCTCCATTTTCATCATTCATCTTGGCCGCTCTCTCAAGCAATCGACTGTGAAGATAAAATACGTCTCCTGGAAATGCCTCACGTCCTGGAGGCCTTCTAAGAAGCAATGACATTTGTCTATAAGCTACTGCTTGTTTTGATAAATCATCATAAATTATTAAAGCATGCATTCCATTATCACGGAAATATTCACCCATTGAACAACCAGTATAAGGAGCAAGAAATTGAAGTGGAGCAGCGTCACTTGCTGTTGCTGCAACAACTGTAGTATATTCCATGGCACCAGCGTCTTCTAAGGCTTTCACTGTTTGAGCAATCGAAGATCTTTTTTGACCTATACCGACATAAATACAATAAAGTTTCTTAGTTTCATCGCCAGATTCATTAATAGACTTTTGATTTATGATAGTATCAATAGCAATTGCTGTTTTTCCAGTTTGTCTATCACCAATAATTAATTCACGTTGCCCTCTGCCAATTGGAATCAAGCTGTCGATCGCTTTAAGACCTGTTTGCATTGGTTCAGATACTGATTTTCTTGGTATTATACCTGGCGCTTTAACTTCAATACGACTTCTATTCTGTGACTCTATATTTCCTTTTCCATCTATAGGATTTCCAAGAGCATCTACAACTCTTCCTAGCAGCTCTTTACCTACTGGAACATCAACAATAGAATTTGTCCTTTTAACTGTATCACCTTCTTTAATATTTGCATCACTTCCAAATAGCACAACACCTACATTATCATCCTCCAGGTTAAGGGCCATTCCTCTTGTACCATCATCAAACATTACCATTTCACCGGCCTGAACATTATCAAGTCCATAAATTCTTGCGATACCATCTCCAATTGAAAGAACTTGACCAACTTCTGTAATTTCAGAGTCAGATCCAAAATTTTTAATTTCTTCTTTGAGTATTTTTGATATTTCTGATGGTTGTATGTCCATTAAGCGACCTCTTTCATTTTTTCTTTTAATGTTTGGAGTTGATTTTTAATACTGCTATCAATCATTTGACTACCAACTTGTATTTTAAGACCTCCTATTAAAGTCTCATCAACTATAGTGTTAATATTAAATTCTGAACTAAACTTATCTTTGAGTTTATCCTTAATATGTTTTAATTCTTCTTCTTTCAGAACTTTAGCTGAAGTAATTGTTGCTGACATCTCACCCTTAAGTCCAGACATTAATTTCTCAAATGAATTGATTATATCCATTAAGTAGTTTATTCGGTTTTTATTAATTATTACTCCAATAAAATTTTTTGACAGCTTAGACATTTCAATTTTCTCAGAAAGTGAATTAAAAAAATTAAATTTATTAGATTTGCTGATTGAAGGATTCTTTACCATGGATAGTAAAATATCATCTTCATTCAGTATTTTTTTTAAATTTAAAAGTTCACTAGAAACAGTTTCGAGTACTTTGGCCTCTTTTGCCAGCTGAAATAATGCATTAGCATATCTATCAACTGATGCGATTTGTCTTGTACTTGCGTTGGCCATTATGTGGAAATTCCTTAAAAATTCACTCTTTCCGTACCATTAACTCTCATATTTTTCAAGTATTGGAATGTCGCAATTCGAATTTTATACAAAGCTAAATGGGTCGATATCCACAGATATGTTTACGCTCGATAATGATTTGGAATTCTTGAGCCAAGCATTGACTATTTTTTGCATATTTCTGGCTTTTTTGTCATGTATCAAAAATCTCTGCCTGTGGCGTCCTTTTAACTTGGATAATGGGGCTGGCGCTGGACCATATATTTCAAGTTCTGAAATATTTGGAATAGAACCAAACATGATACTGCATTGCTCCCTCACCTTGGCAATATTATTTCCACTAACAATTATTGCTGCCATTTTTCCTGAGGGTGGAAGGTTATTAAGTTTGCGATAATATATTTCATTTTCATAAAATGCATCTCGATCTAATTGTGCAAGAGACTGGATAGTTTCGTTTTCAGGATAATATGTTTGAATAATCACTCTTCCTTTTGTTTGAGCCCGTCCTGCTCTTCCAGATACTTGGTATAAGGCCTGATAAGTTTTTTCAGAGGCTCTCAGATCACCACCTTTCAATGTCATATCCGCATCAATTATTCCAACACATGCAAGGTTAGGAAAGTGATAACCTTTAGTTATAAGTTGAGTTCCAATAATAATATCATATTCATGATCTTTAATTTGTTTTACCTTAATTTCTAATTCATCTTGCGATTTTATATGATCACTAGAGAATAGGCATATCTTTGCCAAGGGAAAAGTTTTTGAAATTTCTGTAAATATTTTTTCAATGCCGGCTCCATAATCAATAAAGTGGCTATCATTATTTTGACATGAAGGACATTCTAAGCCCTTAGTTAAAATATTATGACCACAGTGATGACATAGTAATTTTTTATTATTTAAGTGTTCTACTAAGTAACTCGAGCAGTTTTTACATGTTATTTTATGCCCACATGACTTACAAATAATTACGGGTGCATATCCTCTTTTGTTGATATAAAGCAATGTCTGCTGTTTTTTTTTCAATGTCTGACTGATTTCTTTAATGAGTCTTTCAGACAACCATTGATCTTTTTTTAATTTTTCTTTTTTCATATTAATTATGAAAATTTCATTTTCTTCTTGATTAAAATACTTATTTTTGATCGAAACTTTATTATATTTTTTATTCATCACATTAAAAATTGTCTCGAGTGATGGGGTAGCGCTTGCTAAAATAATTGGAATATCTTCTATTGAACTCTTAACGACTGACATATCCCGTGCGTGGTATATACCTTGTTCTTCTTGTTTATAAGAGCTGTCATGTTCTTCATCTAAGACAATCATTGATAGGTTTTTGTATGGTAGAAATAAAGAGGAACGAGCACCAACAATAATTTGAGAAGTGCCATCAATAATGCTTTTTAATACTTTTGTTTTATAAGCAGTACTTATCTTTGAGTGCCAAACTGCTGGTGAAAACCCAAATCTTTCTTCAATTCTATTTACAAAGTCTCCTGTCAATGAAACTTCTGGGAACATAATTAAAACTTGTTCACCATCTTTAACAAAATTTTTTATAACATCAAAATAAACTTCTGTTTTTCCAGATCCAGGGACACCATCAAGTAGGACAGGCTTAAAATTTCGTTGTTGAAAAATTTTTAGTATATCTTGAGAAGCGCTTTTTTGCTCCAAACTTAGCTTTATTGTCTTAACACTTTTTTTAATATTCGAAGTGAGTTCTTTTGTTTTTTTCTTTTTAAAATAAAATTTACTATGCGACAAAATCATTTTGAGAACTAACCCTCTATCAATTAAATTGTAATTACTAACCCAATTTAAAAACTTTATCATTTTTGAATTCAGTCTATATTCGGGTGAAATTTCTTTTATAAATTTCAACTTTATTTTTGAGTCATTTAAAACACTGTTTACTTTGGTGATAATTCCAACTTTTTCTCCTGAGCGCAAAGGAGCTAAAACGATCGTTCCAACTCTAGGTTTTTCAATCGCTTCGTGTTTATAGGTAAATTCTTCACTTACATTGTGAGCTAATAAGACATCTATATAGTAAATAATTTTATTCATAAATTTTGTTTGAATCTCTAACTATGATATAAATATATCAGTCAAAATATTATTTGTTATGGAATTCTTTTTAGATACAGCAGATGTAGAAGTAATTAGAGAATTTAAAGAAACCGGCTTGATTAATGGAATTACAACCAATCCATCATTAGTGGCTAAATCAGGAAAAGATTTTAAAAAAATACTTAAAGAAATTTCTAAAATGATAAAAGGGCCTATTAGTGCTGAAGTTACGGCCATTGAATGCAAGGGAATGATTACTGAAGCGAAAATACTATCAAAAATATCTAAAAATATTGTTATTAAGTTACCTTTAACAGAAGAAGGACTTAAAGCTTGTAAGATACTAAGCAGCAAAAAGATCAAGACCAATGTAACCCTATGTTTTTCAGCTGCACAGGCATTAATTGCTGCTAAATGTGGAGCAACATATATATCTCCATTTGTTGGACGGTTAGATGATATAGGTGAAAATGGAATGAACCTAATTAGAGAAATCAAAGCGATATATTCAAATTATAAAAATATTAAAACAAAAATATTAGTTGCTTCAGTTAGAACTGTTGATCATGTTATTGAGTCTGGAATGATTGGTGCTGACGTAGTCACCTTGCCGCCTGCAACGCTTGAAAAGCTATATAAGCATCCCTTAACAGATAAGGGTTTAAAAGCTTTTCTCGATGATTGGAAAAAAACGAATCAAAAAATTCTTTAGTGTGTGAATAATCAAGTTAAAGAATGCTTTCACGATTGGATTGAGAATTTACAGAAAGTAAGAAACTTAAGCGATAACACGCTTATAAGCTACAAAAATGACATTGAAAAATTTTTAGTTTTTTCAAAGGATCATTTTGGGGGTAGCTTATCAATGAGTGATCTTGATAGTATGCAAATTTCTGACTTTAGAAGTTTCTTATCCTTTTTAAGAAATCAAGGCATTGGAACTACATCAATTGCACGAGTGATATCATCATTAAAATCTTTTTTTAATTTCTTAGTAAAAAATGAAAAAATAAAAAATAGTACGATACAATCCTTAAAATCTCCTAAAGCAAAAAAGTCTTTGCCCAGACCAATTTCAGCTGATCTTGCAATTGAAGCTATTAAATATTCGCAAGAAATTGAAAAAGAGAAATGGGTAGGATTACGAAATAAGTCAATCCTTATGCTTTTATATGGATGTGGATTGAGAATATCTGAGGCATTAAATTTAAATTATGATGATATTAATGAAAATGAATATCTGGTTATTAGAGGAAAAGGTAACAAAGAAAGACTCGTGCCTTTAATGGAATTTATTAAGCGTGAAATAAAAGAATATATAAAAGAGTGTCCAAAAGGTTTTGAAAATGGTGATCCACTTTTTTTAGGTAAAAGAATGAACCGTCTAAGTCCGAGAATTATTCAATATACTTTGGAAAAAATTAGACATAATTTGTCTTTACCTGAAACTGCAACCCCTCATGCGTTGAGACATAGTTTTGCTACACATTTGCTGGACTCAGGTGGAGACTTGAGAACAATTCAGGAATTATTGGGACATAGCAGTCTTTCCACAACTCAAAGATATACCAAAGTTGAGACTGAGCGACTATATGAAGCATATTCAAAAACCCATCCGCTTGCTAAGAAATAAATAAATTATATATTAATATATATGCAAAACCCGATATCAAGATGGCATGATGTTGTCAATCTTCGAGACTATAATGCTCTGACAGAGATATTAGATGAGCATGTTATTTTTTATTCTCCAGTTGTGTACACACCTCAGCGAGGAAAAGATATCACATTAAAATATTTAATGGCTGCATCAGAAGTATTTAATGCATCGAATTTTAAATATCATAAAGAAATAATTGGAAAAACAAACGCAAGCCTTGAATTTACTTTGACTATTGAAGATACTGATATTAATGGAATCGACCTCATCACATGGAATGAAGCTGGACTTATTACTGAATTTAAAGTATTTATCAGACCACTCCAGGGAGTTAATATAATTCACAAGATGATGGGTAACATGTTAGAGAGTTTTAAAAATGTCAGTTGATTTTTTGTTCCAATATTCCGCTCTAGAGCTTTTTTGGTTATTGGTACCAATTTTAATTGGAATAGCAGTTGTAGAAACATTAGCTATATATTTCTTTAAACTGAAAGGTAAAAATGATTTTAAAGAATGGATATTAAATATGTCCATGGGAGTTTTGAGTTATCCTGTTAATGGAATATTTGCGTTTATAACACTAGGAGCTCTATTTTGGGCTAAGGAATTTCAGATTTATACATTCCCATTTACTTTAAGCGCTTTAGTTTTATGCTTCATACTTGATGATTTAACTTTTTATTTACATCACAGAATTTGTCATCGATGGCGATGGGGCTGGGGGCTGCATCGAACTCACCACTCTTCAGAAAGAATGGGCATCGATGTGGGTGCAAGACAACCATTTACAAAACACTTCACTGGAACTCGAATGCTCAAAATACCACTTGTAATCATTGGCTTTGATCCAGTAATGGTTTTATTCTGTGTGTTTATAAACGGTTACTACCAATATTTATGTCACACTCAAACTATATATAAGTTACCACGCTGGTATGAGTATTTATTTAATACACCTTCACACCATAGAGTTCATCATGCAAGAAATCCGAAATACCTTGATGCAAATTATGCTGGAACACTAATGGTTTGGGATAGAATGTTTGGAACATTTGTTGCTGAGGATCCAAAAGAACCTTGTGACTATGGATTGGTGGTTCCAATGACATCTTTGAATCCTCTTAGGATATTATTTGAAGAATATGCAAATATATTTAAAGACATTTCAATGCGCGGTATTTCGCTTAAAGATAGATTTATGTATCTTTTCGGCCCTCCTGGATGGTCGCATGACGGAACCCGAAAAACTTCAACTCAAATTAAGGAAGACTATAACAGGGCGATCAAAAGTCATTAATGACACCTCCAGCTCATTTTGCTCTTTCTGAAATACTGATTGTAATAGCTGGTGCATACTCAATGAGAGTCTTTTTGCAACATAAGCTAAACTTTGCTGCTGCTGGAGTTTTAGTACTGGCAGTCGCAGCTTTTTTAGCAACCTTTAGGTTTGGCTTGAACATGCATACCGAGCTGAAGTCTTCACATCAATTGTTCACAGCTCTATCACTTCTATTCGGAGTACCCCTCATCACGATAGACGTCATTAAAAAAAGTCAGTTCCTTAATGAAAAGATAATTTTAATTTTTGCACTGATAATGGCATTGATAAGTATATATATTTTCTTTCAAGCAAAGAGTTTAATCATTATGTATGCTGTTATGTGGCTTGTTCTTGGAATAATTTTTTCTTTTTTGATACCAAGAGAAAAAATTTCTTCTCGTTTCGTATCAAGCTTCATTTTTTCAATAATACTGGTTAATTTTGTTATTAGACAGGTTCAGCTGTTTGAGCCAAATCTCAGCTGGCATTTTTATCATGTAGTTGTAGCAGTCTGGTTGTACTTGATGACTTTATTAATAACAAAAAAGGAAGCTAAATATGAATAGCTTGATCATCCACGTTTAACGCAGCTTCTTTTATTGACTCTGTTAGAGTTGGATGTGCGTGACAGGTTCTTGCGATATCTTCAGCTGATGCACCAAATTCCATTGCAATTGTGAGTTCGCCAATAAGGTTGCCAGCGTCTGCTCCAATGATATGAACACCTAATACTTCATCTGTATTTTTATCAGATAAGATCTTCACAAACCCGCTTGTTTCATTCATCACTTTAGCTTTACCATTTGCTGAAAACGGAAATTTACCTATTTTGTATGTGATGTTGTTTTTCTTTAATTCTTCCTCTGTTTTTCCAACTGATGCAACTTCTGGGGCAGTATAAATAACCGATGGAATTGTATTATAGTTAACGTGTCCAGCCTGACCATCAATAATCTCAGCTACAGCAGTACCTTCTTCTGAAGCTTTATGGGCAAGCATTGGTCCTACTTTACAATCACCGATTGCATAAATATTTTCAATCGAAGTATTAAAATGCTGATTAGTCTCAATAAATCCTTTATCATTCGTTTTTACTCCTATCTTCTCTAAGTTCAGACCAAAAGTGTAAGGTTTTCTACCAGTCGATATTAAAACTTTGTCACAATCTATATCAAGAGTTTGACCATTGTTTTCAACCGAAACGGAAAGCGAGCCGTTGCTTTTATTTACCTTTCTTAAAGCAGTAGAAAGTTTAAAATCAAATCCTTGTTTAATAAGTATTTTTTGAAAAGCATCAGAAATTTCTTGGTCCATTCCAGGAAGTATTCGGTCAGCATATTCAATAACTGTTACCTTTGATCCTAGTCTTGACCAAACAGATCCCATTTCCAAGCCAATGTAACCTGCGCCAATAACCATTAAGTGCTTTGGAACAGACGATAAACTTAAAGCTCCAGTGGATGATAAGATATCAATTTCATCAATGATTACTCCCTCAGGTGAAACAACTTCTGAACCTGTAGCAATAATTGTTTTAGATGATTTAATAACCTCAGAGCTATCGCCAGTTAAAATCTCAATTTGCTCATTATTAATGAACTTGGCAAATCCCAATTTTCTTGTAACTTTATTTTTTTTAAAAAGAAATTCGATGCCATTTGTAAGTGACTCGACGCTTTCATTTTTAGATTTCATTATTTTATTTAGATCAAACGATACGTTATCAAAATTAATGCCTAATTGATTAAGTTCTGAAGCTTGATGAAATAAGTGAGAAGAATGCAATAGAGATTTTGAGGGAATACATCCAATATTTAAGCAGGTACCGCCAAGCGTTTGTCCCTTTTCGATACAACAAACTTTGTATCCAAGTTGTGAAGCCCTAATTGCGCAGACGTAACCAGCTGGCCCGCTACCAATCACTGTGATATCAAATTGTTCCAAATTAAACTCCTAACAATAGTCTACTTGGATCCTCTAGACCCTCTTTAACTCTGACTAAAAAAGTTACGGCCCCTTTGCCGTCTACTATTCTATGATCGTATGAAAGGGCAAGATACATCATGGGTCTAATTTTTATTTCACCATCAATAGCTATAGGTCTTTCTTCTATTTTATGCATTCCCAATATTCCTGATTGAGGCGGATTTAATATTGGAGTTGACATTAAAGATCCATAAACACCACCATTGGATATTGTAAATGTACCACCCTGCATATCTTCAATACTTAATTGGCCAGAACGAGCTTTCTGTCCCAGTTGATAGATTTCTTTTTCTACTTCAACAAGAGATTTTTTATCGGCGTCTTTAACAACGGGTACGACGAGGCCTTGATCAGTTCCAACGGCAACACCAATATTGTAAAAATTTTTATAAATGACGTCGTTGTTTTCAATTTCTGCATTTACTTCAGGAATATCTCTCAGCGCAGTTATACATGCTTTCACAAAAAAAGACATAAAGCCTAATTTCACACCATACTTTTTTTCAAATTCTGATTTATGATCATTACGTGTCTTTATAAGCTCACTCATATCAACCTCATTAAATGTTGTGAGCATAGCAGCATTATTCTGAGCATCCTTTAGACGTTTCGCTATTGTTTGCCTTAAACGCGACATGGGCACTCGTTCTTCTCTTTTATCGGTTTGTCTAATTGTTTGAGGAGTATTTTCTTGTTTTTCTATGTTTTGATAATTTATGACGTCAGATTTAGTAATTCTACCATCCTCTCTTGACGAGGTAACAGTATTAATATTTATGTTCTTTTCAGCAGCAATTTTTCTTACAGCTGGGGATAATTTTTGATTATTTAAATTATCAATTTGAACGGGCATCTCTTCTTTTGGTGGAGACTTTACTTCCTCAGGAATAATTTTTTCTGGAGTCGTAACTGATTTTTCATTTACTGGTTCTGACTGTTTAACTTTTTGGTCTGTAGAAGCATTTTCATCAATAGACCCTAAGATTGCACCAACTTCAACAGTTGAACCTTCTTCTGCGTTGATTTTTTGTATACAGCCATTTGATGGAGAAGGAACTTCAAGAGTTACTTTATCTGTTTCAAGCTCAAGCAGTGGTTCATCGACGGATACAGTGTCACCTTCATTCTTATACCATTTTGCTACCGTTGCTTCTACAACGCTTTCTCCGAGAGAAGGAACTTTGATTTCAACAGACATATTTAATATTTAACACTTTAAGATTATTATTCAATCGGCAGTTTAAATTTAACTAATGTTACGCCATCCTTGTGTTTTTTAATTTCATTTATATCGCTCTCTACAGCCAGCTTTATAATATTGGCTTGGTTTTCTGCATGACGATTAGCTATACCAGTAGCAGGAGATGCGGATGCCTTTCTACCTATAAATAGTAGTTCTTTATATTTTCCTGTTATTACCTGTAATACTGACTCAATACGATGTTTAACAAATCTGAATGCTCCCATATTTGATGGCTCTTCTTGAACCCAAATTATTTCAGCATTTGGAAACTGTAACACTTCTTCTTTTAAAACTTCATAAGGAAATGGATACAATTGATCAAATCTTAAAATGTGTACATTATCTTTTTTTAATTTTTCAAGATGGTCATCAAGCTCAAAATATATTTTTCCAGAACATAAAAGCAATCTATTTACTTTTGATTTTTGATCTGAAGTTAGTTCTTTTCTTAAAATTCGATGAAAGGTTGATCCATTTGTAAATTCTTCAATGCTAGATGTATTTTTTTTGTGCCTTAATGTAGATTTAGGTGTCATGATAACCAGTGGTTTTCTGAAATCTCTATGAAGCTGTCTTCTAAGAGCATGAAAATAATTTGCGGGTGAAGTACAATTAACAACTTGAATATTGTCCTCGGCACACATTTGTAAAAATCTCTCTAATCTTCCACTTGTGTGTTCAGGTCCCTGGCCTTCATGGCCGTGTGGCAAAAGCAATGTCAGACCTGACATTCTTAACCATTTTCTCTCACCAGTAGTTATAAATTGGTCAATTATTGTCTGAGCATTGTTTGCAAAGTCACCAAATTGACCCTCCCAAAGCACTAGAGTTCTTGGATCAACTTGTGAATAACCATATTCGAAACCCAAAACACCATACTCAGATAAAAAACTATCAATGATTTCAAAAAATCCTTGTTTTTCTCTAAAATGTCTCAATGGTACAAATCTTTTCTCGCTTACTTGATCATAAAGAACTGCATGTCTTTGACTAAAAGTGCCTCTGCCCGAGTCTTGACCAGAAAGCCTTACTCCATAACCTTCTGATAACAATGAAGCAAATGCAAGAGACTCAGCAGTTGCCCAGTCAATTCCATTACCTGTTTGTATACTTGATAATCTATCATCATAAATTTTTTTTATTCTTCTATGAGGGTTAAAGTTTTCTGGAATGGTATGTATTTCTTCCCCAATTTTTAAAAGCTCATTTTCAGTAATAGCTGTTTTACCTCTTCTTGCATCGATTGACGCTACCGTTATACCTTTCCATGAACCTTCAAGCCAGTCAGCTTTATTTGGCTTATACGACTTTGCAAATTTTAACTCTTCATTCAATTTACTGGCGTAAATTGATCTTTCATTTTCAACATCATCATTAGTTAAAACACCCTCTTCAATAAGTTTTTTTTCATAAATTTTAAGAGTAGAAGGGTGAGATTTAATTTTTTGATACATTAGCGGCTGTGTAAATTCTGGTAAATCCATTTCATTATGGCCAGATCGACGATAACAAAACATATCTACTACAACGTCAGTTTTAAATTTATTTCTAAATTCAACTGCTAGTCTACATACATGAACGACTGCTTCAACATCATCTCCATTAACATGAAATATCGGCGCCTGTATGATTTTTGCTATTTCGGTACAGTATGGAGCTGAACGACCATAATGGGGCATTGTGGTGAAACCTATTTGATTGTTAATAACAAAATGAATTGTACCTCCTGTGCGAAAACCCCGTAATTGCGACATCGCAAAAGTTTCTGCAACAACACCTTGCCCAGCCATTGCAGCATCACCATGAATTAATAGTCCTATTACTCTGTCGTTTGTTTTATCTTGAAGCAATGTTTGTTCAGCTCTAACTTTTCCAATCACTACGGGATCCACTGCCTCCAAGTGTGATGGGTTTGGCGTCAAAGAAAGATGAATTTTTTTATCATCAAACTCTCTATCACTTGAAATCCCTAAATGGTACTTCACGTCCCCAGATCCTAAAACTTCATTTGGATCCTCTCCTCCACCCTCAAATTTTGCCATAATTGATCGCAAGGGAACTTCCATAACAGATGAAAGAAGAGTTAATCTCCCACGATGTGCGGTTCCTATATATATGTCCTCGACTCCTGCTAAGCAGCTTTGTTTAATTATTTGCTCAATGCCTGGGACAGTCGACTCACTGCCAACGAGCCCAAACCTTTTGGTGCCTATAAATTTTTTATCAAGGAATTGCTCGAACATTTCAGCTTCAAGCAAACGTTTGAATATTGCTTTCTTACCGTTTGAGGTAAACTGTGTTTTATTTCTAACTTCCTCTATTCTTTCTTGAACCCATTGCTTTTGATCAGCATCTTGAATATGAACAAATTCAACACCTATAGATCCGCAATAAGTTTCCTTAAGTATGTCAATTATATTTCTGAGTTTAGCAAAGTTTAGACCAAGACTTCCGTCAATAAAAATTTCTTTATCAAGGTCATTTTCTTTGAAACCATAATTTCTATAATCAAGTTCAGAATATGTTTTAATTTCTTTTAAATTTAGTGGATCCAGATTTGATGCAAGATGACCATTAACTCTATAAGCTCTGATAAGTCTTATTGCCCTTATTGAGTCAAAAACCTGTTCTTTAAATACTTCACTCGTAACAATGTTATCTTTATTTAATATTTGGGACTCTATTTTGATTTCACTCTCATTAATATTTTCTAAAGTATCTTCTTCATTATTGGTTTCTACATTTTGAGATGCCCAACTGGCACGAAGAATATTTTGTTGATTTAAGTTATCTGTAATGCCAGAAAAAAAAGTTCTCCAATCATCTGGAATGTCAGCGGGATTATTTTGAAATCTTTCGAACATTTGTTCGATATAAACCGCGTTTGCACCGTGCAGGAAAGATGTTTTATCAAAAATGTCGTTTATGGATGACTTTGTCATTAAGCAGCTTAATTTTAGTTTTGATTCTTTAATACCTCAAGTAAAGTTGATCCTAAAGCTGCTGGAGAATTTGAAATTTGAATCCCAGCACTCTTCATGGCTTCAATTTTATCTTCTGCTCCACCTTTCCCTCCAGATACAATTGCTCCAGCGTGTCCCATTCTTCTTCCTGGAGGGGCTGACGTTCCTGCAATAAATCCAACGGTTGGCTTTTTTACCTTTTCTTTACTCAAAAATTCAGCTGCTTCTTCCTCAGCTGAACCACCAATTTCACCAATCATGATTATCGACTCAGTTTCTGGATCGGATAAGAAAAGTTCCAAACAATCAATAAAGTTGGTTCCATTCACTGGATCGCCCCCTATTCCAATACAGGTGGATTGTCCAAGACCTTCCACAGTTGTTTGATAAACTGCCTCATAAGTTAGTGTTCCAGACCTAGATACAATTCCAACATTTCCCTTTTGATGAATATGTGCTGGCATTATACCAATCTTGCACTCATCAGGAGTTATGATTCCCGGACAATTGGGGCCAATGAGACGTGATTTGGAAGATCTTAATTTATCTTTGACCTCCAGCATGTCCATAACAGGAATTCCCTCTGTTATACAAACTATTAGATCCATCTCACTATCTATTGCCTCTAAAATTGCTTTTGCGGCAAATGGGGGCGGAACATAAATTACCGTGGCATTTGCATCCGTTTTATCTTTAGCTTCTTTTACTGTATCAAATACTGGTAACCCTAAGTGCTCAGTTCCTCCTTTTTTAGGAGTAACTCCACCAACCATGTTAGTGCCATATTTAATTGCCTGTTCTGAATGAAAGGTACCTTGTGATCCGGTGAAGCCCTGACAAATAACTTTTGTATCTTTGTTAACTATTACTGTCATTAAACTAGCTTGACTATTTTTTTTGCTGCATCATCTAAATCATTGGCAGAAGTAATTTCGATACTTGAATTATCAAGAATTTTTTTACCTTCATCAGCATTTGTGCCTTCGAGTCTAACTACAAGCGGCACAGAGATTTCTAATTCCTTTGCAGCAGCAACAATTCCTTCGGCAATGATGTCACATCTCATGATTCCACCAAAAATATTAACTAAAATGCCTTTTACACCTTTATCAGAAAGAATAATTTTAAATGCACTCGAAACCTTTTCTTTAGAAGCTCCACCACCAACATCAAGAAAGTTGGCGGGCTCACCACCATACATTTTAATTATATCTAAGCTAGCCATTGCCAAGCCTGCGCCATTGACCATACAGCCTATATTCCCATCCAATTTTATATATGCGAGATCATATTTTGATGCCTCTCTTTCATATTCATCCTCTTCATTCTCATCCCTTAAGTCCTCAATTTCTGGATGGCGGTATAAAGCATTATCATCAAAATTAACTTTAGCATCGAGACACAATAGTTTGTCAGTCTCAGTTATAATCAAAGGATTAACTTCAACAAGACTAGCATCTTTTTCTAGAAAAAATTTATACATATTTTTTATAAGATCAGAAAGTTGGCCCTCAAGATCTTTTTTGAGTTCAAAAGCTTTACTAATTGTATTTATATCATTTTCAGTAACACCTATTGAAGGCTCTATTTGAACTGTTGTTATATTTTCTGGGGTATCTTTTGCAACTGCTTCAATGTCCATACCTCCCATCTTAGATACAATAAAGGCAACTTTGCTTGTCGCTCTGTCTAATAAACAAGAAAGGTATAATTCTTTTTTAATATCCGACCCATTTTCAATGTAGATACGTTTTACTTCTTTTCCTGCTGGGCCTGTTTGAGGCGTTATTAAATTCATACCAAACATTTTTTCAGCCTCATTTACAGCTTCTTCTTTTGAAGAAACTACTTTAACGCCTCCACCTTTACCTCTGCCACCTGCATGAATTTGCGCTTTAACAACCCAAATTGGACCCTTAACTTTTCCTACTGCTTCATTAATCTGACTTTTTTCATATGCAACGCTTCCTGTGGACACAGGTATATCATAACCGTCAAATAATTCCTTTGCTTGATGTTCGTGTATATTCATTTATTTAAGTGAAGGATCAATATTTTTTGCAGCCTCAAATAGCTCACTGACTGCTTCGATTGAAGTTTTAAAATATTTTTTTTCTTCTTCGTCTAAATCAAGTTCAACAACTTTTTCAATTCCAGCTGAGCCAATAACAACAGGAACTCCAACATATAAATCTGAAACACCGTATTCACCATTTAAATATGCTGCGCATGGTAACGTTTTTTTCTTATCATTTAGATATGAGTCAGCCATTTCAATTCCTGAGGCTGCTGGCCCATAAAAAGCGGATCCGGTTTCCAATAATTTTACAACTTCGGCTCCACCTTTTCTCGTCCTATCAATAATCTCGTCAAGCCTAGCCTTTGAAATTTTTCTTTTGTTCACTAAATCAGTCAGGCTTTCACCACTAACCATAGTTCTATTTGGAACTGGTACCATTGTATCACCATGGCCACCAAGAACAAATGAGTCTACTTCGCTAATTGGAACATTCAATTCTTGTGATAAGAAATATTTAAAACGTGAAGTATCTAAAACTCCAGCCATACCAATAACTTTATTTTTTGGAAGTCCTGAATATTTTTGAAGAGCCATAACGATTACATCCAATGGATTTGTAATACAAATAACGAAGGCGTTAGGAGAAGTTGATTTTATACCTTCAGATACTTGCTTGATAATTTTTAAGTTTGTTCCCAAAAGGTCGTCTCTGGTCATTCCTGGTTTTCGAGGAACTCCAGCTGTTATAATTATAACATCAGAGTCACTTGTATCCTCATAATTATCAGTACCAGACAAGGAAACATTAAAACCATCTATGGCTGAGGACTGCGCTATATCAAGAGCTTTACCTTTTGCCAGTCCAGACATCAGATCAAAAAGAACTACATCTCCAAGCTCTTTCATGGCAGCTAAATGAGCAAGTGTACCTCCAATTTGTCCAGCTCCTATAAGTGATATTTTTTTATTTGTCATGATGAGTTTATAGCTCGGTAAACTAACTAGATAGCGATTAAAATCAAGATAAATTAAATATTTACTTCATTGTTGGAATGGTAAATTCAGCACCTTTTCTAATACCAGTTGGCCATCTCGAAGTAACAGTTTTGAGACGCGTAAAGAACCTTACTCCATCCATGCCATGCATTGCATGATCCCCAAATAAGGATCTTTTCCAACCACCAAAGCTATGAAAAGCCATGGGTACTGGTATGGGAACATTCACTCCAACCATTCCAATTTTGCATTGATTAGCAAAAGCTCTAGCTGTGTCACCATCACGAGTATAAATAGTGGTGCCGTTTCCGAATTCATGATTGTTAACCATTTTTAAAGCATCGTCAAAAGTAGGTTGACGTACAACAGATAATACAGGTCCAAATATTTCTTCTCTATATATCTTCATATCTTCCTTAACATGGTCAAATAAACAGCCTCCGATGAAGTATCCATTTTCATAACCTTGAAGAGATATTGATCTTCCATCCACTATAAGATCAGCTCCTTCAGCAACTCCAGAGTCAACATAGCTTTTTACTTTTGATAAATGTACATCACTGATGAGTGGACCCATTTCAACTTCTGGATCTGTTCCGGGGCCAACTTTAAGTCCCTGAACGCGAGGAGTAAGCTTTTCAATTAATTTATCACCTACATCACCAACAGCTACAGCAACAGAGAGAGCCATGCATCGCTCTCCTGCAGATCCATACCCCGCGCCGATCAGACCATCAACAACTTGGTCTAAATCTGCATCAGGCATTACAACCATATGATTTTTTGCACCGCCTAATGACTGGACGCGCTTATTGTGTTTAGAAGATGTATGATAAATGTACTCAGCAACTGGAGTCGAGCCAACAAAACTAACTGATGCAACTTCAGGATCGGTGATCAGAAGATCTACTGCTTCTTTATCGCCGTTAACCACATTGAAAACACCATCTGGCAACCCTGCTTCTTTAAGTAAATCTCCCATCATGTATGGAACCATTGGATCTTTTTCACTCGGTTTTAAAATAAATGAATTACCGCATGCAATAGACATAACAAACATCCACATTGGAACCATAGCAGGAAAATTGAAAGGTGAAATTCCCACACAAACCCCAAGAGGCTGTCGCATACTCCAGCTGTCGATATTTGATCCAACGTTTTCAGAATATTCTCCTTTAAGCAAATGAGGAATACCACAAGCAAACTCAACTACTTCCATGCCTCTTGTTATTGAGCCAACTGAGTCTGATAAAATTTTTCCATGCTCTGTTGTTAATTCCAGAGCCAATTTGTCCATATCTCTGAGAATTAAATCTTTGAATTTAAATAAAACTCGAGATCTAGTCAGTGATGGAGTAGCAGCCCATTCTTTACCTGCTTTGACTGCACAACTTATTGCCACGGATACATCTTCTTTGTTAGCAAAGTTAACTTCTCTTATTTTTTCTCCATTTGCAGGGTTGTATACGTCACCAAATCTATCTGACTTACTCACGTACTCTTTACCATTAATAAAATGATTAACTATATTCATCTAAATTACCTAGATTTCAAAACTTTCGCCTATAGCCTCACAACTTTTGTCCCACAGCATGCTCTTGACTTCAGGATTATCATAAAAAGACTCAAGTGAAAAAGATTTTGCTTTACCTTTCATTCCTTTTAAACCAGGCCCTACCATTGAGCCTGAATTAATTTTAGGATCTGCAATACATCTTAGGAGACCCAACGTTCCATCTTTTTCAGACTGCCCAAACTTCATTAAATATTTTGTAAAAAAACTGCCCATTCCGCCATCATCTACTGTTGTAGATTGTAAATCACTTTCTGCAAGACCTGGATGAGCAACCATCGCTCTAATTTTTGAATTATTTTTTTGCAACTTTTCATGCAAACATGCAGTGAATGCAGCATTAGCAAGCTTTGTCTGGGCATAACGCTCCCATCGGCCACCACCAAACATCAAATTACCTCCATCTCCACCTAAGTTGCCACCTTTTTTTTCAAGAAATTTTTCTTTAAGTCTTTTTGTTTGAAAGCGTGCAATACTAGAATGATTAACTATTCTTGCTTCATCCCTTAATTGTGATGCTTTTTCTAGTAAGGGCATACATAATTTAGTTAGAAGAAAATGGGACAAGTGATTAGTTTGCATTTGTACATCAAAGCCGTCGATTGTAGCTTTATCTTTAAGAGCCATTACGCCCGCATTATTGCATAATACATCAAGGCCATCGCTACATATTTCATTAATTTTTGGAAATGCAGTTTTTACCGAATCAAAACTTTGTAGATCACAATCCACTCTGTGAAAATTTCCATTTGCACAATTTTGTCTAAGTAAATTTAAAGATGACTCGGCTCTAGTTGAAGGACGATTCAATAGTAGGACTTTAGCACCAAGCTTAGCTACTGACTCAGCAGCATAAAATCCAAGCCCAGAAGTTGTACCTGTTATAGCGACTGTTTTATTCTCCATTGAAGGTAGTGAGTTGAATAAATCATCAAAATACTTAGTATCGAGATTAGGCTTAGTATAAGAATTTTTCATATAATGAAATATTCTAGATTAAATACAACTAATGGCAATGTTTGAAAATTATGAGAAAACTTGACCTTCATGGATTCACAATTGAGGATGCTTATCAAGAATTCACTGACTTTATTTACGAAGCTTACCAAGGAAGTATACCCAAAGTAGAGGTCATAACAGGTAAAAGTGGACAAATCAGAAAAGAGTTTCCTCATTGGGCAGAAAGCAGTCACCAAATACAGTACATTGAACAGAGTTGGCATGAAGGCAGTTTTGTTGTCAAAATCCAGAGGAAATATTGAAATCAAGCTCTGTCATTTTGGCAAACTTATTAGAGTTTAATTAGAAAGTTTTACAATTATATGTATAATTCAATGGTGGGTACGTAATATTTTCATAAAATCCCCTAATCAACTACCCGCCATTGAGATTTATAGTGGTTAATTATTTTATCGTAGTTACAATTATTATTTCAGTTCTGTTGGTAAGTATACTTTTTGATTTTACAGTAATTTAATTACTGCTGTGCTATCATTTGTTTGATACCAGCAATAGCTTTTGCGGGGTTGAGACCTTTTGGACAAGCTTGAGTGCAGTTCATTATTGTGTGGCATCTATAAACTTTAAACGTATCATCTAATTCTTTTAATCTCTCTTTTCTTTCCTCATCACGGCTATCTTGTAACCAGCGATATGACTGAAGCAAGACTGCAGGGCCCAAATATTTGTCACTGTTCCACCAATAACTTGGGCATGAAGTTGAACAACATGCACACAAGATGCATTCATACAAGCCATCTAATTTTTCACGGTCATTTCTTGATTGAATATTTTCAGTATCGTTTGCGTTTTGTTTCTTATTCATAAGCCATGGCTTGATGGACTTTAATTGCTTATAGAGTGTTTTTAAATTTGTAACCAAGTCTTTTATAACTGGCATGTGAGGCAGAGGATAAATTTTTATGTCACCTTTCACATCACTAATTGCTTTGGTACAAGCGAGTGTATTTGTCCCATCAATATTCATTGCACAAGAACCACATATGCCCTCGCGACATGATCGTCTAAAGGTTAATGAAGTATCAATTTCACTTTTGATTTTCATAACTGCGTCCAATACCATCGGACCACAATCGTCTAGATCAACTTCATAAGTGTCCATCCTTGGGTTTTTTTCATCGTCGGGAGACCAACGGTAGATTTTGAATTTTTTAGTATTCCCATTGCTTTTTTCAGACTTGTAATAATCACCGTCTGTTAATTTAGAATTGTCGGGAAGATTAAACTGAACCATTAATAAACTCTGGCCTTTGGCGCAATATATTTAACTTCATTTGATAATGTGTATTCGTGAACTGATCTATAATCCAGTTCACAACTCTTATCGTTCAGCCATGACATTGTATGCTTCATCCAATTTTTATCATCTCTTTCCTTATAGTCTTCTCGAGCGTGAGCCCCTCTACTTTCTTTTCTATTTAGTGCGGAGTTCATTGTAACTACAGCTTGTGCAATTAGGTTTTTATATTCAAGTGTTTCTAACAAATCAGTATTCCATATAAGTGATTTGTCTTTAATTTTAATATTTTCTGAGTTTAACCAAGTTTCTTCGATGAGTTTTTTTCCTTCAGACATAATCTCATCATCTCTAAATACAGCGCAGTGTTTCTGCATAACTCTCTGCATTTGAGACCTTAATTCTGAAGTCGAAATATCCCCATCAGAAGATCGTGTACTATCAAACCTTGCAATGACTTCATCGATTACATGGCTTGGAATTTCCTTATTGGGTTCATCTTTATTTACCGTGTCATTTATTCTATCTGCTGCTGCTTTGCCAAAAACCACTAAATCAATTAGAGAATTTGATCCGAGTCTATTTGCACCATGAACACTCACACAAGCAGCTTCACCAACTGCCATCAAACCCTGTACGACTGTTTCATTTCCTTTTTCGAGGTTCATTACTTCTCCATGAAAATTTGTCGGAATTCCACCCATATTATAATGAACTGTAGGTATAATTGGAATTGGCTCTTTAGTTACATCAACTCCTGCGAAAACTTTTGCGGACTCTGAAATTCCTGGCAATCTTTCTTCCAATATATCTGAGTCTATGTGATCAAGATGTAGATAAGCATGATCCTTATCTTTGCCAACGCCTCTACCCTCTAAAATTTCTTTTGTTATAGAACGAGACACAACATCTCTTGAAGCTAAGTCTTTCGCTGATGGTGCATATCTCTCCATGAAACGTTCGCCTTCACTGTTTACTAAATAACCACCTTCTCCTCTTGCGCCCTCTGTTATAAGACAACCAACGCCATAAATACCTGTTGGGTGAAATTGAACAAATTCCATATCTTGTAGAGGTAATCCAGCTCTTAAAACCATTGCGTTACCATCACCTGTGCAGGTGTGAGCTGAAGTTGCAGAAAAATAAACACGGCCATATCCACCAGACGCTAGTATTGTTTGTTTAGAATTAAATACATGTATTTTACCGTCCTCTAAACACCATGCAACAACACCCCTGCATTCACCCTCAACCATTAATAAATCCAAAACAAAATATTCAATATAATAGTCAACGTCATGTTTTAATGATTGCCCGTATAAAGTATGAATTATTGCATGGCCAGTTCGATCAGCAGCAGCACATGTTCTTTGTGCAGTACCTTCACCATAATTTTTGGTCATCCCTCCAAAGGCTCTTTGATAAATTTTTCCATCCTCTGTTCGACTAAATGGAACTCCATAGTTCTCTAATTCTAAAACAGCTTTTGGTGCATTTTTGCACAAATACTCAATTGCGTCCTGATCCCCAAGCCAATCAGAGCCTTTCACAGTATCATACATGTGCCATCTCCAATCATCATCACCCATATTTCCAAGTGCAGCAGAGATGCCTCCCTGTGCTGCAACCGTATGACTTCTGGTTGGGAATACTTTTGAAATACAAGCAGTCTTGTAACCATTCTCAACAGCACCTACTGTCGCTCTCAAACCAGATCCACCAGCACCAACAACAACTACATCGTAATCATGATATTCAATTTCGTAATTCATTAAGTTAACCTATAAAAATTAGTAGTAGAGACAAACAAACAAAAATTAGTATTAGTAAAAAAAATATTGAAATTATTACATTTAATATCCTTTTAACCACATCAGAGTGAACGTAATCATCAAGGATTTCATGCACACCTGTATTCATATGAACTAATCCTAAGACCGTGAAAATCAATATATACCCTACACCCCATAAGTTGCTTAATTCACTCAAAATTAAATTATATGGCAGAGTGGAAAGGTGTATTATTTTTATAAATAAATAAGCAATGAGTGGTAGCAGTAAAATCGTGCTCCATCGATGAAGTTTCCAAGTATTTTTAGCAGACATAAATTAATATCCAATCATAATTAAAAACCAAAATAGAACAGTGAGCAAAACAGTAAACAAAATAGTAATCCAACCTGTCAATTTGGCAGTATTTAATTCGAGCCCAATACCAACGTCCCAGAATAAGTGCCTTAAGCAGTTTAAAAAATAAAACAAATATGAAAACGTAAGACCTATTAATATTGCTCTTATAAAAATATTTTCTGATAAGGAAATTATAAATTGGAAAGTTTCTTCGCCAGCGCTAATTGAATATAAAAATATTATTAATATGATTACACCTAATGATGAAACTATACCCGTTATTCTATGAAGAATTGATAGTATCGATGTAATTTGCCATCTATAGACTTGCAAATGTGGTGATAAGGGACTGCTCATTAGTAATATTTATATATAACAAATTGCCGGTGATTAAACGACAGTAAATTATTTTTTTCTTGGAATTAAAGCCCAATAATCAAGACTTAACAAAACGGACGGATCAAAACGCTTGTTACTATCTTGGTGTTGAAACTGATAAGCCTGCGCATCACCAATTCCATTTGTTCTGACTCGAATAGCACCTAATGATTCTGATACTTCGACTTTATCTAAAATCAGACTCCAAGCAAAAACAGTTGTTCCCGCAAAACACGGTGATGCGTGGGTTCCACCGTTGATCGCAATAATTTTAAAAGCATTTGAAAGTCCATTAAACGATAAAGCTCTTGTTAAACTTATAACGTGACCGCCGTAAACAATTCTTTTTCCAAACCTGCCACCTTTTTCAACAAAATGGTTAAAGTGAACTTTTGCATTGTTCTGGTATAATTTTGTTGCCATCATATGTTCAGCCTCTTCAACTGTCATACCATCAATATGATTTATTTTTTCGTTAATAGAATAATCCTCATAACAAAGATCAGAGCCAGAGGCTTTATAATCATATCCTGTACAATCAAAATCATATTTTTTTGCAATTTCAACAACCTCCTCACTTGTAAGCTCTTTATTTAATTCTGGTATAGACGGTTCCGCTTTATTTAGGTTTCTATTTTTTTTTCTAACCATAACCCATCTTTTATAATCAATAACTGGTTCGTCATGCTGGTTAGTACCTACAGAGTGGACATAGACTACTCCATTTTCTCCACTTGAATTCTCTTTAATGCCAATCACTTCTGAAGTTGAACTAATTGTATCTCCTGGATAAGCTGGCTTTAAAAACTTACACTCTGCGTAACCTAAATTGGCAATTGCATTTAAAGAGATATCTGGGACAGTTTTACCAAAAGCTATGTTAAATAAAAGAAAATCGTCAATTGGTGATTTTTCCAATGAGAGTTTTTTTGCAAATTCATCCGAGCAGTGCAGGGCGTACCTTGAACCGTATAAAGCTGTATAAAGTGCACAATCTCCATATGTTATTGTCCGTGGAGTTGCGTGTATTATTTTTTGTCCTAGCTTAAAATTTTCAAAAAAGTTACCAATTTTATATTTACTTGAAGAAGTTTGTATAACTTCTGATTGATCTAGTTCTGTAACTTTTGAAACAAGCAATTCTGCTTCTATAATTCGTTTTGCATGATTTACGTGCAATTCCTCTATCTGACTGCCTTCAAACGTAATTACTCCAACATTTGGGTCCTTTTTTCTTGCATCCTCAAAGGCTGCAACAATTCGTTTTGCTTTATCTAGTTGTTCAGCCGTAGGGGTAAATATTTTATTGCATATTTGTATTTGTCCGGGGTGTATTAAGGTTTTACCATCAAATCCGAGACCATGACTATAGATGCACTCTTCTTCAAAGCCATTAGCGTCTCTGATATCATTAAAAACTCCATCAAGTAGTGATAATTTGTAGGCTTTTGTTGCCATCATACATTTCTCAAAACTTGTGACTAATGCAGTTCTTTTTAGTTCTTCCTCTATACCCAACTCTGCAGACAAGTCATTAGTTCCCATTACAAAACATTTTAAGTATTTTGATGATTTTGCAATATCATACGCGTTTACAATGGATAAAGCTGTTTCCATCATAACCCAAATTTTAGTTTCTTTATTTTTAAGATATTTTTCAAAAGCTTTAACATCTTTAGCTTCATTTACTTTAGGAATTAATATTGCATCGGGATTACATTTGTCCAAGACCTTAATATCTATTTTACCATCATCAGTATCTAAAGCATTTACCCTTATCACCTGTTCCTTATTTTTGTTTACACCAGAATTTATAATTTCGATAATTGCTGTGCGTGCATCATTTCTGGCATTTGCAGCTACCGAGTCTTCTAAGTCGTAAATAATTGCATCTACATCAAGCGTACTACTTTTTTTTAATGCTTTTGGATTAGATCCAGGAACATAAAGTACGCTTCTTCTTGGTTTTCTTACATCTTGTCTCATTTAGATAAATGTTCCTCAATTAGCATTTCAGCGATTTGGATTGTATTTAAAGCAGCACCTTTCCTTAAATTATCAGAAACTACCCAAATAGATAATCCATTTTTTGTAGACGTATCCTCTCGAATTCGCGATACATACGTGTCATCATTTCCAGCACACTCTTTTGGAGTTACATAACCTCCATCAGCTCTTTCATCAAGCAGTGTGCACCCAGGAGCATTTTTAATAGCTTCACGTGCTTCTTCTACTGAAATTTTGTTTTCAAACTCAATATTTACAGCTTCAGAGTGACCAATAAATACAGGAACACGAACACATGTAGCGCTAAAGCTGATCTCACTACTTAAAATTTTATGAGTTTCTTGTCTCATTTTTAATTCTTCTTTTGTGTATCCATCATCCATGAATTTATCAATATGAGGTATGACATTAAAGGCAATTGGTTTGGTAAACTTAACATTATCTTTAATATCATCAGAGAACATATTTTTTGTTTGCTCAAACAACTCGTCCATACCAGCCTTACCTGCACCCGAAACAGATTGATAAGTTGATACAATAACTTTTTTTATTTTTGAAATTTCGTGCAATGGTTTTAAGGCAACCACCAATTGAATTGTTGAGCAGTTTGGATTAGCAATTATATTTCTTTTTTTATAATTATTTAGATCACTTGGGTTAACCTCAGGTACGACCAGAGGAATATCTTCTTCCATTCTAAAATGACTAGAGTTATCTATAACAATACAGTTTTTTTCTGCAAACTTTGGTGCCCATTCCTTTGAGGTACTAGCTCCTGCAGAGAAGAGTGCCAATTCTACTTTTGAAGGATCAAACTTTTCAATAGATTCTACAATTAGTTTATCCTCCCCAAATCCAATTTCCATGCCTTCACTTCTACTAGAAGCTACAGGAAATATTTTTGACGCATCATATTTTTTTTCAGAGAGAATATTTAACATTTCTCTTCCGACATTTCCTGTGGCACCCACTATAGCGATATTAAAATTCATAATTTAAAAGTTTTCTTTTAATTGATTTAATATTTGATCACCCATTTCAACTGTTGAAAGGTTTTTGTTATCATCGCCTATTAAATCCGCGGTTTTATAGCCACTGGCAAGTACATTATTTACAGCCTTATTTATAAGATCTGATTCCTTGTCCATATTGAATGAGTACTTTAAACACATAGCAAAACTAAGAATAGATGCAATTGGGTTTGCTATTCCTTTACCAGCTATATCTGGCGCAGACCCATGAACTGGCTCGTATAAAGACTTTCTAAAATTATTACTATCGACTGCACCCAAAGAAGCAGAGGGCAACATTCCAAGCGAACCTGTGAGCATGGCCGCCTCATCTGAAAGAATGTCTCCAAATAAATTATCAGTAACAATAACATCAAATTGTTTAGGGTTTCTAACTAATTGCATCGCACAATTATCTGCATACATATGAGATAACTCGACATTTGAATATTCATTTTCATGCACATGAGAGACTTCTTCTCTCCACAATATTCCAGACTCCATTACATTTGATTTTTCACAAGAAGTAACCCTGTTACCTCTTTTGCTTGCAAGTTCAAATGCTATACGTGCAACTCTTCTAACTTCTTCAGTGCTATAAGATTGAGTGTTAATTCCAACACGATTTCCGTTACCTTTATCTTCAATACCTCTTGGTTCACCAAAATAAATACCACCAGTAAGCTCTCTAACAATTAATATATCGAGACCTGATACTAAGTCTGGTTTAAGAGAAGAGGCATCAACCATTGACTCAAAACATAGAGCAGGCCTTAAGTTTGCAAACAAGTCTAATTCTTTTCTAATTCTCAAAAGGCCTTGTTCAGGTTTAAGAGAAAAATCTAAATTATCCCATTTTTCTCCACCCACAGCACCAAGTAAAACTGCGTGAGAGTTTTTAGCTTTTTCAAGAGTCTCATCAGATAGAGGGGTGCCATAGCGATCATAGGCAGATCCACCAATATCGTCCTCTTCTATCTCAAATTTAACTTTACTAAGTTCACCAATACTCTTAGCAACCCTCATGACCTCCTTCATTACTTCAGGCCCTATACCGTCGCCAGGTAAGACTAATAATTTATAAGAATTGCTCATTTTATTTGCTGGCTGTACAACCAGGGTGTTCTTGACTTTTGCTTATTTTCAAAATCAGAGATATGATTAACTTTAGCTAGTGTCAATCCAATATCGTCTAAACCCTCTAATAAGCTAGTTTTTTTGGCTTTATCAAGTTCAAAACTTACTTCATGATTTATATTTTTATCAAAATAAGAAATCTTCTGATTTTCTAAATCAATTGTAAAACTAAGACTGTTTTCTGCTGCTTTTTGTAATTTAGCTACTTCAGATTCATCTAATTTGATTGGAAGAATACCATTTTTGAAACAATTATTATAAAAGATATCCGCAAAGCTCGAAGCGATGATGCATTTAATACCATAATCTAAGATTGACCAGGGTGCATGTTCACGAGATGACCCGCAGCCAAAATTTTTACCAGTAATCAAAATTTGAGAGTCTTTATATTTATCTTGATTAAGGACAAACGAATCTATAGGTGCATCTTTTTCATCATATCTTAATTCATAAAATAAATTTTTACCTAAACCTGTTCGCTTAATTGTTTTTAGAAATTGTTTTGGAATAATCATATCAGTATCAACATTCACCATTGGTAAAGGAATTGCATTACTTTCTATTTTTTTAAATTTTTCCATTATATCTCTCTACTGTCTGATAGTTTTCCATTGATAGCCGCAGCAGCAGCCATAGCTGGACTCATTAAATGAGTACGACCCCCTCTTCCTTGCCTACCTTCAAAGTTCCTGTTTGAAGTGGAAGCACATCTTTCTTGAGGTTTAAGTTTATCGGCATTCATTGCAAGACACATTGAACATCCAGGCTCTCTCCATTCAAAGCCTGACTCAATAAATATTTTGTCCAAACCCTCCTCTTCTGCCTGCTGTTTAACTAAACCAGACCCAGGAACGATTATTGCATTTACATGGTCCGCAACTTTTCTATCTTTTGCAATTTTTGATGCAGCTCTCAGGTCTTCAATCCGTCCATTAGTACATGAACCAATGAATACCTTATCTACTTTAACCTCTTTAAGTGGTGTGTTCGGAACAAGACCCATGTATTCCAAAGCTCTAATCATTGATTTTTTCTTTGTCTCATCGCTTTCATCCTCAGGGTTTGGAACCAATCCATCAATCGAAACTACATCCTCAGGACTTGTGCCCCAAGTGACTTGTGGAATGATGTCGCTTGCATCAATATTTACTGTTTTGTCATAAGCAGCACCTTCATCAGAAGCTAGCGATAACCAATAATCTGATGCTGATTGATATTCATTTTCTGCTGGAGAAAATGGTCTACCCTTTAAGTATTCAATTGTTTTTTCATCAGGACTGATTAAACCAGCTCTTGCTCCTGCTTCAATTGACATGTTACAAACTGTCATTCTTCCCTCCATTGTTAGGGATTTGATCGCATCACCTGTGTATTCAATAACATACCCAGTGCCTCCAGCAGTTCCAATTGTTTGAATAATCTTTAAAACAATATCTTTTGCTGTGACACCCAGCGGCAGTTCACCTTGTATATTAATTTGCATATTCTTAGCTTTAGTTTGTACCAATGTTTGAGTAGCAAGAACATGTTCTACTTCAGAAGTTCCAATTCCCCATGCAAGAGCACCGAAGGCACCGTGTGTTGACGTATGGCTATCACCACAAACGATAGTCATTCCTGGTTGTGTGAAACCTTGCTCCGGTCCGATAATATGAACTATGCCCTGTCTTTTATCAGACATAGAAAGAAAAGTAATTCCGTGCTCTTTACAATTCTCTTCAAGAGTATCTACCTGTAACTTAGACTCTGGATCTGATATTCCCTCATCTCTATTTGTTGTAGGAATATTGTGATCAGCAGTGGCTAATGTAAAATTAGGTTTTCTAATTGATCTCTTTGCGATTTTTAGTCCTTCAAATGCTTGGGGACTTGTAACTTCATGAACAAGATGTCTGTCAATATAAATGATTGATGTTCCATCTTCATTTGCCGAAACTAAATGATCATTCCATATTTTATCGTATAATGTCTTTGGAGCACTCATAAAATAACTTTGATTAACAAAAAAACGAAAAAGAAGTAATTATTCTTTTGTTGTTTCTGATTCTTCTGAACTTTCAGCATTATCTTCAGGAACTTGTTCTTGAGCAATCTCATCTACTTCAGATTCTGTTTTTTCCTCAGCTTGCGAAGCATCAGCTGCAACTTCAACATTCTCATCTTGAGCAGGCTCATCAGAAGCAATAATTTCTTCTTCTACAACTTCTTCACTCTCATCAATATATAAACTAGCAAGATCTGGTTGCTTCTTTCGAATTCTCTCAACGATTCTTGCTTTCTTACCGGTTAGATCTCTAAGATAGTAAAGCTTAGCTCTTCTGACTTGTCCACTTCTTACAATCGAGATGGAGTCAATAGACGGACTAAAGATTGGAAATACTCTTTCTACGCCCTCACCGAAAGAAATTTTTCTAACTGTAAATGAAGAACTTAGACCTCTATTTTTCTTTCTGATACAAACGCCCTCGAATGCCTGTATTCTCTCACGTGTACCCTCACGTACCTTAACATTCACTCTTACTGTATCTCCTGGATGGAATTGTGGTATTTTCTTACCTTTAACTAGTGACTTTATCTGGTCTTTTTCGAATTGTTCTATGATGTTCATGGTAGCCTCGCACCGTGTTTTAATACTTTATTTCTTCCTTGTCTTGCTTTTTTTGTAGTTTTTCCATAAATCTGGCCTAACTTTCTGTGTCAGTTTTTCAGATTGTTTTAAGCGCCACTCACTAATATTTCTGTGATTTCCAGAGAGCAATATGTCTGGAATTGTCAAATTTTTCCATTTTTTAGGCCTTGTATACTGAGGGTATTCAAGAAGGTCTTTTGAGAAGGTCTCTGAACTAGCAGACTTCATGTCACCAAGTGTTCCTGGCAACAGTCTCACTATTGTCTCCACTAAAACCTGGGAAGCTATTTCACCGCCCGCCAGTATATAGTCTCCAATACTTATTTCCTCAATAGGATAGAAATCGAGTATGCGTTGATCAATGCCTTCATATCTACCACAGAGAATATTAATTCCTTTCATCTTTGAAAAATTAATTACTTTACTTTGAGTTAAAGGAGTACCGCGAGGACTTAAATATATCATTGGATAACTATCTTTAGATTTTATATTCTTGTAACAAGCATCAATAGATTTCCCGATTACATCTGCTTTTAAAACCATACCAGGACCGCCACCGGCTGTGGTATCATCTACTTTTTTGTAATTACCTTTTGAATATTTTCTCGGATCAATTGTTTTTAATGACCATATTTTTTTCTTTAATGCCTTACCCACGACTCCTGTATTTAAAAGTCCAGGAAAACTATTTGGGAAAAGTGTGATAATTTTTACTCGATACATTACTAGCCTATATAGTCATTGATATTTTTTGTAATAATAATTTTTTTTATAAGATCAATTTTTTTTATTGTGTTTTCACTTATTGGAATAAAGTAGTCTTTAGCATTTTTTTTTCTTATTTCTAGTAAATCCGATGATCCGTAATTCTGAACAGATATTACTTTTCCAATATTTTTTCCATCATTAGTTTTTACAATTAAATTAATTAATTGATGGTAATAGTATTGGTTTAATTTTTTTATTGCTGGTAAATACGATTGATCGATTTCTATTGTAAGCCCTACAATTTTTTCAGCCAACTCCCTTGTTTTAATTTGTTCACAACTAGCAATATAACCAGTTTTTAACTCTTTCAATTTTTTAAGAGTGATATTTGAATATTTATTCCCAAGTCTACAGGGACCATATCTAAATACATCGTCTGGCGTTTCTGTATATGATGTAATCTTGAAATGACCCTTTAAACCGTGAACTGCTCTTACTTCTCCAATAACTATCAATTGGGACATAATTAATAAGCTTAGTCTTTTTTCTCCTCTTCCGCTGGAGCTTCCTCTGCTGGAGTCTCTTCTGCTGGAGCTTCATCAGTTTTTGCTTCTGCTGCTGGAGCTTCATCAGTTTTTGCTTCTGCTGCTGGAGCTTCCTCTGCTGGAGTCTCTTCTGCTGGAGTCTCTTCTGCTGGAGCTTCCTCTGCTGAAGTCTCTGCTGCTGGAGCTTCCTCTGCTGAAGTCTCTGCTGCTGGAGCTTCAGGAGTAGGCTGATTCTTTGCTTCCTCTGCTGCGGCTAATCTTTCTTGTGCTTTCTTTTTTGGCTGAGCTTTTTTAGGATTGTTGCCTTGTGCTGGCATTGGTATTACGCCGGCTTCTCCCAAAAATCTTGCAACCTTATCTGTTGGTTTTGCTCCTTTAGAAATCCACTCTTTTATTGACTCTAAGTTTAGTTGGATCCTATCCTTATTATCTTTTTGTAAAAGAGGATTGTACAATCCTACCTTTTCAATAAATCTACCATCTCGCGGACTTCTTGAATCTGCAACTACAACTCTGTATACAGGCCTTTTTTTTGAACCTGCTCTCGATAGTCTTATTTTTAACGCCATTTTATTCTCCTTTTATTTGTTAATAATTAAAATTTATTTTTAAAAAAATCACTCGGCATGCCACTTCCAAGTTGGCCTGCTAACATATTTGGATCAATTGATCCTCCCCCTTTTCTAGATAACTTCTTCATCATGTCTGACATCTTTCTATGTTGTTTTAGAATTTTATTTATTTCGGATACTGAAGTCCCTGACCCTGCCGCTATTCTTTTTTTTCTTGATCCATTAATTATCTTTGGCTTGCTTCGCTCGTATTTTGTCATTGAGAGAATAATTGCTTCTTGTTGAGCGATTGAGTTGTCAGGATTAGTATTTTGTGGGATCTTATCGCTCATATTACTTAGTCCAGGAATGAATTTCATCATACCCGAAATGCCACCCATTTTTTTCATTTGTCTGATTTGACTAAGTAAATCATCGAGGTCAAATTCTCCTTTTTGTAATCTTTTGGCCATTTCTTCGGCATCTTCTTGATCAACAGTTTCAGCAGCTTTTTCAACTAAGGTTACAATATCTCCCATTCCAAGAATACGATTGGCAATTCGCTCTGGGTGAAATTTTTCAAGGTCATCGACTTGCTCCCCAACTCCCATAAATTTAATTGGACAATCAGTAATGTACTTCATGCTTAATGCGGCCCCACCTCGAGCATCGCCATCAATCCTAGTAAGAATAGAGCCTGTAATATTGATTGCTTTTGCAAAATCGCTTGCAACATTCACCGCCTCCTGGCCAGTTAGGCTGTCTAAAACAAGTATCGTTTCTAGAGGGTTAATTTCTTTTTCAAGCAAACTCAATTCGCTCATTAGCCCTTCTTCAACATTCATTCTCCCCGCTGTATCATATAAAACACAATCAATTTCCTGTAATTCAGCAAATTGTTTTGCTCTTGATACAATATCAATAGGCATTTGATTTTCGAGTTTGGGTAAAATTGTTACATCAATTAACTCAGAAAGTTTTTTTAGCTGATCAAAAGCAGCTGGTCTTGTGGTATCTAATGAAACAAATAAAATCTTCTTATCGTAATTACTTTTGAGATAATTACCGATTTTACCAACAGTCGTTGTCTTGCCAGAACCTTGAAGTCCTGCAAATAAATAAGATGAAACTTGATTATCGTTTATTTGGAATTCGGGTGAAGCTGACCCTAAAATTTGAATTAATTGATCATTCACAATTTTTGTTATCATTTGCGCAGGCGTTATTGATCGAATGATTTCCTTTCCGATCGACTCTTTTTTGACATCCTCTATGAATTTTTTTGCAATTGGTAATGCAACATCAGCTGCAAGAAGAGCTCTTCGAATATCTCTCATTGCACTATCGAGAGAGGCCTCATCAATAGAACCTGTCCTTTTTAAACTCTTAAATATTTCCTCAAACCGATTACTAAGGTTTTCAAACAAAATTAACTCTCCTTCAGCAGGTAGTGCACCAATGGGCGAAACTCGCTGACTGGTGTCGATACCTTTATTTATGGCACCGCAGAAATAATATTTCTGACGGAAAACGTGAGTTTTTTATTACTTCAGTAAGTTAATGTCAAGATTCATTTAATTTCTTATTTACTGGAAAAATCAAAATTGGCTCAATATAAAGTGTTTATGCACGAGTTTAAGTTCGTAAAGATGAATGGCCTTGGAAATGATTTTGTTGTTATTGATCAAAGAATATCTGAATTTGATTTATCAGAAGAACAAATAAAATTAATTTGTAACAGAACAGACGGGGTTGGCTGCGATCAACTAATCATGATTAGAAAGTCACAAGATAACAGCGATCCACTGATTAAATTTTTTAATTCAGATGGAAGTGAAATAGATGCCTGTGGAAATGGTTCGCGTTGTGTTGCAAACTTTTTAATGAAAGAAACAAAGAGTGAGAAAATAAACTTAACAACACGTGAGAGAACAATCACATGTGAAAAGATTGATGATGTCACAGTTAGTGTAAATATGGGCAAGCCAAAATTCAAATGGAATGAAATACCTTTAACTAAAGATGTCGATCCAGAAGATATAAATTTTTCAATCAGAGACCTTACGCTAAAAAAACCATTTTTAGTTAATATTGGTAATCCACATATTATATTTTTTGATGATGAAATCGAAAAATATGATGTTGAAAGTTTTGGATCTTTAATTGAAAACGATAGTTTATTTCCTGAAAAAATAAATGTGAGTTTTGCAAAGTTAAAAAGTGATAATCACATTGTACTAAACGTATGGGAAAGGGGTGCAGGAAAAACAAATGCTTGTGGTACGGCTGCTTGCGCAACAGCTGTAGCAGGAGTTGAAATGGGAGTGATAAAAAATAACGTGACTGTAACATTGCCAGGGGGCGATTTAGAAATATATTACAAAAGTAGTGATAATATTACTATGACTGGTCCAACTGAGATAAATTTTACTGATAAATATAAGCTGTGAGAAATAAAAATTCTAAAAAAAATACTAAAATATACTTTAATAACTCATGCAGTATCTGTAGGTTTGAAATAAACCACTATAGGAAACTTAATAATGTTATTGATTGGGTCGATGTTACTCAAAATGAAGTTGCTGAAAAGGAAACCTCAAAAGAACCAAGTCAATTGATAAGACGTCTTCATGCCAAACATGATGGAAAGATATTAGAGGGAATCGATGCTTTTTTACTGATATGGTCTCAACTTCCAAGGTATAAATGGCTTTATAATTTTATTAAATTGCCTCTTATCTATCATATGAGTCATATATTGTATGAAGTTCTTGCATTTGCTCTATATTTAAAAAATCGAAATCAAATAAGTAATGAAAGATCCAGAAATTAAAACTTACGGATGTAGACTGAATTTTTATGAGTCTGAAGTTATAAGAAAATACGCAAAAGATAACAATCTTCAGAACCATATTTTTATTAATAGTTGCGCTGTTACAAATAAAACTATCGCTGATCTGAAAAATGAAATTAGAAAAGTAAAAAAAGAAAATCAATTAAGTCAAGTCGTTCTTACTGGTTGTGCTGCACACATACATAAAAAAGATTTTGAAGCAATGAGCGAAGTTGACTCCATCATTGGAAATAAAGAAAAATTAGAATCCTCAACCTATAAAACTATAAGAGAAAGTAATAAGCCCGTAAATTTAGTAGGAGATATATTCGAAAATGAACAGGCAATTTCACCGATTATAAGTGAAGTTAAAAACAGAATAAGAGGATTTGTACAAATACAAAATGGATGTGATCATAGGTGTACATTTTGTATTATTCCATATGGACGAGGAAATTCAAGAAGTGTGGATCCAAAAAATATTATAAAACAAATAAAGTTACTTCTAGAGAAGAACTACAAGGAGATAGTGCTAACTGGCGTTGATCTCACAAGCTACGGCAGTGATTTTGAGAAAAAAATTTCATTGTCAAAGTTAGTAAAAACTATTCTCAATAGGTTGCCTCAACTTAACAGACTGAGACTGTCATCACTTGATATCGCAGAAATAGATGATGAATTAATAAATCTTTACGGTAGTGAGAAACGTTTACTTCCTCATATTCATTTATCTCTGCAGGCTGGCGATAATATGATTTTAAAAAGAATGAAAAGAAGACATTCAAGAGAAGATGCAATTAATGCAATAGAGCGCATCAGAGCTGTTAGACCTGATATTGTATTTGGCGCAGATTTAATTGCTGGATTTCCAACAGAGACGGAGGAAATGTTTCTAAATTCAGTGCATCTTATAGATGAATGTAATATTACTTTTTTGCACATATTTCCATTTTCACCAAGAGATGGAACGCCCGCCGCTAGAATGCCTCAATTAGATCGAAAAATTATAAAAAAAAGAGCAAAAATACTCAGAAATATTGGCGAGCGAAAGATTACCGAGCACTACGATAAGCTTAAAAATAAAGAGATTAACCTTATTGTTGAGAGTCAAAATCAAGGTAGATCAGATACATTTGCAAAGGTCTGTCTCGATGACAATTTTGAAGCGGGTAAAATAATAAAAATGCTTGTCACTGGAAAGCGTCAAGAAGGCTTAATTGGAAATATAATTGTTTAAGAGTTTAAAATCCGGCCTAGCAAAAGTATTTGCAAATCAAAAAATTGATCAAAATACAATAAGGGATTTTGAAGATCTTCTCATTACTTCTGACATTGATGTTGAAACATCAGAACTCATTACATCAAAATTAGCAAATGAAAAATTTTCTAATGCCCCTTCGCTGGAAGAAATCCAATCATCTCTGAGTAAAATTATAAATGAAATTGTATCAACAAATATAAAAAAAATTGACTATAAAAATAACGCAAAACCCTACGTTATATTAATGGTAGGCGTAAATGGTTCAGGTAAAACTACAACAATTGCAAAACTGGCAAATCAATTTCAAAAAGAGAAAAAAAATGTTCTGTTGGTTGCTGCTGATACCTTTAGAGCAGCGGCTGCAGAACAATTAAATGAATGGGCTGATAAAATAGGAACGGACTTTGTAAGAGATGCTGACAAATCTGACCCAGCAAGTGTAGTTTATAAGTCAATTGCATATGCAAATAAAAATAATATTGACGTAGTTATAATCGATACAGCTGGAAGACTTCAGAACAAAACTGATTTAATGGATCAATTAGGTAAAATTGACCGAGTGCTTAAAAAACACGATGAAACACTTCCTCATGATTCAATAATATCGATTGATGCCACAACAGGGCAAAATGCCCTAAAACAAGTGGAAGAATTTAATAAATTTACGAAAATTACTGGCATTATTATGACGAAATTTGATTCCAATGCAGCAGGAGGAACACTAGTATCAATTTCCAACAAAACAAAAATACCAATTTTAGCAATTGGTAGTGGTGAGCAAATCAGTGATCTTATTGATTTTGATCCTGAGCAATTTTCTAATAATTTTATTAAAAATTAAAAAGGTCTTATGAGTGAGATCGTCGCACTTTCTGTCCCAGGATTAATATCACCAATGCTTGCATTGGATATGTGATTTAAATTAAATCCTATTCGACTTGATTTAAGTTTATATGAAAACTCAATCTGACTTCTAAATTCAAGATTATATCCTAAATCTTTACTATCTCCTCGATCATAATATCCCAACGCAAAGCTTGGAGTAAAAAACCATTTCTCTGAAATTTCAATATCTTTTCTTAATCCTGAATAAATATATTTTCCATTATCTCCGTTTCTCATAACACCCAAGAAAGGTTTGAGATCATAATTATTTTTTAAAAAGTTATTCCCATACAAATATTCAAATCTTAATTCTGATGAGTCAACTGTATCATTTACATCAAATTGACCTAATGAAAAAGACCACATGTTTTCTTCATTACTTTGAGAACTAAATCCATAGGATATTAAAATTAAAACTGTAAAAAATAATTTTTTCATAAAAAGATTTTTATGATCCGTATCTTACAAAATTATCGGCTTCTTCACCGTCTTGTAAATAACCACCTGACCAAGTTACACATCCACCTGACCATTTAACAACGTTACCTTCACCATCACATCCATCAGCAGTTATTTCTTCAAGCTTTTCATATAATGGTTCTTGTAATTCTTGGAATTCTGAAATATCTTCCCTTGTTGTAAGCTCAACATCCTCATAGTCTTTTGCATCATCTTCTATTCCGCCTGCTAACGTGAAATTTAGACCTAAAAAGGAAAATAGTAAAAATGCATAAATTTTTGATTTCATAAACACCTCTTTTTATTGCACTATAATATAAAATTACAAATTGTTTAAAAGATATCTACAAATTGTCGAAAATTAGGCATGGCCTCTTTTTTGTCTATAAATTGCAAAAGCTCCAATTATCATTATGAAGAATGGAAAAGACCATAATATATAAGTAAGACTGTTAAATGGTGGTGTCATCAAAATCCAATCGCCATACTTTTCAACTAAATATTCTTTGATTTGACGATCGGTCTCACCTTGACTAATTTTTTCACGAATAAGTTTTTTTATATCCTCTGCTAGTTCTGCATTAGACTCGTGTATTGTTTGACCCTGACACACAAGACACCTTACCTCTTTAAAAAGCTCAATTGCCCTTGGATCTTCAGCTATGGCATTATTTTGTAGTAAAAAAAGGAGTAAAAATATCTTAATTATCTTAGTCATAACTCAATTATCCCTAATTATTGGAAGAATTTTCTCTTCCATCTCATTCATATGAATTGGGCCAATATGTTTATAAATTATTATTCCGTTGGCAATAATATAAGTCTCGGGAACTCCGTAAACTCCCAGGTCAATGGAAGTTCTACCTGAGTTGTCTGAGCCGATTTTGACAAATGGATTTCCAAGGTCATTTATGAAATTTTTTGCTTCTTCATCATTATCTTTGTAATTCAAACCAAATATTTCCACTTCATACAGTTCTGACAAAACCATTAATATGTCGTGTTCTGCTCGACATGGTATACACCAAGAAGACCAAACATTTAATAAAATTGGATTTTCACTATTTAAGTCTAAATTTGTAAGCTCTTCCTGTCCAAAAAGATTTGGTAATGAAAATTCTGGTACTTTTTTTCCAACAAGAGGACTTGAAAGTTTTGAGGTGTCATTATTTAAAGAAAAAAATAAGAATAAGCTTAGCAATATTATTAAGATCAAAGGTAAAAATTTTAGATGATTACTTTTCATTCAAACGTCCAATTCTTATGGAAGCAGATATAATCCCCCCAATGATTATCATTAATGTACCTAACCAAAGTATTGTCATAAAAGGTTTGATATGCATTCTGACACTTATTGACTGCTGATCTTGAGGAACATTCATGACAAGATAAATATCTGAAAAAAACTTGTGCAAAATACTTGCTTCTGAAGTAATTGTAGGCGGATTTGAATAAAATCTGATTTCAGGAGTAAATGTATCTATTAACTTCCCATCTTTTTTCATAAGGAAATATGCTTTTAGTGAATTATAATTGCTTTCCTCAACTTGCTCTATTTTATCAAAACTAAAAATATATTTTTGCAATTGTAAATTATCTCCAACTTTAGCATTATAAATTCGTTCCTCAGAATACACAGCATTACTCACAACTGCCATCATCAAGATACCAAATCCAGCATGTGCAAGATTTTGGCCTAAATTAGTTCTTACTAAAATATTTTGCTTATTAAAGTTTACACTAGCTGTCATAGAAGAAATTATTAAAAGTAAACTAAAAAAGATAATTAAAATTTCAGTCAAGTTAAATAATTCAAAATATAGACTAATTATCAATGTTATAGTTAATGATGTAATAATGAGATATCGCAATTGAATTATTATTTTATAGAGTTTTGTGTCAGCCCATCCCAAACGTGGAGATATAAACATAAAAAAAAGGGAAAGTATTATGATTGGGGCTATAGTCGTTGAGTAATATTTTGGCCCAACAGTTAAGCTCTTATTAAGTAATAAATCAGTCGCAAGAGGGTACATGGTACCCAAGAAAACAATCGTTAAAATGGTTATCAAAAGCCAATTATTTACCTGTATGCCTGTACCCCTGCTGATCAAACCCATACTACTTGTCTTATTAATTTTTTCAGAGTTGTATGCAAATAAACTAAAAGAAGAGACAAGTATAAGAAAAATAAATAATAAAATAAATAGACCTCTTCCGGGATCACTAGCAAAGGTATGAACTGAATTTAGAATTCCAGAACGGACAAGAAATGTTCCAACTAAACTCAATGAAAATGTAAGTATGGATAAAATAATAGTCCAAGATTGCATTACATTTCTTTTCTGAAGAATCAACACACAGTGAATTAATGCAGTTGCGGCTATCCAAGGCATTAGCGATGCATTCTCAACTGGATCCCAAAACCAATAACCTCCCCAGCCAAGTTCGTAATAAGCCCAAAATGAACCCAAAGCAATCCCAGCTGTGAGAAATGCCCATGCAGAAAAAACCCAAGGTTTAACAATTGAAGCCCATTGCTGGTCAACTTCTTTTGTAATTAGACCTGCAATAGCTAAGCTAAACACAAGAGAAAAACCAACATAGCCTACATACAACACAGGTGGATGAATTGCTAGGAGTGGATCCTGTAAAATAGGATTTAAACCAATCCCGTCAAAAAAATTATTTTGATTTAATACAAATGGATTTGATAAAAAAAATAAAAATGCGACAAATCCAAAGATCATTATACTCTGTATCGCAACTGTAATCTCTTTAAACCTCTCTGAAATTCTTCTCGAAAGGGCAAATAAAAAATTAAACAAGACCAAAATTAATATCCATAAAAGCATACTTCCTTCATGATTTCCCCAAACACCAGAAAATTTATATATTAGTGGTTTTTCTGAATGAGAATTGAAATAAACTAAATCAAAATTAAAATCTGAAATGAGAAAAAGATAAATTAGAATTAAAAATGATAACAGTATTGAAATTAACTGTACGTAGGCTAGCGCAATTAAACCAGGTCTAGTGAATATTTTATTATTTATAATTTTACTAGACTGCAAAAGTGATGCAGTTAGACAAAGAAGTAGTAAAAAATTTGAAATATAAAAAAAATATAAACTCATTCACCCTGCCACTTGCCTGATTTTTTAAGCGTTTCTATGACTTCAGGAGGCATGTAGTTTTCGTCATGCTTAGCTAAGACTTTGTTTGCAATAAATCTACCATCATTCATATAAACCCCTTCAACTACAACTCCCTTGTCCTCAGCAAATAAATTTGGCAGAATACCCTCATATTTCACATCAATTTCGTTTTTGCCATCAGTAATACTGAAATAAAAAACACTATCAGTTTCGTTTTGAAAAGAGTCTACTGATACAAGGCCTCCCAACCTCATTATTTGACCTTGTTTATCTGAATTTTTTAAAAGTTCAGTCGGGCCATAAAAATAAATAATATTATCTCTTAAGTTAAAAATAATTATCAATACTGCGATTGAAACAATAATTAAACTTAAGAGAAATTTAATTAATCTGCTTTTTACTAAACTACTCAATTTTGTTTTTTGTTTTATTAAAAATTTTTTCGTATTTCCTTAGATTTAATATATTGATTAAAAAAAATATAATTAAGGAAAAGAAAAAAATACCATATGAAGACCAAACAAAGATTGCATATCCACCCATATCTAATAATTCATTCATTAATTGCTGTTCCTTATCATTTTATTTTCAATCAGAACAAGTCTGAGCCTAATTAGTGATACTGTTACTAGAAATAAAAAACAGGCAGCTGTCATTATAAATAATGGAATTAGCATACTTACATCAATACTTGGTGCAGAAAGTTTTGAAATTGAAGCAGGTTGATGCAAAGTATTCCACCAATCAACTGAAAATTTAATTATTGGTATATTGATAAAACCTATTATTGCTAGTGCTGCTGATATTTTTGAAGCAAGTTCCTTGTTTGATATTGCCTGCCAAAGAAAGATATAAGCGATGTAAAGAAAAAATAATATTAACATAGAAGTTAGTCTCGCATCCCATACCCACCATACACCCCATGTAGGCTTGCCCCATATACTTCCAGTTATCAGTGACATTAGTGTAAATACCATTCCTACTTGAGCAATTGATCTTGCAACAACATTAAAAAGGGGGTTTCGGGTTATGAACCAAAGAACACATGAACCAGCTAGAATTGAATAAGTCATGAGTGCAAACCATGCTGAGGGAACATGTATATACATAATCCTCATCGAGTCTCCTTGAATATAATCTGGAGGAGATTGAAAAAGTGAATAATATAAGCCTATAACAAATGCAAATATTGTTGCAAAAATCAGGTATGGATTAGCAGACCTGATAAATTCAATATGGTTATTTTTAATTTTAATGTACATTTCTTAATATATATATCGACTTGAAGTATTGCCTACTCTCCATAAAGACGCAGACCATATGCAGTTACATATATAGAGATGACAAAGGAAAGCATTGATAATGCCAATAAAATTGGCCAAGAACCAGCATCAGAGCCAAAAATAATAAAAGGCACAAATAGTGGTATCATTATAATTGCTTTCAAAAAAATTGTTCTTCTGGCACCAAGCGTTAGTGCGCTCACAAAATTTGCAATGAAAACCATACCGAACGAGCCTATGAATAAATTTATAAATATTTGTATGGTCTCTGAATAATCCAAATAAAATAGAAAACTCAATATTGGTAGAATTACTAAAAGTGGAAGACAGTAAATAAACCAATGTGTTATGTATTTACTGATTATTAAATACTCAATCGTCTTATTTTTCTGCATAATGATATCTAAATTACCATCCTCATAATCGGCATTAAAAATTCTATCAACCGTTATAATGATTGATAAAGCTAGCGCGATCCAAACTACACCTTTAAATAAATTCTTGAGTTGATCAGTCTGAGTACCAAATGCAAATGGTATTAATATTAGAACAAGGATAAAAAAAGATACTGTAAAAAAGAAATTAGCACTTGAATAAAAAGATAATAATAGATCTCTTTTAATTAGGTTAGACATATTAGATATTAATTTCCTTATGAAAATTTTTTGGTAAACTGATATTCGAAGTAAGTATAACTATTCCCATATTTTCATTAAATTGATTAATTTTTTCTATAAGTAAGTGTGTGTTGACCTCATCAAGATAAACAAATGGTTCATCTAAAAACCATAAATCATATTTTTTATAATTAAGTCTGTGCAGAGAAATGCACTTTTTTTGACCATCACTTAAGGAACCAGCATCTCTATTAATAAAATGGTGCAAATTGTTATGTTCGAGTAGTTTTTCATGATCAAGCACTTCATTAAAAAGAATATCCCATAACTCTAAATTTTTTTTTATGGAAAGATTTTCTTTTAAAGAGTTCTTTTGGCCAATTAGGTTAAATTTACTATTGTATAAATTGTCTTCAAGTATACTTATGTCGTTAAACAATGCCTTGCCATCGTAAGATGTAATAAAATTGGATAGAATTCTTAAAAGAGTCGTTTTTCCAGATCCATTTCGCCCTTTCACAACTAATGTTTCGCCAGATTTAATAGAAAAATTAATATTATTGAGAACAACGTTTTCTCCTCTTTTGCAGCTCAAATTCTCAGTTTTTAGTTCGTTCATTATAAACTTTATGTTGATAGCTTGTTAAATTAGTCTAAATATAGCAGCAGTAAACCTCTATGTACGACAGCTTTAAGACAAAAAAAACACTAAAAATAGGAAAAAAAACCTATACCTATTTCAGTTTTAAAGCAGCAGAAAAAAATGGTCTCAAAAACATATCCTCGCTTCCTTTCTCAATAAAAATTCTTCTAGAAAACTTGATCAGGAATGAGGACGGTTCAACAGTAGAATTAGGTGATATAAAAGAATTTGAAAAATGGAAGTCTGATAAAAAAGTAAGTAAAGAAATTAATTTTAGGCCTGCACGTGTTTTGATGCAAGATTTTACAGGTGTTCCAGCAGTGGTTGATCTTGCATCAATGAGGGCAGCGATAAAAAATGAAAATGGAGATCCTAAAAAAATTAATCCTCTATCACCGGTTGATCTTGTAATAGACCACTCTGTTATGGTTGATAAGTATGGCTCAGCAACTGCCCATAAAGCAAATGTTGATCTTGAATATAAAAGAAATATTGAAAGATATGAATTTTTGAGATGGGGACAAAAATCTTTCAATAATTTTAGAGTAGTTCCACCTGGTACAGGCATCTGTCATCAAGTAAACCTAGAATACCTGGCTAAAACTGTTTGGTTTGAAAAGAAAAAAATAAAAAATAAAAATATAACCTTAGCTTATCCTGATACTGTTGTTGGAACCGATAGTCACACAACAATGATTAACGGCTTATCTGTTCTTGGGTGGGGAGTTGGTGGAATCGAGGCAGAGGCAGCAATGTTGGGTCAACCAATCTCTATGGTAGTTCCTGAAGTTATAGGATTTGAAATAAAAGGTAAAATTAAAGAAGGTATTACAGCTACTGATCTGGTATTAACAATTACAGAACAGTTAAGAAAAAAAGGCGTAGTTGGAAAATTTGTAGAGTTCTATGGTAAAGGACTTAAAGAGATGTCTGTTCCTGATAGAGCTACTATATCAAATATGGCGCCAGAATATGGTGCAACATGCGGTTTCTTTCCAATTGACCAAGAAACAATAAATTTTTTAAAAGTTAGTGGACGACCTTTGGATGAGATTAAACTTGTCGAAAAATACTCTAAAACTCAAGGACTTTGGGAGGATTATAAGAAAAATAAAAGAGTTTATTCAGAAACAATGGAATTAGACTTATCAAGTATAGAACCAAGTTTAGCTGGGCCAAAAAGACCACAAGATAAAATCTTATTATCAAATGTTGCGGATCAATTTGTTAGTTCATTCGAGAAGGAATTTGGTAATGACAAAGTTGAAAATTCATCTTCAGTAAAAAATGAGACATTCGAAATTGATCATGGTCATGTTGCAATTGCTGCAATTACGAGCTGTACTAACACATCTAATCCAAGTGTCATGATAGGCGCTGGAATTTTAGCAAAGAAAGCATATGAATTAGGTCTTAAAACTAAACCTTGGGTCAAAACTTCACTTGCACCAGGCTCTAAGGTTGTAACTGATTACCTCGAAAAGTCTGGACTTCAGAAACATCTTGATAAGCTAGGATTTAACTTAGTTGGATTTGGATGTACGACGTGTATTGGTAATTCTGGTCCTTTAGATGAAAATATTGCTGAGGCAATTACAAGTAATGATTTAATTGTAAGCGGCATTTTATCAGGTAACAGAAACTTTGAGGGAAGAATTAATCCATTTGTGAAGGCAAACTATTTGGCATCGCCACCACTTGTTGTTGCATATGCATTGGCAGGATCAACAAAAATTAACCTAACAAAGGACCCAATTGGTATTGGTAAAAATAATAAAGAAATTTACCTAAAGGATATATGGCCAAAATCAAAAGAGATAAAATCAATAATTAGTAAAATTATTAATTCAAATTTGTATAAGAAAAGATACAAAAATGTATTCAAGGGAGATAAAAAATGGAATTCAGTTAAATCACCAAGTGGGCTAACTTATAAATGGAATAAGAAATCAACCTACGTTCAACACCCACCATATTTTGAAAATTTAGATTTTGAGAAGAATAATATAAATGATGTAAAGAATGCTCAAATTTTAGCACTCTTTGGAGACTCCGTAACTACAGACCACATAAGTCCTGCGGGTTCCATAAAAGAAGATGGACCAGCTGGTATATATTTAACCAAAAATAGAATTAATAAAGTAGATTTTAATTCCTTTGGTGCTCGACGTGGGAATCATGAAGTCATGATGCGGGGTACATTCTCAAATATTAGAATAAAAAATGAAATGGTGAAAGATATTGAAGGAGGAATTACGATTCATCATCCTTCTAATAAGCAAATGACGATTTACGATGCCTCAGTAAAATACCAAAAATCTAATACGCCTCTTGTTATATTTGCTGGAAAAGACTATGGAATGGGTTCGTCAAGAGATTGGGCAGCAAAAGGAACGAAGCTACTAGGAGTTAAAGCAGTAATAGCAGAGTCGTTTGAACGGATTCACAGATCAAATCTTATTGGCATGGGGGTACTTCCATTTCAGTTCATGGAAAAAGAAAACAGACTATCTCTAGGTCTTAAAGGTGACGAAAGAATAACCATTACCGGTTTGTCAAATGATATATCACCTGGGATGGATGTTAAAATGCTTATTATTTATTCAAATGGAAAAAATAAGACACATCGCTTAAGGCTTTTAGTAAACACCTCAACAGAAATAGACTATTTAAAAACAGGAGGAATACTTCAGTATGTTTACAAAAATATTTCCAATCAATAGGTTCAATTCATATAACTTGACATAAAGTCCATTGAAACTGACTGGCCGCCAACTGTTTTTCTTATAGTATCGAATATTTGTGTTGTCATCGCTTCAAAACTTTTACGGTCATTTTTGTATTTTTCACGCTCAAGATTAATGCCTACTTCAACACAAACATTGCTGCAATCTGTATAGAAAAAATTCATATTTCCAAAATCAGGTTGATCAACCGCACAGGTTTCTTCAAAATTTCCAGAACCGCGCGTATTAATATTAACTATTGAACCTTCTTGAGCATTAAATCCACCTTCACATCCAAAAAAAGTTTTTCTGTAGGATGTTTCCTCCGACTTTGAACCTAATAATGCATATGTAATGATATCATTATATCTTCTCACGTCTTCATCAACATCCGAGGGCACTAAAGTAGCATACACATAAAAATTACCTGATTGTACACTGCCAGATTTTTCTAAGTCATCCACCTTCCAATTTCCTGGAAGCAATGGAAGATTAGCAATATTGTAGGCTCCATTTATACTCCCAGAATACGTCTCGAGGTCGTTAAACTCCTGAGCATTAACGTTAAATACAAAAAATATTGCAAACAATTTTATTGATAAAAATTTTATTAGTGACTTCATGAATAACCCTTTTTTTATTTTTGAAATATTATAGCGATTTTATTTTATAGATTGGAGTCTTAATTTTAGAATTAATTTATCGATGTAGTGATAGTTTCGATGAGTTTTTTTGAGAATTCAACAGGATCTGATGGCTTTTCACCATCAAGAATCTTAGATTGTTCGTACAGTAAAATTGAAATATTCTCTACTTCACTAATTGATGCTTTATCTTTACTCATTTTAGCAAGTTTTTTTATGAGTTTATGTTGAGGATTGATTTCCATAACTTTAAGTGAAAGACCCTGATTGAGCTGATTGTGCTGTTGAAGTATTTTTTCAAGCTGAGGGTCCATTGCCCCTTCATCACTTACAAGACATACAGGGCTATCTGTAAGTCTTGAGGACACTCTAACGTCTTTAACTTTTTCCTTTAATTTTTCTTTTATTAGATTAATAAGTGGCTCAACAGATTTTTCATTTTTATCATCTTTTTTATCTCCATCAATTTTATTCAGATCATCCATTCCCCTTGTAACAGATTTAAAACTCTTCCCTTGATATGATGGAGTTGACGAAGTCCAAAAGCTGTCTACAGGGTCATCCAATATAAGCACATTAATATCTCTTGACTTATAGCCCTCTAAACTTGGATTATTGATTATATTTTCATAACTATCACCAGTCATAAAGTAAATATCCTTTTGTTTTTTATCCATTAACTCTATGTATTCATTTAATGTGATGAGTTTTTTTGATTTTGAATTCTTAAATAATGATATTTCTAGAATTGAGTCTTTTCTCTCAAAATCCTCATAAATTCCCTCTTTTAGTACTGGACCAAAATTTTCCCAGAATTTTTCATACGACTCCCTGTCTTTATCAATCTTTTTTTTGAGATCAGAAATTGTTCTTTTAACTAGAGATGATCTTATTTTCGTAACAACTGGGTTGTTTTGAAGCATCTCGCGACTTATATTTAATGGAAGATCTTCCGAGTCAATGATACCTCTTAGAAAACGAAGATAAGGAGGAATAAGTTCTGGACAATTGTCTGTGATGAATACTCTTTTAACATAAAGTTTAAGCCTGTTTTCTCTTGCTGGATCATAAAGATCAAAAGGTTTAGTTGATGGAATAAAATTTAATACAGTATATTCAATTTTTCCTTCAGCCTTATAATGAGATGTCATCCAAGGATCATCGAACATCTGTCCTGCGTGATTATAGAACTCTTTATATTGTTCCTTAGTAATTTTATTTTTAGGTCGCGTCCAAATAGCTGACGCAGAATTAACAGAATCAATTTTTTCATCTTTTTTTTCAGAGCCATCACTCACATAAATTGGAATACTTATATGATCTGAATATCTTTTAATTATATTTTCAATTCTA